>JAZRLK010000032.1:0-3202 GCA_045646805.1 Faecousia sp.
GCAAATTGGGCATTCTATATGGCAGAAATCATTCATCGATCGAGTGATACGAAACGATCAGGGATATCGTGCCGTGTGGGAATATATTGAAAACAATCCCATCAAATTGGACACGGCATACGATATGCCGGATTTTGAGAACATGTAAACGTAGGGGCGGCAACCTGCCGCCCGTTTTCATTGCCTGTGTTTTGCGGGCGGAGATTGCTGCCCCGTCGGCAAGGCGCACACCGGGCACCGCAACAGGGGAACATCTTTGCGCCGACGCCGAGAATGAATCCTTCTGCTTGTGTCAACTTAGGACGCAGTGTTTTTTGTCAAAATAGCTCGATTCCTTCCGGCACAAGGTGAAGAGTAGCGAATATGGGAATTTACTTCAGGGTAGCATCGTGATATTCTAAAATAGTAGAATGGTAATGTCGTATTCCTTGCGTTTCAATCGTCTTATTTATAGAAGGAGGTGATGGTTATGAACCAGTCGCTCATATACAGCTGGTATGAGCAGTACAAAAACGGCATATTCCGCTATGCCCTCTCCATCACGAAAGATCAATATCTTGCCGAAGATGTCCTGCATGACACCTTTGTAAAACTTCTATCCGGGGGGATCCGATGTGCTTCTGGAAAAGAACAAGCGTGGCTATACCGGATCGCACGCAATCTGTGCTACGATCAGTTACGAAAGACAAAACGTGAACAGTCGTATGTGGAAACACCTGCCCAGTTAGACAGTCGATTTGAATACATAGAATTGATTTCGTCTCTTTCTCCAATGGAACAGGAAATTGTAACCCTAAAAATAGTCGGTGGCTTAAGCCACAAGGAGATTGGTTCTGTTTTGGGAATCACCTCAAGCGCCGCTCAGAAGCGGTATGAACGAGCCATCTGCGCACTGCGAAACAAGGAGGATTGAAATGGAAAAGAAACTTTACGATGCTGCAGCAAAGCTCCCTGAAACTGGCTTGGATTTTTCTGCTATACAGCCAGTTCCCAAGGCAAAACGAAGTGGAAGAATATGCAAAGCAATTGCTTCCCTTGCGGCCTGTTTTATATTACTAATCTCTATCGGTTTCATTACTGTTGAAGCCAAAGAATATAGCGATGCTATTAATTTTTTTAACGAATATGATCTTTCTACAGACGGACTGAGCCGCAGTGAGATTAAGGCCGTTTACAGAGATATCACCACAAAGTCCTTCTCTTACTCAAAGACAGCGGAAGTAATCACAAACAGCCTTTCTGCTGATCAAATCGGAGGATATGAGATCCTCCAAAATACTCCTACGCCTGAAGACCTTTGGAACTATAAAAATTATAATGGAGGATTCTTGTTTCCTGATTCGCAAGGCATTCACTATGAATATCGTTCGGAGTACAAGGAAGATGCGCAGCTTGGATTTAGAGTCCATGATAAAAGCTTCATTGAAAAGTATGATGGAGAAAATCTCTTATGGAGCGTTTCTATATCTGAATTCTGGATCAATGGGTTCTGTGCTGTGTCAGATGGAGTAATTGTATACGGACAAACGCCCACTTGGAGCAGTTTTCAATACGCCTATGCTTGGATGGCAAAAGTCGATTCGAACGGCAATCTCCTTTGGAAGAATAAGTTTAATAACGGTTTCAAGGATGAATACATTGCTGATATTCTTGAAAACACAGACGGCAGCTATACTGTAATCAGTAGAGGAGATTTTAAGTATTTCTGTTTAAGCCAGTGTTCTGCGGACGGAAAAGAAACATACTTCAAGAAAACTGAGGTGGGCAATTACGGAATCTGGAATACCGCACGGCTTGGAGATGGCTATATTGTTCAGCTTGGCAGCTATATGACAAACGAACACTCCAAAATAGTAAAGGTTGATCGCGAGGGTAATATTACTGAATCCTTCTCCTATGGCAGCGGGGACGCTTATTATTATGTCACCGACATGATTGAGTACAACGGTAGTATTTACTTGTCAGCCTACTGCGTACCAAAACTGGCAGATGAAGATCAAAATGCAGGTGGCAGATACGAAATCGCACCGGTGCTGAAGTATTTGTTTGATAATGGCATCTGGGAGATTTCCAGTGAAGACCTGACACCTATGGTTCGCGACAACTACACCGCAATGCTGTTAGTGTGCGACCCAACCACTGGAACACCGCAAGAATTCTACTCTGCCAAGGGCTCTCTTGGCGGTGGACTTTCCTTGAGTGAGTCCGGAATGCTCCTATGGGATGTAGAAAGCATCACCACAACATTCTTCTCACCTTTTACCAGTTCCTTCACAATCGGTGGAAGTAGTTATGTGTTCAGATATACGTTTAACGCCCTCGGAGAGCTTGTCAGTCAGAAAAAAACCGGAGAAATTACAGGCTATCGACGGTAAGCAGGAATCTTTTTTCGCTGACTCATTTACGAAAAAACATTTTGAAAAGGCTTGACCGTTTTGGTCAAGCCTTTTGCTGTGTAGGGACCGGCATCCCCCGATGGTCCTGATTAATATTGGCGATCAAAACCAAAAGGACTGCTTGTGTCAACTTAGGAGCCATTCGTTTGCAAAAATATTTACATCAAAACAGCGGTGTGGTAGAATAAAATAAAGGAGGAATACGATGAAAACCTTGAAAGCCTTAAAAATTACATCTGTATTGCAAATTATTTTTTGCGTATTTTGTATCGCTTCTACTGTTTGTTTTGGAATTTCCCATTTTTCTGATTCGTGGAGAACTCCGTTTCGCATAGCAAATGTTTTAATATACGGATGGATTGCAAATCCTGTTGCTCCAATTTCTTTCATCGTTTGTATCATATTTTTTATAATTGAGCGAAAGCAACCTGAAAATAGTCAGTTAATCGGCAAGAAGTGGATTTGGATTTTTATTTGGCCAGTTATTACCACATTTTTTTATTTTGCCGCCTTAATGTTAACAGTTGCATTTACAGGTGGTGTATAAAGTTATGAACGAGTTTCCAAAACGAAAAGCCATACGCATTGCCAATTACGATTATTCAACACCCGGAGCATATTTCATTACGGTCTGCGTGAATGACAGAAAACCGATTCTCTGGAATGTAGGGGCGGCAACCTGCCGCCCGAATCTGTCGAAAATCGGCTCTGTAGTGGAAACGGCAATTCTGCAAATCCCGGAACATTATCCTGCTGTTTCTGTGGATAAATATTGCGTTATGCCCGACCATATCCATATGATTCTG
>JAZRLK010000033.1:0-5918 GCA_045646805.1 Faecousia sp.
ATACCCAGGCTGCACCCCAGGCCCAGCAGGCCGCTGCTCCCAAGGTTGAGAAGCCCAAGGAGCCGGAGCGCAAGCGTGAGCGCCGCGTTGTTGACACCTCTGCTGTCCAGGTGAACGCCAACCGTTTTGCCGATGTTGACAATCTGGTTTCTGAGCGCGTTCAGAACTACCAGGGCGGCAAGCAGAAGTTCGGCAAGAAGGGTCAGCAGCAGAATAAAAAGGATAATAAGTTCAAGGGCAATAAGGCCAAGAACGAAGAGCAGGAGAAGCTGCGCCGTTTGCAGATGGAGGTGGCCCGTAAAGCCCCCGTTACCGTTAAGATTCCCGAGGAAATCACCGTTGGCGAGCTGGCTTCCCGTATGAAAAAGACTGCCGGTGAAGTGATCAAGTGCCTGATGAAAAACGGCGTTATGGCCGGTATCAACCAGGCTATCGACTTTGACACCGCCGAATTCGTGGCCGTGGAAATGGGCTGCAAGGTGGAAAAGGAAATCACCGTCACCATCGAAGAGCGGATCATCGACGACCATGTGGATACCAACGAAGAGCTGGTCAGCCGTGCTCCCGTTGTTGTGGTTATGGGTCACGTTGACCACGGTAAGACCAGTACTTTGGACGCCATCCGCAATACCAGCGTTACCGCTGGCGAAGCCGGCGGCATCACCCAGCATATCGGCGCCTACACCGTGGATGTAAACGGCAATATGATCACATTCCTGGATACTCCCGGTCACGCTGCATTTACTTCTATGCGTGCCCGTGGTGCCAAGAGTACGGATATTGCCATTCTGGTGGTTGCTGCCGACGACGGCATTATGCCCCAGACGGTAGAATCCATTAACCACGCAAGAGCCGCAGAGGTTCCCATCATCGTGGCAATCAACAAAATGGATAAGCCCACCGCCAACCCCGACCGCATCAAGGAGCAGCTGACTCAGTATGAGCTGATCCCCGAAGAATGGGGCGGCGATACCATCATCTGCCCCATCTCCGCCAAAACCGGTCAGGGTCTGGATGAACTGCTGGAAATGGTCATCCTCACCGCTGAGGTGCAGGAACTGAAGGCCAACCCCAACCGCCGTGCAAAGGGTACGGTTATCGAAGCCCGTCTGGATAAGACCCGTGGACCGATCGCAACCTTGCTGGTGCAGAACGGTACTTTGAACCAGGGCGATATCGTCATTGCCGGTACTGCCGTTGGCCGTGTCCGTGTTATGACCAACGATAAGGGCCGTACCGTGAAATCTGCCGGTCCTTCCGTGCCGGTTGAGATCACCGGTCTGGCAGAAACTCCTGCCCCCGGCGACGAATTTAATGCTGTTACCGACGAGCGTATGGCTCGTGAGCTGGTTGAGCAGCGTAAGCAGGCCGCCAAGGATGCCGCTGCCAACGCTATGACCAAGGTCACTTTGGATAACCTCTTTGCCAAGATGCAGGAGGGTGAAATGAAGGAGCTGCCCTTGATTGTCAAGGCTGACGTGCAGGGTTCTGCAGAAGCCGTGAAGGCCAGCCTGGAGAAGATTTCCAATGAGGAAGTTCGGGTCAAGGTCATCCACACCGGTGTGGGCGCAATCAATGAATCCGATATTCTGCTGGCTTCCACTGCCGGTGCGATCATTGTCGGCTTTAATGTCCGTCCCGATGCCGCAGCTGCCGCCAGCGGTCAGCGCAGCGGCGTAGATATGCGGTTCTACCGGGTTATCTACGAAGCCATCGATGAGATCGAGGCTGCTATGAAGGGTATGCTGGCTCCCAAGTATGAGGAAGTGATCATCGGTCACGCCGAGGTGCGTATGACTTACAAGGTATCTGCCGTCGGTACAATTGCCGGCTGTATGGTCAAAGATGGTAAGGTCAGCCGGGATGCACAGGTTCGTGTTCTGCGTGATAATATCGTCATTCACCAGGGCGAAGTGGGCTCTTTGCAGCGGTTTAAGGATGCTGCCAAGGAAGTCACCGCCGGTTATGAATGCGGTATGAGCATCGCAAAATTCAACGACATCAAAGACGGCGACGTATTTGAATGCTTCGTGATGCAGGAAATTAAGCGGTAATTTATCATCAAGGGCATAAGCCCTTGGCCCCCTCGTTTTGAGGGGGCTGGATGCCCGTAAGGGCAGACTGGGGGAGTGTGCTTTTTCAAAAAGCACACTCCTGTTGCGATGCTCGGCATATTCCTTGCCGACGGAGCGGCTGCGTCATCTGCCGATCGCTGCCACTCGCTCAGGTCGCTTTATCCGCCTCTGGCGGCGCTTCCATCGCTCTCCCTCCGTCTTTTGCTACGCAAAATCCACCTCCCTCATAACGAGGGAGGCAAGGCCTCTTTTGCCTACCTAAACTCTAAGAAAAAGGAGTGCTTTTTATGGCATCCAACCGAATTGGACGAATCAACGAGGAAATCCAGAAGGAATTATCCTCCGCCATTCGCAATCTGAAAGACCCCAGAGTGCAAAATACTATGATCTCCATTACCCACGTGGAGGCAACGCCCGACCTGCGGTATGCCAAGATCTATGTAAGCTTTTTGGAAGAAAATAAAGCCGCCGATGCTTTGAAGGGCTTAAAGTCCGCTTCCGGCTATCTGCGCCGGGAGCTGAGCAGCGCATTGCAGCTTCGGTATACCCCGGAGCTGGTTTGGGCATTGGATGATTCCATCACCTACGGCGCAAAAATGCTCAAACTTATCAACTCCCTGGATACAGGGTCTGATGAAGAAGCATAATATGAACGGAATCGTAATTGTGGATAAGCCTGCGGGCTGGACAAGCCAGGATGTGGTTTCCAAGCTGCGGGGCGTGTTTAAAACCCGCAGAATCGGTCACGGCGGCACGTTGGATCCTATGGCCACCGGCGTTCTGCCTGTGTTCGTGGGCAGAGCCACCCGGGGCGTGGAGTTTTTCGAGCACGCCGAGAAAACCTATGAGGCCGTGGTGCAATTGGGCATCGCCACCGATACCGAGGATACCACCGGGAATATTTTGGAAGAAAAACCGGTTTCTGTCACCGAAAATGAATTTTTATCCGTTTTGGAGCAGTTTCGGGGCGAGATTCAGCAAATCCCCCCTATGTATTCTGCACTGAAGGTAAATGGGCAAAAGCTCTATGACCTGGCCCGTCAGGGCAGGGAAGTGGAGCGCAAAAGCCGCACCATTACCATTTTTAAGCTGGAATGCCTGGAATTTTCCGGGACAACTGCCCGGATTCTGGTGCATTGCTCCAAGGGTACCTATATCCGCACCTTGTGCAAGGATATCGGCGAAGCCTTAGGCTGCGGCGGCTGCATGGCGGCCTTGAGAAGAATCCAGGCAGGGGAGTATTCCATCGGTCAGGCTGTTTCTCTGCAAATGTTGACAGAATCGGAAAATCCGGAGCAGTATCTTGCCCCGGTGGACAGTCTGTTTGCCGGATATGACAAGGTGGTTCTCACCCCCAACCAGGAAAAACGCTGCCGCAACGGCAACAGCTTTTCTATCAGTCTGCCCGACGGACAGTACCGGGCTTACAGCCAAGCCGGTGAATTTTTGATGCTGGCGAAGGTAGAAACCGGCATTATGTCCACCGTTAAGAGCTTCTTTGAAATTTAATTTCAATGCAAAATGCTGAATGCTAAATGCTGAATGAATGTGTCGCCAAAGGCGACTATTTAAAATGGTTTTCGGAATGCCGTTATAATTATGCATTATGAATTATGCATTATGCATTACAATAGAGGGACTATGAATAATCAAATTATCTACGCCTTAGGGTATTTCGACGGGGTGCATTTAGGGCACAAAGCACTTCTTACCGCCTGCAGTGAACTGTCAAAAGACTGTAACTGCAAAAGCGGTGCGGTAACTTTTAACGGTCACCCCCAAAAGCTTCTGTCCGGAAATGCTGTCCGGCTGATCAATACAGATGATGACCGCCGGTTCCTTTTGCGCAATTATGTGGATACTATGGCAGAGTTTCCGTTTACCGAGAAGCTGATGGCTATGCCCTGGCGGGATTTTCTGGATCTGCTGGTAAGGGAGTATAACGCCGCCGGATTTGTCTGCGGCAGTGATTTCCGCTTCGGCAGCAGGGGAGAGGGAACAGCGGAACTGCTGCAGGAATACTGTAAAGACCGCAATTTTTCCTGCTCTGTGGTGCAGCAGCAGTTTCTCGATGGCGTCCGTATTTCCTCCACCCATATCCGTAATCTCCTGGAGCAGGGGGATATATTGCAGGCCAACCGGTTTTTGGGGCATCCCCATATTCTGTCCGGAATCGTGCAGTCCGGCAAACAGCTTGGGCGCACCATCGGATTTCCCACTGCCAATCTCCCGTACCCGGAAGAGCTTTTGCAGCTTCCCTTGGGTGTGTATGCCTGCCGGGCGCAGGTGGGCGGCAAGTCATACAACGCCATCACCAACATCGGAACACGCCCTACTGTATCGGGAGAGGGTGTTTGGGTAGAATCCCATCTGTTAAATTTTTCCGGCGACCTTTACGGCAAAAATCTCACTTTGGAGTTTTTGAAGTTTATTCGCCCGGAACAAAAGTTCAGCACCCTTGCAGATTTGCAAAAGCAAATCGCAGAAGACACACGATGTGTGTCAATTGATAATTGACAATTATTTTCCGGAATTTTGTGAAAATTTTGCTTTACTTTTGGAAATAATTATGCTATGATGTTCAGGCTGGACAAGTCCGGCTATTCATTATGCCCTTTGCTCAGTTTGGGGAGAAACCGATCAACGGATTTCCACTAACCCCATACTTGGCTTTTGGCAAAAATATTTTGAAAGGTGGAAATTACCATGATTCTCAAAGAGAAAAAGACCCAGGTAATCCTGGAAAACGCTACCCACGAAGGCGATACCGGTTCTCCCGAAGTTCAGATCGCTATCCTGACTGCCCGTATCAACGAGCTGACTGATCACCTGCGTGTGCACAAGCACGACAACCACTCCCGTCGTGGCCTGCTGATGATGGTCGGTAAGCGCCGCAGCCTGCTGGACTATCTGGCAAAGAAGGATATCAACCGTTATCGTGCTATCATCGCCAAGCTGGGTATCCGTAAGTAAGTTTTCAAAAGAAAGGGCGACAGCAAATGTCGCCCTTTTTTAGAAAAAGTAAAATTTAATGGGAGATGCTTTAGCAGTTGAAAGTGGCTCTGCGCCCCGGCATCACCGCAAGACTATCGATAGAGGCCTTGCCTCCCTCGTTATGAGGGAGGTGGATTCGCCGCAGGCGAAGACGGAGGGAGTTCAATATAGTAAAAGGGATTACTCCCCCTGTCATTTGGCAAAGCCAAATTACATCCCCCTCAAAACGAGGGGGACGAGGAATTCCTTCTATCGCATAGATTTGTGGTATAACGGCTCGGTGCCAGTTTCAAGTGCTAAACCTCCCGAAAAAGAAAAATTTAAGGAGGAAAACACAAATGATTACTCGCAAGCAGTATCCCAACCATCATGTTTATGAAATGATGATCGGCGGCCGCCCCTTCACCGTGGAAACCGGTTTGGTGGCAGAGCTTGCCAACGCTGAGTGCATCTGCCGCTACGGCGACACCGTGGTTCTGACCACCTGCACCTGCAACCCCATCCCCAAGGCCGGTATCGACTACTTCCCTCTGACCATCGAGTTTGAAGAGAGAATGTACTCCGTGGGCCGCATCCCCGGTTCTTTCAACCGCCGTGAGGGCAAGCCCTCCGAGCGCGGCATCCTCAACAGCCGTATCATCGACCGTCCTATGCGCCCCCTCTTCGACGAAGAGCTGCGTAACGACACCGTTGTTACCTGCACCGTTTTGGCTACCGACCACGAAAATCCCGTGGAGATCGTAGCTTCCCTGGGCGCTTCCATCGCCATCGCTTCTTCCGATGTGCCCTGGAACGGACCTGTTGCCACCACCAATGTTGCCCACGTTGGCGACCGTTATATCGTCAACC
>JAZRLK010000034.1:0-12824 GCA_045646805.1 Faecousia sp.
AGCGGCCTCTCACGCCGTTAACATCGGTTCGAATCCGGTATGGGTCACCAAGGATATCAAACGGTTAAAAGCCGAAGATATAAATAGTTCGTGTTGATTGCGATGAGGGTCCACCTGTTCCCATCCCGAACACAGAAGTTAAGCTCATATGCGCCGACAATACTTAGCGGGCGACTGCTTGGGAAGATAGGTAACGCGAACACAGAAAGCTCCGACTGAAAGGTCGGAGCTTTTTTATATCTGAAATTGTATCGCTAAACTGTCATTGCCACACCAGTCCGCAGACCGGTGTGGCAATCTAATCATAATGTGCAGCGATTTTTTATTTCAGAGCATCCAGCATATCTTGGAAGCTTGCAATTCGCCAATCACAAGGGGGATATTGGGGGACGGATGGTGTAAGCAAATGAATTGTTTTGCAGCCTGCCTGATAACCTGATTCCAAATCGCATTTCCGGTCACCTACCATGGCGGTGTTGTCTGGTGTTGCCCCATATTTCTCCATTAAATATAAAATAGGCCGGGGAGAAGGCTTGTACTCAAATTCAGGGTCACCTGCCTTGATGATCTCTGTGAAATAGTCACGCAATTTAATTCTATCCAGCAGAGCGTCTAAAGTTACACCACGGTTAGTAAAAATGTAATTATATCCTCCCAGCTGTTGAATCCGTTGCAGTACTGCAGTAACATTTTCGAAGGCTTGAACATCGTCTGCTTTACCCATGGAGTAGTGATAGTCATACCGCTCTTTCAGTTCTGTAAGATCATATCGTTTCGTATAGTAGTCAATGGCGTAGGGGATGTTTTCCATCTTTTTCTCCAGTATTTCTACAGGTTCTGCACTAATTCCAAAATCGGATAAAGCCAGTGACATATACCGAACAAGATTGGGATATGTATCCACCAGAGTTCCGTCAAAATCCCAAATGAAATGTTTGATTGTTTTCATTTTTGTTCCTTCCTATATAACTATTTCTATTATATTATAGAAATAGTCTAACAGGATTGTCAAGCTGTGAATTTGTATAAAAGCTGCAAGCATTGTTGTATTTGAGTAAAAAATATTTTATAATAGTTGTAACGAATTTGGTGTTTTCTTATCTAATATATGAAAGGGCGGTGAGAATGTGCTGGATTTTGAAAAGGTGTTTCGGGAAAACCAAGGATTTATATACCATTATTTAATGAAGCTATGCGGAAATGAATCTTTGGCGGAGGAGTTAACACAGGAAACCTTTTTTCGGGCGTATATGAATTTGACCGGTCTGCGCAAGGAAGAAAAAGTTTCTGTTTGGCTCTGCCAAATTGCCAAAAATACATATTTTGCTTGGTACAATGAACAAAAAAGACTCCAACCGGTAGATGATATTGAAATTTCTGATACAACTCCGGATTTAGCGGATATGTTTGTCGAACAGGACTTATCCCAAAAGGCATATACCTGCTTGCATCAAATGGATGAACCCTATAAAGAAGTCTTTATGCTTAGTGTATTCGGTGGCTTGTCTTTAAAAAATATCAGCAGCTTGTTCGGCAAGAGTGAAAGCTGGGCGAGGGTCACATTCTACCGTGCTAAACAAAAATTATTGGAAGGAATGAAACAAAATGGATTGTAATGTAATTCGGGATTTGCTTCCCCTCTATGTGGATGACTGCTGTACGGAGCAGAGCAGCAATGTTGTGCAGGAGCATCTGGAGAGCTGCAAAAGCTGTCAGCGTATTTATTCAGCGATGAAAACTCCAACGCAGAGCCCTCAACCCCAAAATCCTGTGATCAAAATGCACCGTATTAACGATTGGAAGGCATCCGTTCTTCAATCTTTGCAGCTTTTTGTGTCCTTTTTCCTGATTGCGCTTGGTGTTATGTTGGAGGCAGCAACGCCTTTCGGCGTATCCAATGGCCTGTGGGCATATGCTTTGGTGGTTCCTGCAACGGCCAATCTGTTCTCAATTGTAAACTGGTACTTTGTTCGTTTGTATAAAAACCGGAAAGTATTTTCCAATTGTTCCAGCCTGATCACGTTTTTACTTGCCGCAGGCGGCTATATCTGGGCGCTGATTCACTACGATTTTGCAGTGTCCCCATTGGTCATTACCGGTATCGCACTGACTGTTTTCTTCGTGGTTATGTCCAAGATTCTTTCCAACTGGTATGCACGCCTGTTGGGAAAAGAGTAAAACAATATAGATACGGAATACCGTAAGATCAACAGAACTGCCGTTTTTACGGCAGTTCTGTGCATATTGCTTGTAATAGGAATGTATTTGTCACCTGTATTTCTGAGCGCAATTTTGTCAAAACCGCCGAATATGCGTAAAGTTGAACGGGTATTTTCAAAAAACCAAGCGGAATTTTGCATTGTGACAAATTTCTTGAATGAACACGATGCACAAAGTATTATTATCAGCAGTCCTGACGGGATAATGCAAGCAAATTTTGCAAAATGTAGAATTTTAGATCAAGATGTTTTAGAAACCTTGGAAGTTCTGTTTTCTTTGCGGTCAGATATGAGCATTTTCAAAAGTAACGATTCGATTCAGTTTTGTTATTGGACACATTGGATTGCGGATATCGGAAGCTATGTGGCATATTCCGAAAATCAAAAAAGAGATCCCAATATTCAATTTGCCACACAGATTATTCCAATGGAGTCAATAGGATGGTATTATGTCATATCGGACTATGACCAGTGGCGTATTGAAAATTAAACTTGCAATTGCCATCAAATCGTAGTATTCTATAGACAGTAAAACATATATTAGGAGAAATGATTATGGCAATTTTAGCACCTTCAATTTTGGCAGCAGATCCTGTGAATCTGCAAAGAGATCTGACTATGACGGCGGAACAGGGAGTAAAATGGCTCCATGTGGATATTATGGATGGCCTGTTTGTACCGAATATTACATTTGGTTACGATATGGTGAAGGCAATCCGTGGCTTTTCTGACCTTGTTCTGGATGTCCACCTGATGATTGACCGCCCCATTCGCTATGTGGAGCATTTCTGCAAGGCCGGTTCTGATTATCTGACTATCCATGTGGAATCCGATACGCCGGAAAACACCATGGCAGCTTTGAAGAAGATCCGGGAATTTGGCGTCAAGCCCGGCATCGTGGTAAAACCCAAAACTCCAGCAGAAGCCATTGCGGAATACTTGCCTTATGTGGATATGGTGCTGGTGATGACCGTGGAACCCGGTTTTGGCGGTCAAAAGTTTATGGCAGATATGATGCCCAAGGCAAAGAAATTGCGTCAGATGTTGGATGAAGTAAATCCTGCCTGCCATTTAGAAGTTGATGGCGGCGTCAGTATGGAGAATTGCCAGTTGTGTAAGGACAATGGAATCAATGTTCTGGTTGCCGGCTCTGCATTCTATAAGGCTGCGGACAAGCAGGGATTTGTTCGTTGTTTAGAAAAATAATTCAAAGGATTATCCAATGAAAAAGAGAATTATAGCATTATTTCTGGTGCTTTGTATTATGCTGTCCGGCTGCAGCGCAATGCTGGAAGATTATATCTCAGTAAAGCTGGGACCATCCTTTTCCGAATTTACTTATACCCGACCGGACATAACCCGGTTGGATGCCACATTGGAACAATGCAGCTATCATATTGAAAACGATGCTGAATTTTCCCAGATCGTGGACGATATTGACGCTCTGTATACACTGTATGACAGTTTTTATACCAATTTAAATCTTGCGGATATCCATTATTGTCAGGATATGCGGGATACCCAATGGGCAGAGGAATATAACTACTGTATGGGTCTTGCCGGTGAGGTGGATGCAAAGCTTGAGCAGCTTTATGAAATGCTGGCAGCTTCCCAGTATCGTCAGGAGCTGGAGAGTGAGTATTACTTTGGGGAGGGGTTCTTTGACGCTTATACAGGCGAGCCCATGCTGGATGAAGCTTATATAGCCCTTGCTCTTGAAGAGAGCCGTCTTCAGGGAGCCTATTACGATGTTTTTGCAGAAGCTGGGGATATGTACAGCTATAGCCCGGAGTTTTACCAAACATACGGCCTGGATCTGGCACAGATTCTTGTGGATCTGATTCGTGTCCGCCAGCAGATTGCAGAACATTTTGGCTACGAAAGCTATGGGGAAATGTCCTACCAAAGTATATACGGCCGGGAATACTCGGCGCAGGAAGCAAAACAGTATATGCAAAACATTGGTATGGCGCTGACCGATATCTATGATGCAGTCTATTATGATGAAGTGTGGCAATATGGATCAGAGGAGTGCAGCCCGGACGAAACATTCCAATATGTACAGAAAACGGCAATGTATCTGGGTGGAGATGTGCAAAATGCTTTTGCAGCAATGAACGCCAGAAACTTGTACGATCTGTCCTATAGCCCTTACAAGTATGATGGCTCTTTCTGTGTGTACCTGACGGACTATCAAACCCCCTATGTATTTGTAAATCCATGGTATGCGGTATCGGATAAACTGTCATTTGCCCATGAATTTGGTCATTTTTCCAATGAGTACATATGTGGCGGCAGCTATGTCAGCACCGATGTCAGTGAAGTCCAGTCTCAGGCAATGGAGTATTTCAGTTTGTGCTGCGCAGAGGACGAAAAGCTGACCCAATACAAGCTGGCGGACAGCCTTGATGTTTATATGCGGCAGTCGGCATACGGCCTGTTTGAATTGGAGATCTACGAATTGGAAGATGAGGATCTGACGGCGGAAAATTTGATTGCGTGCTACCGGCGGATCAGTGAGGAGTTTGCCATTGCGCAGGACGATTGGCACCAGATGGAGTTTGTCAATGTGAACCACTTTTACGAAAGTCCCATGTATATCATAAGCTATGTGGTCAGTAACGATTTGGCTATGCAGCTTTATGAAATGGAACTCCAGCAAACAGGGAAGGGTAAAAAGAAGTTCGAAGAAATTCTGTCCAGTGAGGATGCCTACATTTTGGAATTTGCGCAACAATATGATTTAAAGGATCCCTTCAGCGAGGAAAGAATCAAAGAAGTTAAAATGTTTTTTGACGAAATTTTTGCAGTAAAGTCCCAGGCAGCTTGATATCAGAACCCCTTGATGCCCGTTTGAAGTGTAATTTTCAAAAGGGCGTCAAGGGGAATAGTTTTATTTCATATATCTTTGTTTTCTGTAAATAATATTTGCAGGAGGGATAGAAAATGAAAAAGCAGGAAGAAAGAAATCCTATCACAGAAGAAGCAATTGATCCAAAGCCACCGATCATTCATTCCGGCCATATGGAAAACCGCATACAGTATTAGGAACGCTTAGCGCAGATGAAGAAGCACTGCCTGTGTAGGGACCGGCGTCCTCGACGGTCCGGATCATAGGTATATACGAATAACCCAGCATTTTAAATAATAACCGCAGCACCAAAACACGGTGCTGCGGTAAATGTTCCCAAATTGGATTTTACAGTCTGATTTCTGTACGAAAGTATTGTTCTTGAAATGCAACCTGCTTCATAATTTCATCCTTTGTATAGGAGCAGCTTTCAGGTGCTACAACCCATTTCTCCTCTACATCGTCAAATCTGTGAATGATTGCAATGACTTTCCCAACGAATTCTTTGACGGGTTTGTTGACACCTAAAATGTATGCATCCTGTTCTTTTCCGTCGGGTGCAAGAATATCGGGAATGTAACCATAGTTAACGGAATAATAGATGTTTTTATGTTTTGGATGGAAAGTTCCAAGCGGTCTATCAACGATTACTCTAACGGTGCTGCCAATCATCAAGCTATCCTTCGCCTAATTCACCTTTGGCGGATTGTTCTTTTGCTTTTTTGGCTATTACAATCGGTTGATAGAAGCCTGTTTCGTTTGGAAATTTCCATATCACATTATGGCATCCGTTTGCAACAAGCAGATCTGTTATTTCCTGTCTGCGAGTGGCTCTGTATTCACATTCAAATTTACTTATTTGTAGGGTGTCCGTATCATCAACGATATATTGGATCAGCCGATAATTATCGTCTTTCCATGTCCAGGTCTGGAAAGATACTCTTTGCCCTTTTGCTGTTTTATGAATGTACGGAGGAGAATACGGGGGCTTATCCGCAAGCAGCGCATCATAATCTCGTATACTGGCAACAAATAAACCGTTATCCTTAATTTGAGTTATAATACTCTTGATGGCAACGGCTAAATCGCTGCGGGTAAGCATATGAGGTAAGGCGTTGTCCATAGCAATTACAATGTCGAATTGATTCGTAAAACGGTCAGACAACGAGCAGAAGTCGGCGTGTTCAAAGCAAATACTTAGATTGTTCTTTGCGGCACGATTTTTGGCTTCTGCAATTTCTCCACCACTAATATCTGAGCCGGTTACAGTGTATCCAATGGCAGCAAGTCCGATTGCCTGTGTTCCGATACCACAAGCGCAGTCCAGAATGTGTGCTGATTTGTCAAAACCATTATCCCCAAAAAGTTTGTCCAGAATAACAGCCTGTTCCATTGATGCGGTGTCCCAGTCGAGGAAAAGCTTATCGTATTCAGAAGCCAGATTATCGTAAAATGTCTGTATGATACTCATATCGCTATCCTATCATCAAATTCTTATATCCTAATTCTATCATAAATTCTTACAGAAGACAAGAGGGAGGGGCCGGTGTATCTTTGGTGCGGAAATAATGAAATACCGCAATACAGTACAAGAAAATTAGCTATGGATAGGGAAGGTTTGCTTATGTAGGGGCCGGCGTTCTCGACAACAACACTCCTTTAAAAAAGGATCGTATACTGTGTCATTCTGAGCGACCAACGGGAGTCGAAGAATCCACGCATTCTCGATATTGTTTAGCAAAAATTCGGTGCGAAGATACTTCGACTATGCTGCAACCAGCTCCGCTCAGTATGACACGTTTTTTGGCAACTGGGCGCTTAATTTAAGACATTTGTGTCCCTGTCGGTGTGAACCATAGGAGCGATATACGAATAACCGCAGCACCAAAACACGGTGCTGCGGTTAACCGTTAGAAAAAATTGAATTTGTGCATATATCCATCTTAAGGATCTTCACCTTATAGTTAATTATTGAACACGGAATTTTTCTCCGTCTTTTACTTTTACATATCGGAAATTACCAGAACCTTTATCCACAAAAATCAAGGTATCTTTCTTCACCGAGAAGCTGTATGAATATATGACTTCCTCCATTTCATACGCATCTTTAAATCGAGAAGTCTTTTCAAATAACGTGAGCATTCCATCCGAATACGACCATTCCCCTATACCAATATGGCTGCTTAACATACCTTCGTAATAGGCGAACGTTCCATCTGCTTTGATATGAATTGTAAAGTCGCTGCCGCAACCATCTTTTTCATAAACATAAACTTTATCCACAATATCGTCTATGGTCATCTCTTTTAGATTAGAACATCCTATTACTCCGAAAGCAATCGTTAGGACCAACATAATAGCAAGTGTTTTTTTCATATTATATACCTCCTCGTCAAATTCAAGTTATCAAGCGATATTGTGATTTTAGCATAAATTCATATGAGGGACAAAATATCGGGAGGGTAACAGGAAAAAAGAGTACCGACGAATCGGTACTCTTTCTTTTGACTTAATTAGCCTTCAGCCTTCATCTGAGCGAAGCACTCGCTGCAGAATACAGGACGGTCGGACTTGGGCTCAAAGGGAACCTTTGCCTCACCACCGCAACGAGCGCAGGTGGCAGTGAAGAACTCACGGGGACCACGGGCGTTGTTCTTGCGAGCGTCACGGCAAGCCTTGCAGCGCTGGGGCTCATTCTGGAAGCCGCGCTCTGCGTAGAATTCCTGCTCACCTGCGGTGAAAACGAATTCGTTGCCGCACTCTTTGCAAACTAAAGTCTTGTCTTCGTACATTGGTTGTTACCTCTCTTTGGTTAGATATGCCCCGTGGAATCCTGCCGGTTTAGACTGGTTAAAACAGGGTCAGTTTTTATCGTGGTTTGTACCACAAAATGCATTATAAACAAATAATTGGAATTTGTCAATCCTAAATAAAAGAAAAAACAAAGAAAAAACGATGGTTATGCAACATTTACAAAAATTATCATTAGATATCGAATTGTTGCTGCCCGTTAAAGGGAATATGCAGATGCTCATAAGCCAGCGAAGTCACGCATCTGCCACGGGGAGTGCGGGTCAGAAAACCCAGCTGCATTAGGTAAGGCTCGTAAACATCTTCCAATGTAATGGCTTCTTCGCCGATGGTGGCAGCCAGGGTTTCCAAACCCACCGGACCGCCGCCATAGTTTCGAATGATGGCGGTCAGCATTCTGCGGTCAATGGTGTCAAGCCCCAAATGATCCACTTCCAGGCGCTGCAAGGCCAGATCGGCGGTTTCTTTTGTAATAATGCCGTTGCCCATAATTTGCGCAAAGTCCCGTACTCGGCGTAGGAAACGGTTGGCAATACGGGGTGTGCCTCGGCTTCGGGACGCAATCTCCATGGCACCCTCCGGTTCAATCTGCATTCCCAAAATGGTGGCAGACCGTGTAACGATTCGTGCTAATTCCTCCGGCGTGTAAAGTTCCAACCGCAGGCTTACACCAAACCGATCTCTTAAGGGGGCAGAAAGCTGTCCTGCCCGAGTTGTTGCGCCTACCAGAGTGAATTTCGGCAGATCCAAACGGATGGAGTTGGCGGAAGGGCCTTTGCCTACAATAATATCAATGGCAAAATCCTCCATAGCCGGATAGAGAATCTCCTCGACTACCCGATTGAGCCGGTGGATTTCGTCAATAAAAAGAATATCTCCGGGACTCAGATTGGTCAGCAGCGCAGCTAAATCACCGGGCTTTTCAATGGCAGGACCGGAAGTGATGCGGATGTTCACGCCCATTTCGTTGGCGATAACGCCGGCCAGGGTTGTCTTGCCCAAGCCCGGAGGGCCGTAGAGCAGGGTGTGATCCAGAGGTTCGCCCCGTAAGCGGGCAGCTTCGATATAAACGGATAAATTGCCCTTGGCCTTTTCCTGACCGGTGTAGTCAGACAGCAGTTTGGGACGCAAACCGATTTCGGCAGAGTCCTGAGGGGCAAATGTGGGAGAGATGAGTGGGGAGGACAGATCCTCGGAAAAATCTAAACTCATAGCGGATTATCCTTTCATCACCATACTGCGCAGAGCGTGGCGGATCAGTTCTTCGGTGGTTGCGCTGGGATCAGCGCCTTTGAGAGCGGCAGCAATTTCGGAAGGGGAGTACCCCAGCTCCTGCAGGGCTGCATTTGCCATGGAAAGACTGTTGGAAGGCGTGGGAGCGGCGGTGACAGCAGGACCGGAGAAATCCAGTTCGACGGAACCTCCGCCGATTTTGTCTTTTAGTTCCAAAATAATGCGCTGCGCAATCTTTTTGCCGATACCTTGTGCGGCGGTGAGAAGCTTTTCGTCGCCGGTCATAACTGCCAGTGTAAAGTTCTGCGGACCGGCAGAGAGAATGGCCATAGCGGCCTTGGGACCCACGCCGTTGACGGTGGTCAGAAGCTCGTAGCAACGCTGCTCTTCCCGGCTGGAAAAGCCGAAGATGTCGTAAGCATCCTCCCGGATGGACTCGGTGATAAACAGCTTTGCCGGTTGATTCAGTTTTAGCTGTGCAGCAGTGTAGGCGGTTACACGGCAGCCATAGCCAACGCCGCCGCAGTCCACAACTGCCAGACCGGGCTCTAAAACGGTAACAGTACCGGAAACGTAGTAAAGCATAAAGAATCTCCTTATCTGTTGAGCTGAGCAAGCAGGGAAGTGCTGGAACGGGCGTGGCACAGGGCAATTGCAATGGCATCTGCGGCATCGTCGGGTTTTGGCATTTTTTCCAAATGCAAGATCCGTCGTGTCATATCCATCACTTGGTGTTTTGTGGCATTGCCGTAACCTACGACAGATTGCTTAACCTGCATAGGCTTGTAGGAAAATATAGGGATTCCGGCTTGCTGAACGGAAAGTAAAATCACGCCCCGGCTTTGGGCTACGCCAATGCCGGTGGTTACATTTTGTCCGAAAAACAGTTCTTCGATGGCAACCGCATCGGGCTGTGCCAGCTTAAGCAGTTCCGTCATATCATTGTAAATCATTTGTAGCCGGACAGGAAAATCCATACCGGCAGGGGTGGTGATCGCACCGCAGCGCAGAAGCTGGGTGCTGCCCCTTTGGGCATCAATCAGCCCAAAGCCGGTGATTCCGTAGCCCGGGTCGATGCCCAAAATTCGCATTCCATTCACCTCTGCGCATATCATAGCACATTTGTTTTAAAATTGCTATATCCAATATGGAAAAATCCCTGCCTTGGCAAGCCAAAGCAGGGATAGGTGATTAAATTCGTGCAACGCCGGATCTCTTAGCGGCCTCAGCAACAGCCTTGGCAACGGCAGGACCAACGCGCTTGTCGAAAGCGGCAGGAATGATGTAGTCTTCGCTGAGCTCATCGTCGGAAATCAGATCAGCCAGAGCCTGAGCGGCAGCCATCTTCATTTCTTCGTTGATGTCGCTGGCACGCACATCAAATGTACCGCGGAAAATGCCGGGGAAGGCCAGAACATTGTTGATCTGGTTGGGGAAGTCGCTGCGACCGGTGGCGATAACCCGTGCTCCGCCAGCCTTGGCATCCTCGGGGAAGATCTCGGGGGTGGGGTTGGCGCATGCGAAGATAATGGCATCGTTTGCCATAGTCTTGACCATCTCAGTGGTCAGAGTGCCGGGAGCAGAAACACCGATAAACACGTCTGCACCCTTGATAACATCTTCCAGCTTGCCGGATTCCTTCTGCAGATTGGTAACCTGAGCCATCTCTTCTTTGATCCAGTTCAGATTCTCACGGCCTGCGTAAATAGCGCCGGTGCGGTCAGTCATAACCACATTTTTGAAGCCGGCAGACAGCAAAAGCTTTACAATTGCAATGGCAGCGGCACCGGCACCGGAGGTGACGATCTTAACATCTTCTTTCTTCTTGCCAACGACCTTGATAGCGTTGAGCAGACCTGCCAGGGTGATAACAGCAGTGCCGTGCTGATCGTCGTGGAAGATAGGAATGTCGCACTTTTCCTTCAGCTTGCGCTCAATTTCAAAGCAGCGGGGAGCGGAGATATCCTCCAGATTGATGCCGCCGAAAGAACCGGAGATCAGATAAACGGCGTTAACGAACTCGTCAACATCCTTGCTCTTGACGCACAGAGGGAAGGCATCCACATCGCCGAAAGCCTTAAACAGTGCACACTTGCCTTCCATAACCGGCATACCGGCCTCGGGACCAATGTCGCCCAGACCCAAAACGGCAGTGCCGTCGGTAATAACTGCACACAGGTTGTGACGGCGGGTCAGTTCGTAGGATTTTTCCACATCCTTCTGGATTTCCAGACAGGGCTGAGCAACACCGGGGGTGTATGCCAAACTCAGATCTTCTTTGGTTGCCACGGGAACCTTGGCAATTACTTCAATTTTTCCGCCCCACTCACCGTGAAGCCGCAGGGACTCTTTTGCGTAATCCATATTATAAATTTCCTCCTGAAAATAATTTTGTCACGATACAAACGGCAACTTACTCAAAAGCGCCATTCTACCGCATTATATCTAAATTATATAATACTATCTTTTTGCCGTAATGTAAATAGTCATAATGGATAAAATATTGGCGAAAAGGAGGATAAAAGCAGTTCAATATTAAAAAATACCCGTATTATCAGAAGATAATACGGGCTGTAGTTAAAACCAATATTCGTTCATTTCCGTGATGATTTCTATGTCTATGTTTTCTTCAACGCTGTCAGGTATGATCGATTTAATTCCGCACTTGGGACATATTGCAGTCTGCCCGTTATCGGCAAAATCCTTTATCAGGAAGCTGCTTACAACTGCTTTGCAGTGAAAACAATAGCATTTTCCGGACGCAGCGACCAGATCCTTGTTGTGAGAACTGTAGGCGTGCAGTTTTTTGAGCTGTGCCTCTTTTTCGTAGGAATAGGAATCTCCGGATAGTATCTGATCGGTACCTTTGTATCGCATAATTGCTCTCACTGCGGAGACGGCGGCAAATATAGCAAAGAAAATTGCCGGGGATGTAAAGTTACCGGTGTTGCCATCGGAGTCGGGAATGCATAAAAGTGCGACTGCAATCACAGAAAAAACAACGGGCAGCAAGATACGCCGAAGAAGAACAATTTTGTGATTGACCTTCTTATGTTGCTGGTAATGATTTTTGATTTCGGAAGCGGATAAAACCCGATGCCCCAGTCTTTTTTGTATGCGCTCAATGATGCGTTGTTCATCGCAAGCGATTCTTGCTCCGCACGCGGGGCACCAAAATCTGTGATCATATACATCGTAGTCCCTTCTTGGAAACGATCCTCGGTCGTGGTAACGAAAATAATCCTTATCTTCCTTGGTTACTACACGGTGTGTTCTTTCTCTTTTGAGTTTTGCACCGCACTTTGCACAATGATATTTTTTAAATACCATTGCAAAAGGTAGTGAATAACTTATGCCATTCAAAGCAAATCACATCTTTTCATTTTAGGTTTATCTAACTGAATTATACTTATTTGCGAGCAAGGAATCAAGAGCCTGTTTTGAATACAAAATAATTATAACAGAATGCGCTGCTGTGCATCAAAATGTTTTCAAAAAACAAGGTCTCGCAGCACTTTTCTGCGAGACCTCATTTTGGAGCAGGGTACGGGAATCGAACCGACAAAAAACCTTGTGCATCAACACTTTTTCTCATTTGTGGCTGTTTTCGTGGCTGAATTGATTCTAAAATTCTAGAATCGTTTCGGTTCGGAAACTGTTCGACATATTGGAATTTATCTTTCTGTCAAAGTGAAATTCTCGAAGTCGGA
>JAZRLK010000035.1:0-45575 GCA_045646805.1 Faecousia sp.
TGCATCATGGATGGTCCGGACACAACAACCATGCGAAACAAAAACATAAACACAAGCAAAATGCCTACAAGACCGAATACAAGGTCATGCAGGTAAGACAGAACATTTTTTTGATGTTTATTTATGTCAGTTTTCACTGTCGTGTCTTCACACTCAACAGTTTCTACATTATCAAGTTCTAAATTAATTGAGTCGAGTAACTCTTCAAAATTATCCTGATCCACAGAAACACCTCCGTGTAAATTACATTTTTTACTTATTATATACTATTTTGGGCAATAAAAAAAGAGGGTTGCCCCTCTTTTTTTACGGAATTTTAAATTAAACCTTTTCCTTAACCTTGGCTGCCTTACCGAAGCGATCACGCAGGTAGTACAGCTTAGCGCGGCGAACCTTACCCTTACGGACGGTTTCAACGCTTGCGATACGGGGAGAGTGAACAGGGAATACCTTTTCACAGCCTACGCCGTAGCTGATGCGGCGAACAGTAATGGTTTCGCCGATGCCGCCATGCTTCCGGGCAATAATGGTGCCTTCAAACACCTGAATACGCTCACGGGAGCCTTCCTTGATCCGCACGTGAACACGAACAGTATCGCCAACCCGCATCTCGGGCAGCTCCTCTTTCATGTAACGGCTGGACAGAGCCTTTACTAAATCCATATCTTCGTCCTCCTTAATATTAGGCGTTCATGCGGCGTTTTGCTCCGGCGATATGGTTCCCGGCCCCGCAGAGGACTCACCTTGTTTTCAGACTGAGTGATTATATCACGCAAGTATCCAAAAATCAAGAACTTTTTTCATAAAAATACACATTTTTTCAGCTTTTTTACAAAAGTCATTCTGATTTCAATTGTGAAAGTTCCTTTTCGCAGATTTTACATAACTGCAGCTTTCTATTGGCATAATCCTCAAGCATAGAAACATCTTCAAACAGACGAATAGGAATCTTTCTGGGCTTTGTGTGCTCGCAAAAACCATGTATATGCATAATATCCGTTTTGGAATTGATTATAAAATACCGGATCTGCATAAATAGGCCTTCTTTCGAAACAGGATGATTGAGTAATATTTTTCATTATTATATTACATTCAATGTCATATTTCAATCATCATAATCACGAAATTAAAACTATAATCCGACAGATTTTTATGGGTATTTCTAATTATTCAGAAATATCGGAATCGGTCATGATTCCCATTAAAATTTGAACAACCAATTCCATATCCTCAACTGCAACATACTCAAATCGACCGTGAAAATTCTTTCCTCCGGTACATATATTCGGGCAAGGAAGACCCATAAAAGACAGCCGTGCACCATCTGTACCTCCGCGAATCGGAACCGTTTCAGGATTAACCCCAACCTTTTCCATAGCCCTCTTGGCTCTTTCAACGATATACATACACGATTCAATTTTTTCGCGCATATTATAATAGCTGTCCTTGATTTCAACGCTTACAGTATCTGCGCCATACTTTTGATTCAATTCATCACAAATTCGTTGCATTAGCTGCTTCTTTTCTTGGAATTTATCCATATCGTGATCCCGGATAATATATCGAAGCTGCGAGCATTCAACACTTCCGGACATATCGGTCAAATGGTAAAATCCTTCATATCCTTCTGTGTGCTCCGGGCGCTGCGCCAAAGGCAGCATATTATGAAATTCCATTGCAATATATTGAGAATTGATCATTTTATCCTTGGCTGATCCAGGATGGATGTTTCTGCCGTTTACAACAACCTTAGCCCCGGCAGCATTAAAGTTTTCGTACTCCAGCTCCCCTATTCTGCCGCCGTCCACAGTATAGGCATAGTCGGCACCAAATCCCGTAACATCAAATAAATCTGCACCTCTGCCGATTTCTTCGTCGGGGGTAAAAGCAATTTTTAAAGTGGGATGGCTTCCGCCGTATTGCAACAATTGTTCCGCACAGGTCATAATTTCCGCAATGCCTGCTTTATCATCTGCGCCAAGGAGTGTTGTGCCGTCGGTAACAATTAAGTGTTTTCCCAGATCGTCATTCAAGCTTTCATAATCTTCCTGGCGCATCAAAATATTTTTTTCTTCATTGAGTACAATGTCGCCGCCCTTATAATCGACAATTCTGGCATTAATATCAGCACCGGAGGCATCCGGCGAGGTATCCATATGCGCAATCAAGCCAATGGACGGCATAGATGGATCGCCAGGAATGCTGCCATAAACATAGCCGTTAGAATCCATTCTGGCATCAGAAATTCCCATTTGCTTCATTTCATGTACCAGCTGATTTCCTAAGGTAAGTTGTTTAGCTGTGGAAGGACAAGTTTCCGAAAATTCATCCGATTGCGTATCAAACTTTATATAGCGCAAAAAACGCTCACTTACAGATTCCATTTTATTCTCCTTTATAAAAGAAGCCGCCAATCGGCGGCTTCTCAATATTAACCGTTAACGAGCTCAGCGGTGTCCTGTGCAATCATCAATTCTTCGTTGGTGGGAACAACCCAAACCTGAATCTTAGAGTCAGGAGCAGAAATCATCTTTTCCTTACCGCCACGAACCTTGTTAGCTTCAGGATCCAGCTTAATGCCCATAAAGCCAAGATAATCACAGATCATTTGACGAGTCTCAGGACCATTCTCGCCTACACCGGCGGTGAAAGTCAAAATATCAATGCCGTTCAATGCTGCAGCATAAGCACCAACGTACTTGGCAACTTCATAGCAGAACTTATCCAGAGCCAAGGTGCAATTTTCATTGCCGGCAGCGGATCCATCTTCCAGATC
Source organism: Faecousia sp. (assembly GCA_045646805.1). Classification (GTDB taxonomy): domain Bacteria; phylum Bacillota; class Clostridia; order Oscillospirales; family Oscillospiraceae; genus Faecousia. The sequence continues at coordinate 2,777 of JAZRLK010000035.1, forward strand.
ACGGAAGTCGGAAGAGACACCGGAAATAGCCAGAACGCCGGACTTTTTGTTGAGCATATTCAGGCAATCATCAACGCTCATACCATACTTGTTGCAAATAAACTGAACGACACAAGCATCGATATCACCGCTGCGTGTGCCCATAGGCACACCGGCCAAGGGAGAAAGGCCCATGGAGGTATCCATACACTTGCCGTCCTTTACAGCGGACAAGGAAGAGCCGTTGCCCAGATGGCAGTTAACAAGCTTAAATTCCTTCTTACCCAGCAATGTTGCAACGCGGCGGGCAATATACTTATGAGATGTGCCATGGAAGCCGTAGCGACGGATGTCATCGTTCTCATAATATTCGGTAGGAATAGCATAGCGGTATGCCTTGGGGGGCATGGTCATGTGGAATGCGGTATCGAAGACAGCAACCTGAGGCTTACCGGGCATAACAGCCTGGCAGGCACGAATACCCATCAGGTTTGCAGGGTTATGCAGAGGGCCAAGAGGAATGCAATCCTCAATAGCCTTAATACAAGCATCATCAATGATGCAGGAATCAGAGAACTTCATACCGCCGTGCAGCACACGATGACCCACAGCATCAATCTCATCAACGCTCTTGATAACACCGTGCTCAGCGTCCTGCAGGATATCAAGAACAGCAGAAATAGCTTCAGAATGGGTGGGCATAGAAATTTCCTTAACAACCTTCTTGTCGCCAACCTTATGGGTCAGACGGCCGTCAATATAAATACGCTCGCACAGGCCCTTTGCGGTGACATCGCCGGTTTCCGGATTCATCAGCTGATATTTCAGAGAAGAACTGCCGGCATTGATAACCAAAACATTCATTGGAATCTTCCTCCTAAAAAAATATTTCTCTTTTTTGATTTTTATGATATTATAGCCATAGCTGTTTTCTATTGTATAACACTTTTTCGATTTTCTCAAGCCCTGAAAGGAAAAAATTTCTAAAAAAGGCGGTGTAATTTTGGAAATAACCGGAATAATTTGCGAATATAACCCATTTCATCTGGGGCATCGCAAACAATTTTCTATGATTCGGGAAAAAAATCCGGATTGCGCAATTGTTTGCTTAATGAGCGGCAACTATGTTCAGCGTGGTATGCCCGCAATATTTGATAAAGAAATCCGCGCAAGAATAGCCATCGAGTCAGGTGCTGATCTGGTCCTTGAGCTGCCTGTTACTGCTGCATTGTCTTCTGCCGAAGGTTTTGCCACCGAAGGAGTTCGCATTTTGAGTGGATTTTGCGACAATCTTTCCTTCGGCGCCGAATCTCCCGACTCGGAGTCTATTCTCCAGACCGCAGGCGCTCTTCTTTCAGATGAATTTTCCGGATATTTGAAAAAGCACTTATCCAATGGTATTTCCTTCCCTGCCGCAAGGCAAAAGGCTCTGGAGGAAATGGGATACAACAGTTCTTTGATTCAAACGCCCAATAATATCCTGGCTGTAGAATACACAAAAGCTATTTTATCTCAAAAATCGGCAATAAAGCCTCAGCCAATTCTTCGCCAGGGAGATTTCCACGCCAATACGCCTGACAAGGAGAATCCCTCTGCAACATCTGTAAGATTATTGCTGGAAAAAGGATTGGATTATTGCGATTTTGTGCCCCAAAAAGCTACAAACCACTATAGCGCAGCCGTTATTCACACATTATCATCTGCCGAAAAAGCAATTTTATACCGTCTTCGCACTATGAAAGATGAAGAGTACGAGCTTTTGCCATACGGCAGCGAAGGACTTTGGCGTAAACTGATGAAAAACGCTCGGCAATACGCCACATTAGAGGAAATAATTGCACAAACCAAGTCTAAACGCTATACCAGAACAAGACTGGATCGAATGATTATGTGTGCATTTTTAGGTTTAACTCAAGACGATTTAAAATCCCAGGCGCCGTACACACGCGTTATAGCATTTAATGATAAAGGAAGAGAAGTTCTGCTTAAAGCAAGGATGAACGGAACTTTCCCCAATCTCGGAGAGAAAATTGATCATCCTTACCAGTTGCTCGAAAACCGTTGTGACGATCTATATGGGCTTTTTGCCGTTAATAACACAGAATGCCCTGGAAAAACTGAAAAACGGAGAATATTCTATCATAAAACAAGTGAGTCATAAAAAATCCAAGCCAATCGGCTTGGATTTTTATCATTTTTTATCAGCAACACTCTGACGAATTAATGCCCTTTTTAATTTAGCTTCAGCAAGCTTAATATCTGTTTGGCTTGATGTTTTATCACTAAGAACAGCGCGAGCACGATTCTCTGATTCCAAAGAACGTTTTTTATCGATCTGATCTGCCCATTCAAAGGTGGTGGGCACCAAAGTCGCTCTTCCATCAATAACAGATAGCATACCGCCAATACAAGCAGCATATCTACGGTTTCCATCAATAACTGCCATAGCCTGTCCCATACCCAAGGGAACAACACAATTCACATGGCCTGCCAGAATACCGAAGTCACCGGTAATAGACCGAACAATCAATTCTTCAGCCATACCATCATATTTCAACCCGTCAGGAGTTACGATTTTCAGAGGGAAAGCAGTCATTTACTTTGCCCCTTCCATTTTTCAACCACATCATCAATGGTTCCTGCAAATAAGAAACAGGATTCCGGAATGGCATCGTGCTGACCGGCTATAATTTCCTTAAAGCCGCGAATGGTTTCTTTCAGCGGGACGTATTTGCCCTGCATACCGGTAAACTGTTCTGCAACGCTGAAAGGCTGCGACAGGAAACGCTGAACCTTTCTGGCTCTGTTAACAGTCAGCTTATCTTCTTCACTCAGCTCATCCATACCCATAATGGCGATGATATCCTGCAATTCTTTATATCTTTGCAAAATACTTTGAACAGCTCTTGCTGTTTCGTAATGCTCCTGTCCGACAATATCAGCAGAGAGGATCCGGGAGGAAGAACTCAGCGGATCAACTGCAGGGTAAATACCCAAGGATGCAATTCCACGATCCAATGCTGTTGTTGCATCAAGGTGAGCAAATGTGGTAGCAGGCGCAGGGTCGGTGTAGTCGTCAGCCGGAACGTAAACAGCCTGAACAGATGTGATAGAGCCATTTTTAGTGGAGGTGATACGCTCCTGCAGGGCACCCATTTCTGTTGCCAGCGTAGGCTGATAGCCAACCGCAGAGGGCATCCGGCCCAACAAAGCAGAAACTTCAGATCCAGCCTGTGTAAAACGGAAAATATTATCAATAAACAAAAGCACATCCTGATGCTTAACATCGCGGAAGTATTCTGCCATCGTCAATCCGGAAAGACCCACGCGCATACGGGCTCCGGGGGGTTCGTTCATCTGACCGAATACCATAGCGGTTTTATTGATAACGCCGGATTCTGTCATTTCATTGTAGAGATCATTGCCCTCACGGGTACGCTCGCCTACACCGGTAAATACGGAATAACCGTTGTGTGCTGTGGCAATATTATAGATCAATTCCTGGATCAGAACTGTTTTACCAACACCTGCACCGCCGAACAAGCCAATCTTACCACCCTTGGCATAGGGACAGATCAAATCAACAACTTTAATGCCTGTTTCCAGAATTTCAGTTGCAGGCTGCTGTTCATCATAGGCAGGGGCAGGTCGATGGATGGGCCAATACTCCTGCGCAGCGGGAGCTGCTTTATTATCTATAGGCTTACCTAACAGGTTAAATACCCGACCAAGGCACGCCTCGCCAACCGGTACTGTAATCGGCTTGCCGGTATCTTCAGCCGGGATCCCCCGCTGAAGACCGTCTGTTGAGCTCATTGCAATACAGCGAACTACATTATCGCCAATATGCTGCGCAACTTCTGCGACCACAACGCGGTCATCCTGGATCACATTGATGGCGGATAAAAGCTGAGGAAGACAATCTTCCGGAAAACGAATATCCAGAACAGGACCCACGACCTGAACCACAGTTCCTATATTTTTGGCCATTGGACTCACTCCTTAAAAGAAATATGGAAAAGAACCAATAAAATAATCTTTTCCTACGAACCGGCAACAATTTCCGTAATTTCCTGGGTAATAGATGCTTGCCGGGCCTGGTTAAATTTCAGACTTAAATCTGCAATCATTTCATCGGCATTTTGTGTAGCCGCATCCATTGCCGTACGGCGTGCGGCTTGCTCTGCTGCACGGCTTTCGCACAATGCGCCGTATATCATACCACCCACAAATTCCGGTACGATTGCTGCAAAAACTTGATCGCTATCCGGTTCATATAAAACATCAGACTGCACCGTTTTTCTTCCTGATTCGTGTCCGGTAAGGGGTAACATCTGTAGAATCGTGGGCGTCTGCGTAAGAACAGATACAAAATTGGTATAACCAATAAAAATTTCATCAATTTCGCCGGAAAGATACATTTTGCATAGCTGCTTAGCCAAGGAAAAGCATTCGCTGGCTTCAATCTCCGCAGCAGTGCTATATTGATCAGTAATCATTGGAATATTGTGGGAGCGATAATAATCTACCGCTTTCTTACCAATGGGAAGAATGATAACATTCTTTTTCACAAATTCAGATTCTGCCAGCTTTAAAATATTGCTGTTATATCCTCCTGCCAAACCACGATCGCCTGCAATCACAACATAAGCAGACTTCTTGATGGGTCTTTTCTGCAAATAAGGCGATGCAAACTCACTGTTGGCATTTACGATATCAGAAATCGTTTTGTGAAGAATTTCAAAATAGGGGCGGGAATCCATTACCCTTGCTTGGGCATGGCGAAGCTTGGAGGCAGCCACCATCTCCATAGCTTTGGTAATTTGCTTGGTAGATTCCATACTGCGAATGCGATTTTTAATTTCTTTGGTGGACACGCCAGCCATATTTCCCCTCCTTCCTTAAATTTGAACAACAAACTCCTCGAGAAGTTTGGTAAGTGCTTGTTTCAAGCTTTCTTCTGTGTCAGATTCCAATTTCCCCGTACTGCGAATTGCATCAAGAATATCACTGTGTTCCTGATTCATAAATTCATACAGACGATTCTCAAAAGTGGGAATTTTGTTGACTGCAATATCCTTCAAATAACCGTGAATAACGGCATAAAGAATACATACCTGATTAGCAACTTCCACAGGTGCATTGTTCTTCTGCTTGAGTACTGCAACAATGCGCTCACCCAACGCCAGACGGGATTTGGTATCTGCATCCAAATCAGAACCGAACTGAGCAAAGCTTTGCAGTTCCCGATACTGGGAATACAACAGCTTTAAAGAGCCGGACACTTTTTTCATCGCCTTAATCTGAGCGTCACCACCAACACGAGAAACAGAGATACCAGGGTTAACTGCGGGCATAATACCGGCATTAAACAATTCTTCTTCCAGGAAAATCTGTCCGTCGGTAATGGAAATTACATTCGTAGGAATGTAGGCAGAAACGTCACCTGCCTGAGTTTCAATAATGGGAAGTGCAGTCAAGCTGCCGCCACCCAACTCATCGGACATTTGGGCTGCTCTTTCCAACAAACGAGAGTGTAAATAAAAAACGTCGCCGGGGTAAGCTTCCCGTCCGGGAGGTCTGCGAATCAGCAAAGAAATTGCGCGGTATGCAACAGCGTGCTTGCTCAAATCATCATAAATTACAAGTACATCCTTGCCCTGATGCATAAAGTGCTCACCCATTGTGCAGCCGGTATAAGGTGCAATATACTGCATAGGTGCAAGTTCAGATGCGGTAGCAGATACAACAATCGTATAATCCATTGCGCCGCCAGCAGTCAAATTTTCCACTGTCTGCGCGACAGTAGAACGCTTCTGACCGATGGCAACGTAGATACAGATAACATTTTTGCCCTTCTGGTTCAAGATCGTATCTGTAGCAATTGTAGTCTTACCTGTCTGGCGGTCGCCAATGATCAGCTCACGCTGACCGCGTCCAATGGGAATCATCGAGTCAATCGCTTTAATGCCGGTCTGCAAGGGACGGCTGACGTGCTGACGCTCAATAATGCCAGGGGCAGGCATTTCAATAGGACGATAAGCTTCCGGGTCGAACGGACCTTTGCCGTCAATGGGTTCACCCAATGCATTCACTACACGGCCAATCAATCCGGCACCCACAGGGACAGAAACAACCTTACCTGTGCGTTTTACAACATCGCCTTCTTTGATGCCCTGATCGGTACCAAGAATAACAATGGAAACCGTATCCTCTTCCAGGTTTTGTGCCATACCGAAAGAACCGTTGGGGAACTCGATCAGTTCGCCCGCCATACACTTATCCAGTCCGGAAGCCTTTGCGATACCGTCGCCAACCAGGATCACAACACCTGTTTCAGAAGTTTGAAGCTTATTTTCATAATTTTTTATTTGCGAACGAATAATTTTTGTAATATCTTCGGGTCGTAATTCCATAATTTCCCTACTCTCTGATCATAGAACCGTATTTTTCAGCATATCGCGCACAGTTGCCAAACGATTGGCAACACTTCCGTCAACGCGTTTGCCGTCATAATCCAATCGAACACCGCCCAGACACTCAGGGTCAACACGATTAGAAATTCTTGCATCTTTTCCTGTGATTTCCGATAACTTGCCAGCCAAAAGTGCAGTTTGCTCCGGCGACAGCGGCACAGCAGTCACAGCAGTCACAGGAAGAATCTGATGATCCTCATTATACTGCTGTGTATAGGAATTAACGCAAGCAGAAAAAGACTTAATGACGCCTTTTTCGGTCAGAATCTTTAAAAAATTTAAAACATACTGGTGAACCTTGTCACGAAAACACTCGTCAATAATACGACAACGTTCCGCAGCAGGTACATTGGGCGCAGATAGAAGCCGCAAAAATTCCGGTTCTTCCCGCAGGCTCTGTTCTAAAACAGTCAACTCCGACCCAATAATATCAGACAGATCTTCATCCTTGGCAAGGCTATATAATGCCTGCCCATAAACATTGCCAATCTGACTCATACTCCTTCACCCAATTCCTTGATGAATTCGTCGAACAGATTGTTATGATCCTCTGCTTTCAACTCTCTGCCAACAACCTTTTCAGCAATCGCCATAGCCATTTCAGAAATTTCATCCTTAGCTTCATTGATGGCCTTTTTCTTCTCCTGTGAAATATCTGCAGCAGCCTTGTCTAAAATTGCAGATGCTTCAGAATTGGCGTTACGGATGATCTCCTCTTCCTTGTTCCGACCGCGGGCAATGGCCTCTTTTACGATGCGCTCAGCGTTTTCTGTTGCGGCATAAAGCTTCTGCTGGTATTCTTCCTGCATAGCTTCTGCAGACTCTTTGGTTTTTCCGGCAGCTTCGTACATCTGATCGATTTCATCTTGACGATCTTTGATGATCTTCATTACAGGCTTAAACAGAAAATGCTTCAGCACAAGAAAAACTGCAATAAAATTGAAGAGAGTGAACAGGGCTGTAAAGAAGTTAATATTTAAAAATTCTCCAGGACCCATTTTTCAATCTCCTTTCCACATAAATGACGAAAAGAGAGATTAACCAATGGCGAACAGGATCAACAGAGCAACAACCAGAGAATAAATACCGGTAGTCTCGGTAATTGCACAACCCAGAATCATATTGGTACGCAGGTTGCCTGCAGCTTCGGGCTGACGAGCCATACCGTCGAGAGCGTGGCTGACTGCATTACCTTCACCAAGAGCAGGGCCGATAGCACCAATACCCATACACAAACCGGCACCCAGTGCCTTTGCAAGAACAATAATCGCTTGATCCATAATAAAAATCCTCCTAAATTATATTTATTTAACATTATCAGGCTTTTCCTCCGGAGGAGGGCAAGCACCGGCAATATACACCATACTAAGCAAACTAAAAACAAAAGCCTGCACGAAACCGGAAAACAAATCAAAGTACAAACTTAAAACACCGGGAATACCAAATTGCAATATTGGAATCTGCACATCTCCAAGCAAATTGAAATAGGTCGCAACACCCAAAATTCCTAACGCTATTAACATTACGCCAACAAAACCTGCTGCAAGCTTAATCAGCGGACCTTGTTTGAGCTTGATAGAAATTACAAAAACGACAATTCCGATGACCGCAATGACAATAGGCATTACAACAGAGCCGGAAATCACGCTAATTAACACATTGGAGGCTAACGCCAAAGCAGTATAAATAATCATCGTGATAATGCTTCCGCCTGCAACATTGCCGAAATGACGGAATGCCATAGCAACAGGCTGTGCAATTTCCGAAATCAGATTCATAGGCGTCATAACAACAATCGGTTCAGTAAAGCCTTTAAGCCAACCGAAAAATCCGTTTTGCTTGATGCTCTCATACCAAATAATAACACTGGTGATAACCGCCCAGGTCAGCACAACCGCAAGGTCGGCAGTAGAAGATCGGATAAAACCCGTCATACCGATCAGGCTTCCCAAAATCGAGGAAAGGAAAATCGTTCCGATGAAGGGAACCCAGCGAATATTATGCTCGCCCATAGTTTCAGTTACCAAATTGACCAGCATAGTAACGCCTTTTTCCGTCAGAACCTGAAGCTTTCCGGGGCGTTTTTGCAAATTTCTGCCAAGCAATATGCCTGCAATAATCAGCATCAAAGAAACTACGGTTAAGGATATGATCGTTTGCGTGATGCGGATGGGACCGATCTGAAATAATTCCTGCGCGCCTTTTACATCAATTCCGTCCATCAATCACCCTTCTTTCTGAAAAATTCCGCCACCAGCAAGGTGGGTCTGACGAAAAGCAGAGGCAAAACCAAGGCAATAACATTGGCGCCCAAACGAATACCCACAAAAAGAGCAAGTCCCATCAGAACCAGCCGGGAAACAGAAGACAGCTGAATCATTTTTTTCGCTTGCTTGGTGTCACCTTTTTCTGCCCGGTCAGCAGCAAGGCTGGCAATCATAGCCATAAAGAAATAATTGACAGTCATAATGGAAAGACCGGCAACAGCTGCCCAAAGCACATTCATTTGAAAATCACCCAATGCAGCAAATACCCCTACCATAATGGCAGAACAGAGCACCTCACCTGCTGCAACAATGGCTGTTTCATGAAATACAATCTTACGGGAATCCATAATAACCCTCTCACTCGTGATCGTTGAATGAAACAGGAGGCTTCTCCATCGTTTCATCCGATGCCATACGATCCATTGTTTTTAATGAATTGCGAAAACCGGTAACGGCACAGATAATTCCAATAACGGTACCAACAAGAATAATCCAAATGCCTAATTCAAATCGATTATGCAACCAAACACCAATAAGAATAAATCCGGCCAACGGTGCAACAACAGATAGCCCCAACTGTGACAACCAAACCAAAAGACTTAAATTTTTCACAGTTTTCCTCCTGCTTGCAAAATGCCAAATTTTTCAATTTTATTATACACAATAAAACAAAACTTGCAAGATTAAAATATAAATTTAACAATAGATTATTGTTTTATGTAAAATATTATTTCCCAATTTAACTATTTATGTTATAATAAAAATAAAAAATTAGAAATGAGGTGGGTAATGTGCCCCGTTCATACGATCAGAAGCTGAAAGTTCTCTATATTTTGGATTATCTGCAAAAAAACTCTCACGAGGATAAACCCGTGAGAGCTGGTGAACTGATTGAAATGCTTTCTAAAAAAGAAATCAAATGTGACCGAAAAACAGTCTATTCCGATATCGCAACCTTGCAGGAATTTGGCATTGATATTATATCTGTCCCCGGAAAGAATGGCGGCTATTATATTGCTTCCCGTCATTTCCAAATGTCAGAGTTGAAACTCCTCATAGACGCCGTGCAATCCAGCCGTTATCTGACGGAAAAGAAATCCCGGGAATTGATTGAAAAGCTTTGCGAGCAAGTCGGAGAGCACGAAGCCGGTCTTTTAATGCGAAATGTTTATGTATCCGGTCGGGTCAAAAGTATGAATGAAACCATTTACTACAATGTAAATGACATTCAGGAAGCAATCAGTCAAAACAAACAGATCACCTTCCGATATTTCGACTGGAACATAGAAGGCAAACGGCAATACCGGGATAAACAGTATGTTGCCAGTCCCTACGGACTTTGTCAGGATAACGAGAACTGCTATCTGCTGGCCTACTCTGAGCGCCACGGCATTACCTCATACCGAGTTGACCGTATGGAAAACATTGATCTTTTGGAAGAAAAGCGCATCCCCTGCCCTCAGCTTACCGGAAAGGCCTTTACAGAGCACGCAAACAAACTTTTCCAAATGTTTGCAGGCGATGCATTGGATGTTAAAATGCGATTCCATAAAACACTTCTAAATGTTGTGATTGACCGATTCGGCCGGGATACAATGCTGATCCCCGATGGAGAGGACTATTTTAATTTCACAGTAAAAGTTGCTGTATCACCCATGTTTTTAAGCTGGGTAATTGGATTTGGCGATAAGGCGCAAATTCTGTATCCTCAGTCTGTCATCGAATCTTGTAAGGACCTTTGTCAGCAGGCTATGAGCCACTACTGACCACATCTTCCGGATTTATCAGCCTAAAGGACCGGAATACGGACTGCCATTCATTTTGTGCCAGCGTGCCTGCAACATCTGCATCCGCCATAGCTGTTAATACATAATGATAGCTGCCGTCATCCATCACGGCGCATCTGCCCACTTGTTCCCCAGTCTCCCCTGCTGCTGTCCAAACGCAAACATACCTGGTGCAATCCCCTTGTTTGGTCTGTATCAAATCCAGTTGTTCCGGCAAAAAGCCTGTAGCTTCCAGTATGGTTTTTTGAATATCTCCGCCTTCCACTGTGTAGGTTGTCAGTGAATAATCGTCACAAATATACACAGAGCAGTTTTCATCAGATTCCATTGCTTCCAAAGATGCATCATCCGGCATATCCAGCATAATTACCATTTTTTCCGCTTCCACCGGCGTAATCGTCTGATCCATTACCGTTTCAAAATCTTCTGACTTACCGCACCCGGTGAGCAGCAGCGCAAGAATCGGGATCATCCACCATTTTCGCATAACCTTGCCTCCTTACGAAAGGATATTTTATGATTATATTCTATATTTACCTACTCATAATAAATGCAGCAGGCTGGCTTGTTATGCTTGTAGACAAAAGAAAAGCCATCCGGCAAAAGTACCGCATACCGGAAGCCACACTGATGAGCATTGCAATCTGCGGCGGAAGTTTAGGCTGCTATGCGGGTATGATGATGTTCCGACACAAAACAAAAAAGCCCTTATTTAGCATTGGGCTTCCGATTATTTTAAGTATTCAAATCATTTTTTGCATTATATTATTTCCAATCCTATTATTATAATTTTGGAGGAGTTGCGAAATCGCAACTCCTCCATTTCGATGGTTATTTCATTGTTTCAAGCAAGGCTTCGGCGCAGAGGATGCCGTCGATGGCGGCGGCCATAATGCCTCCGGCATAGCCCGCGCCTTCTCCGGCACGATAAAGACCGTTTGCGGTAACGGATTGTTTGTTTTCATTTCTAACGATCCGCACGGGCGAAGAACTTCTTGTTTCCGGTGCAGTTAAAACAGCCTCAGGGTCAGAAAATCCGTTTAAATTTTGATTCAAAAGCGGAATGGCAGTTTTCAATGCATCCGTAATGATAGGCGGAAGTATTTGATGCAGGTCGCACCACGCAACACCAGGCTTGTAAGTGGGCGCAACACTGCCGCATTCAGAACTGGGTATGACCTTTAAAAAGTCGCCCACAAGCTGCGCAGGAGCGCGGTAGCTGCCGGAAAACTGATAGGCTTTTTGTTCAATTTCCCTTTGCCAGTACATTCCGGCAAGCGGATGGTCTCCGGGGAAATCTTTCGGATTCAGTGTAACCAAAAGCGCAGCATTGGCGTTCTCCCCTGCCCGATCGCTGTAACTCATACCGTTGGTTACAACACCGCCCTCTTCCGATGCGGCTGCAACCAAATAGCCACCGGGGCACATACAAAATGTATAAACCGTTCCGTCTTCCAGATGTTTGACAAGTTTATAATCCGCCGGGGGCAATACAGGATCATTTTTACCGTACTGAGCAAGGTCAACCAAAGACTGCTTATGCTCGATTCGAACACCCATAGAAAACGGCTTTTGCTCCATACAGATTCCGCGATCGTAAAGCATAGCAAACGTATCTCTTGCGCTGTGTCCAATGGCAAAAATCACCTGGTCGCAGGACAATGTTTCCGATCCATTGATCTGCAATCCTGCAATTTTTCCGTCTTGACAGTAAATATCCGTAACCTGGGACTGAAAGCGCACCTGACCGCCAAGGGAAATGATGCGCTGGCGCATATTCTGCACAACATTCAAAAGAACATCGGTACCCACATGGGGCTTGGAATCAAACAGAATATCTTCTCCGGCACCGGCAGCTACAAGCTGCTGAAGCACCCACCCGATCCGGGGGTTATTCACACCGGTATTCAATTTACCATCGGAAAATGTACCGGCACCGCCTTCGCCGAACTGCACATTGCTTTTCGGGTCAAGGTCTCCTGTTTGAAAGAACTTTTGTACTTTTTCGTGGCGAGTGACTGCATCATCTCCCCGTTCCAGAACAATAGGACGAAGCCCGGACATAGCTAAAACAAGGGCTGCAAACATCCCCGCAGGACCGAATCCTACAACTACAGGCTGTTTACTGATTCCTCCGGAATATCTGGGTGGTTTATAATAAGAAATCTGCGCAATTTGCGCACGTTTACAGCCGGACTGCTTTAAAATTTTGTTTTCGTTACCGTCAACGACAACATCAATGGTATAAACAATTCTGACATCCGGTTTTTTTCGGGCGTCCACAGAACGGCGGACAATATTAAGTTTTCGGATTTTAGAAGTAGAAATTTTCAACATTCTGGCAGCTTCATAGGATAGCTGCGCAACATTATGTTCGGGATCCATTGATATTTCGCGAATTCGAATCATTTTCCTACCTCCCCTGCATTCCTGCCCGCCAATCTTCCCGAGCTCCAAGCCCACTGCAAATTATAACCACCGCAGTCGCCGTCAATATCCAAAACTTCTCCGCAAGCAAAAAGGCCGGGAATCAGCAAACTTTCCATTGTTTTAGGATCAAATTGCTCTGTAAGCACACCGCCAGCTGTCACCTGTGCATGATCCATCTCCATAGGTTCTGTAAGCGTTACTTCAAAATCTTTGACAGTTTCGATCAAAGTACAGATATCCTCCTGCGTCAGATTCCTGCAGAGCATATTCAAATTCATACCGGCAGACTGAACAAGGATTCTGCCAAGGCGATTGTGGAGAATGCCGGTAAATAATTCCTGAACCGTTAAATTGGTAGATTTTCTTTGCTCCAATCGAGCAAACAGTTCTGTTTCGGAAAGGTCAGGAAGAAAATCTAACTTACAGTACCAGTTGCCCGGAACAGCGCATACATCCCGAGAAATTTCAAAAATAACCGGACCTGACAAGCCAAAATCTGTAAATTGCAATTCGCCTTTACTTTGGGCAAATAACTCGTTATTATGATAAATTGCAGCGCTGCAATTGGCGCGAACACCCTTTAATCCAGGCAGCATATTCCAATTACTTTTTAGCTGCACCAAAGCAGGACGCAGGCGGGTTGACTTATGACCAAGTTTTCCCAAAAGCTTATAGCCGGACATCGTGCCGCCAAGCTTAGAGCCTGCCAAGCCACCGCAAGCAATGATCAGTTTATCGCAGTATAATTCTTCTGCACCGCTGAAAACAGAAAATCCTTTTTCCAAAACTTTGATTTTCTGCACTTCAAAATCCGTACGCAACACAATATTATTCTTTTCCAGGTTCAACCGTAAAATATCAACTACAGAATTGGCTTGATCCGAATAAGGATAAACTTTGCCGGATTCTTCTGTTACCGTATATAAACCCAATTCACTGAACCAAGACAATGTTTCTTTAGGATCAAATATTTCAAGCGCATAATTGCAAAAAGCAGAATCCTGACCGTGGTATGACTTTTCAGAAGCGTAAATATTGGACAAATTACATCTGCCGTTACCGGTTGCCATCAGTTTTCTGCCAACTCTCCCCTGCCGCTCTAACAAATAAACCTGGGCATTGGGATTTTCTGCCGCAGAAATTGCCGCAGCCATTCCCGATGCACCACCGCCAATAATACCAATAATCATAGCTTACACCTCATTTCCTTCCATATTATAGCTTATTTTTATCCCGGACACAAGAAAAACTTCCTTGCATTGCAAAAAAGCTGTGCTATAATAGCTAAGGTGATAATATGGATCGACGAAATATCGATAAAATCGCAGATAATGCAGAAGATCGTATTTTACTTGCAAAAGTCTGGGACAAGATTAACGCAGGATTTCAGAAAAACATTCCTTCGCACACAGGTTTTCTTTCACCCAGGGAAATTGTACTTGTTCAATATCTTTTCGGTGATCAACCCGGGCTGAATGCTTTTGGCGGTTTTTGTGATGCAGAAAGAAAGATGTATATCTATCTTCCGGATTATATTACGGAGGATTATCTTTCGGATGAAGACTCCCCCATCGTTTGTCTGCGCGCATCCTTTTATAAAGATGATACACTCACGCACCGAGATATCTTAGGTGCATTGATCGGATGCGGAATTACAAGAGAATCCATCGGTGATATTTTGATGGGTGATCATTTTTGTGATTTTTTCGTAACAGCAGAAATTGCCCCCTATCTTTTGGATAACTTCCAAAGCGCAGGTCGCGTCAGTTTAAAGGTCATACAAATTCCTTTAAACGAAGCCTCTGCCCCGGAACAAAAGTACGCAGAAATCACTGATACCGTAGCATCTGTTCGGCTAGACAGCGTTATAGCCTCGGGATTTCGCATCAGTCGCAGCGCTGCTGCGGAGTATATCGCAGCCGGCAAGGCCGCGATTGACGGAGCAAGCTGCGAAAAAGCGGATAAAATCATCTCAGAAGGAACAAAAATATCTGTCAGAGGACTGGGTAAAATTATGCTCTCCCGTATCGGACACACTACGAAGAAAGGTAGAATCTCGGTGATCATTCACCGTTATCAATGAGGTAAAAATATGAATATGAATATGAACGAAGTAATCGCACGCATCAACGAACTGGCAGCCAAAGCAAAACAGGGTGAACTCACTGCTGAGGAGATTGCGGAACGGGATAAGCTTAGAAGAATCTATATTGACTCTGTCAAAGCAAATCTTGTTGGACAATTGGAAAACACCTATATCGTATATCCCGATGGAACAAAGAAAAAGGTTGAGCACAAGTAAAAAATGCAGGCTGTACAAAACAGCCTGCATTTTTTAAATCATATCAATTATTTTTTTCATATAATCGGCATAAAAACGGCCAATCACCTGGGCACCGAGTGCCGTAGGATGAACACCATCTGCCGCCAGATCTGTCGGTTCTATTTCCAAATAGGCAGATGCAAGCAAGCCATCCGTCGGAAGATAAACATCGGCGTATTCTCGTGCCAATTCCCGGATAATTTCAATCTTCTTATAAAGATCTTCCCGGAAATAAAGTTTGTCCGCAACCGGAATCAGAAAAGGCTCCAACATCATAATTTTTGCAGATGTCTTTTCCTTGATTGCCTTCAAAACTGTACGATAACGATCCTCAAATACTTCATCCGGAATCCAGCTTTTATCGTGAGCATGATGCCAAACATCGTTGATACCAATCAGAATAGATACGATATCCGGTTGAATCTCGATAAAATCCCGATCCAACCGTTCCACCAGGTCCTTGGTCTGATTGCCACTAATTCCTAAATTGATAAATTCAAATTCTTCATCCGGATACGCATTTTGCAAATTTGCAGCAGCATATTTAACATATCCTTCGCCAAGAATATGGGGATCTTCAAAACTTCTTCCCGCATCGGTAATGCTATCGCCTTGGAACAATATCTTAATCATTGCAAACACGCCTTTCTGTAAGTTTATGCTATTATATTATATAATATTGGAAATATCAATACCTATATAACACATAAAATTACAATGCCATACTTTTACTATTGGTCTATGCTTGACATCAATTAAGGAAAACAGTATAATTTATAATGAAATAATGTTGAAACGGAGCTTGCAATGAAAAGATTTTTAAAATCAGTCGTGCCTATCATATTGACTATTGTCATCCTGGCCGGTATATGCTGGTATCTGCTTTTTTACGATAAAGTTTTCACTCAGGACATGTTCCTTTACGGTGCGCGCACTTTTTCCGATCTGGGAAATGCCAAGATTTCCACATGGTTCTATGATCGTGCTTATAGTCAAATGCAGGATTACGAGGATATAACCATTGAACTTGCAGATAATTATCTTGAAAAAAAGAACTATACCAAAGCAGAAGTTGTGTTGAACCGGGCAATTCGCAACGGTGGCGGACCTTCTGTTTATATTAAATTATGCAATGTTTTTCTGGAACAGGATAAATTACTGGATGCCGTAGAACTGCTGGATAAAATCCCGGATTCATCAGTCAAACAAGCAATAGAAGAACTTCGTCCTGCAGCACCTGTTACAAATCAAAAACCGGACAAATACAATCAGTATATCTCTGTTTCCCTTGATTGCCCGGGAAATAAGATCTTTGTCAGCACAAACGGACAGTACCCCTCTGTTTATCACGACGTCTATACAAGTCCTCTTGAAATGAATGACGGTGAAAATATCCTCTATGCTGTGTCCGTTTCCGAGAAAGGTATTCCCAGCACGCTTGCTGTATTCTCATACACCATCGGCGGTGTTGTTAAAGAAATCGAATTTCAGGACGCCGTGATTGAAAAAGCCGTTCGGGAAGCATTATCCATTCAAGACAGCAGAACACTGTTTACCAACGAGTTATGGAACATTAAAGAGTTCACGATTCCTGCCGGTGCACAAAATTATGCTGATCTGCAATATATGATTCATTTGGAATCCTTGACGATCGAAGACGGCACAGCCAATCAATTAAGCAGCATCCGGGAATTAAAGGAAATTAAAAAATTAACTGTCAAAAACACAAATATTACCTCTGATGATTTGCAGACTATCTCTTACCTGACATCCTTGAATGAGTTATCATTAAACAGCTGCGGCTTGTCTACCATAGCGCCTTTGACGTCTTTGACATCATTGACTTATCTAGATTTGGGTAATAACGCACTTCGGAATATTGCTGCAATTTCTTCTTTAATTGAACTCGAGAGTTTGTATCTGAACAGCAATGTAATCGAAGACCTCACTCCCCTTTCAGGCTGTTCCCGAATCATCACTTTGGATTTGGCGCATAATACAATTACTTCCATTGCTTCTCTGGAATCTTTAAAAAACCTGTCCAATCTGAATATCAGTAACAATACCATTTCTGATATTACTTCTATCGGTTATTTGTCCGGCCTGAAGGAGCTTCGCGCCGAACATAACACCATCAGCGATATCTCCGCATTGGCACAGTGCCTGGATCTAACCTATCTGGATATCTCCGATAATGCAATTGTAGATTTAACACCAACCAAAAACCATATGAAAATTAAATATTTTGATTTTTCACATAATTTGGTTGCAGATTTACCTGCATGGTCCACCTCCAACAGTTTCGTCACAGTTGACGGTTCTTATAACCAGATCTCAAACCTGTCGGTATTTGCCGGTCACAAAAGCATTAATAATATCCTGATGGACTATAATGCTAAAATCTCCTCCGTAGATGTTTTGGCAAGCTGTTATGTATTGGTCCAGGTCAATGTATACGGCACAAAAGTCAAAGATGCTCGCGCGCTTACTGATCTGGACATCGTAGTCAATCTAAAACCTGTTTAATATTATATCTCCAATTGCTCACAGAACAAAATATTTCATCTTATACATCATTGCGAACCTATGGAAACACTGGTTCGCAATGATTTTTTTCAAATTATTTAAAATACTAATAAATTCATATAAAAACTATTTTTTATCTTGAAAAAATTCTTTAAAAACATAATTATTTCTAATAATCACTTGAATTACAAAATAGTCCTTGCCTTTTAAAGGAATCTGATGTAGAATAACACAATCGTGTCCACAAGGAAATTACATTTGTTTTCTTGCGAAACGCAATAACCTACAAAAGGAGAAGAAAAAATGAAACGCGTATTATCTATTTTCATCGTAGCAATGATGCTTTTTTCAATGATTCCCGCGGTTTATGCAGCCGAGCCGGAAATCATTGCCAGTGGCACCAATGTTGCTGCAACTGTAGCAGCACCGGTTAGATACACTTGGACCGCTTCTGCTGATGGTACACTTACTGTCACTATGGGAGCTGCCTCTCCTGGATGGCGCTATTCCATTTTAGATGCCGCCGGAAATACTGTTGGTTTGCCCAAATCCGGTAAAACCGAAAAATCTGCTGATTTTGAGCTGGTTCAAGGTCAAACTTACACATTCCAGGCTGTAGGTTTCAACTCAAGCACCTGGGACGAAACATCAGCTAACCTCACTTACACGCTGACATTTGTAGCCGCTGAAGAAGACGAAGAAATCGAAATGGTTGAGTATGAGGTTTCTGATAAGGCGCTGGTTTCCGGAAATAACACACTTTCCCTTCTGGATACTGCGTATACAACCATTTTTGTATATGAACCCTCTGAAACCGGTATTTATACATTTACGGCTCCTGCCGGCGCAATTTTGGGCTACTGGGGTGCCGGTTCCTGGTTCCTGACTAACCCCAACAGCACTACCAACACTTATGAATGGACATGTACGGGTGTTGGACAGACAGCATATATCGGTGTATCCGGTGTTTCTGGCAACTTCAACCTAAATGTCAGCAAAACCGGAAATTATGAAGTTGTTGAAATTCCCCTTGTTGTCTATGAAAACAAAGCAACATTAACACCTTTTGCACTTGCTGATAACGCAACATTAGGAAGCTATATCGATGTAACAAGCGAAGCTGTCTATACAGCTGTTCTCGGCGAAGATGGTTATTATCACTTGGACAGCGAAGATGGAGATATCATCCTTGTGGATATGAACTATCAGGACATTATCTTATCCGATGCACTGAAAAGCGATCGTCCTGTAATGCATGCTTATATAACCGACGAAGAAGGCAATACTGTTAAATACGATATTGGCGATGCAATTTTGGCATATGAAGAAGTTATGGACGGAAACGGATACTATCCTCTGACCGAAGACCTTATTCTCTTTTATGATGTCTATGCCAATGGAGCCAGTATCTATAGCTTCTATGTTTCTGGCGATTATAATGCAGATAATGTTTGGTTGTACTGTATGAGAACTGTAAGATTCTCTGATGTAACTGAGCCCGAGGTTACTGAACCTGAAGTTACTGAACCCGAAGTTACTGAGCCTGAAGTTACTGAGCCTGAAGTTACTGCGCCTGAAGTTACCGAACCCGAGATTAGCGAGCCTGAAGTTACAGAACCCATTGAAACAGAACCTGCGGTCTCCTACCCCGATAACGCTGTTCTGATTGCCAACGGAACCGGTGTTGCCATTGATGCTGAAGGATCTTTGAAGCACACCTGGATCGCATCTGCCAACGGCAAGCTAACTGTCTCAATGAGCGCTGCCACTCCCGGCTGGCGTTATGAAATCAAGGACGGCGCAGGAAATACTGTTGGCCTTCCCAAAAGCGGAAGTACTGCAAAATCTGCACAGTTTGATCTGATTGAGGGAACACAGTACACCCTTGTAATTTACGGTTGGGATTCTGCAAATCAAGAAACAGCAGCAATTTACATCAGTTACGCTGCAAGTTTTGTTGCGGACAAAGAAGACGGTGATGAAATTGAAAAACTTGAAAAAGTTGTTTCTTCCATACCCTTGGTCGTTGGCAACAACACTTTGACATTAGATGCAACCGCAATCTACACGCTCTATAAATTCCTTCCCACGCAGGTTGGTACATACACAATTACAGTTCCCGAAGGTGCCACTGTCGGTTATTGGGGTGCTTCCACAAATTATCTGGTCAACCCTAACAGCACCAGCAACACCTGTGAATGGATCTGTTCTTCTGTTGGTCAGGCTGCATACATTGGTGTGACCGGCGTGGAAGGCTCATTCATTCTTAACATTTCTTTAAACCAAACCACCGAACCCGAAATTACTGAGCCAGAAGTTACTGAACCGGAAGTTACCGAACCGGAAGTTACTGAGCCCGAAGAACCCGCGCCCGAAGTATCTGTTCCCAATGTTCCCGCAGATACTGTATATGCAATCGTTGTGGGCGATAACATTGCAATCTATAATTCTGCATCCAATTTCAAGAACAATGTATCCGGCGCAGCAAGTGGTTCTACTGTCATTCTTTATGACAATATAAATCTGAGTTCTAATACCTTAGAAATCAGCAACAAGCTTGTTCTTGATTTGAACGGCTACACTTTATCTTCCAATAAGTCTAGCACCGGCGTCATAAAAGTAACCGGAACTCTTACAATCGAAGACTCCTCCGCTGCAGGAACCGGCGCTATTGTTAACAATGCAACCAGCAGTTCCTACGGTATCAATGTTGATTCCTCTTCCGCAAGTCTTGTTATAAATAACGGTAATATCAGCGCCACAACACAGGGACTTCGCATCTATAATGGTACACTGGTTCTGAATAATGGCACCGTTACTGCCACAAACTATGCTGTTTATGTTGGTAATACTTCCACAGCAGAAATTAACGGCGGCTATATCAATAGTGGATTTGATTCTTTTAACTTCGTCGTATACGCAGGCAGCAGCACCACAGTTACCATTACCGGTGGCTATTTCAATGGTTCTGCGCCCAGCGGCGGCGGTTTGAGTGGAGGCATTTCCGGTGGATACTTTGCAAGAAAGGTTACCAATATGGATTATCTTGCCGCAGACTGCTACTATGAAGATAATCTCGATACCACCTATCTGTTCATGGTCATCAACCCCAATGCAAAACCCGAGGAACCGGAAGTACCCGCAGAACCTGATGTAAATGTAGAGATGTGGAATTTGGTATTGGATAACGGTCTGCTGGCGAACTTCTATCTCACCTTGACAGATGATGCTCAGGTGAAGATTACAGTCGCAGGTGAAACTACCGCATACCAGGCTGATTCTCTGGAAAAGTCTGCAGAAGGCTATTACATCGTACCGGTTTATCTTGCCGCTGCACAGATGACTGATGCAATTGAGCTTCAAATTATAATTGACGGCAATGTTGTAGAAACAAAGTCCTACACAGTACGGCAATACGCAGACATTGTTTTGACCGACACCACACTGAGCGCATATCATTCTCTGGTTAAAGAAATGCTCAACTATGGCGCAGCAGCTCAGACCTACTTTGGTTATAATACCGCCAACCTTGCCAATGCAGGTATTGCAGCTACAGCAACTAACGAGATCCCCGAAGTAACCGATGATGTTATTGTAAACGGCAATGTATCCGGCATCAAGTACGCCGGCGCCACACTGGTGTATCGGGATAAAATCGCCGTACGTCTCTATTTCAGCGGCGACATCAATGGAATTACCTTCACCGCAAACAGAAAAACCTACTCCCCCATTGCCAAGGACGGAATGTTCTATGTAGAGATCAATGATATTCTACCTCAGAACTTGGATCAGCAAATCACTATGATCGTGGCAGACGCCTCCGGCAACACCCTGACCGTTACTTACGGCCCTATGAATTACATTGTTCGTATGAACGCAAAGGGCTCTGAAAGTCTGCAAGAGCTTCTGAAAGCACTTTACAATTATCACCTGGCAGCAAAAGAACTCCAGGTATAATCCCATTATTACAAAACCAGCCTGCTGCACAGCAGGCTGGTTTTACTTTGTTCTCCCTAAAAAAGAAAACCCATCCTTTCGGACGGGGTTTTTGGGTGGAGACTACAGGACTCGATATGCATTTTCTTCCCTGCCGGGGAAGAAAATAGATGTAGCCACCAGTGTTTGCACTGGTGGCAGGAACTGTCCACCGGACAGTTCCACTGCTATGGGTTCGAGTCCCTTGTCAGAATTCTGATACCCAAAAAGAAAAACCCCATCCTGACGGATAGGGTTTTCTTTTTTGGTGGAGACTACGGGACTCGAACCTGTGACCTCATGCGTGTGAAGCATGCGCTCTAACCAGCTGAGCTAAGCCTCCATTTGGAACAAAACAGATTATACCATACTTGCACAAAATGTCAATACCCAATTCTTTGCAGGCAAAAGATATTTCCTAAGTATATAATCAGCATTAAAAATTCTTGTAACGCAGATAATTCTATGATAAAATTTGCTTGATTA
Organism: Faecousia sp.; assembly: GCA_045646805.1. Classification (GTDB taxonomy): domain Bacteria; phylum Bacillota; class Clostridia; order Oscillospirales; family Oscillospiraceae; genus Faecousia. The sequence goes on from JAZRLK010000035.1 coordinate 25,026, forward strand.
AATTATAGGAGAATCTCAATTACATATAACGAAAATAGAAATTTGAGAAATGAGATGATTTCATGCACGAATTAGGTGTACTAAAAATCGCAATAAATACTGTTACTAATACAGCAAAATCACACGGAATTAAACGAATCAAATTCGTGACTTTGGAAATTGGTTCGGATTCAACTTATGTTCCGCTTTTTCTTGAAAAGCTATTCCCTGTAGCCATTGATGGATTGGAATTATTCAAAAATGCCCAGCTAAAGCTTCAGCTTGTCCCCGGAAAAGGTCTTGTTATCAAAGAAATCGGGTACTGATATTACCTCATTCAGATTCCAACATTATTAAAATAACTTCCGGACGATTGTTAAAACGTACAGGGAAAATGCTGTTGCCAATTCCTCTGCTTACGATCATAGTCGTATTATCCTGCTCAAATAAACCGGCATCATATTTCGGAAAAAAGCCCTGATTAGGTGCAAAAATCCCACCGCAAAACAGCAGTCTGAATTGACCTCCGTGAGCATGTCCGCTCAGAACCAAATCAACACCATTATTCGCATATACATCCATAAGTTCAGGTCTGTGTGATAATAAAATTGTGTAACAATTCTCCTCTGTAAGTTTCTGAAGATTATTTTGCATGACATCTACGGAATTTCCAAGCAAAAAATTTGTTTCAAAGCTTGGGTCGTTAACGCCAACTAATGTGACACTATCTTCTGAACGATCAATTTCAATTTTTTCATTCTCCAAAACAATCACGCCGCATTCTATAAGCCCATTCTTTAGCAAATCAAAATTCGAAATTCTGGCTTCATGATTCCCCGTTACATAGTAACACGGCGCAATAGTTACCGCCTCCTCTGCAAAACTCAGCGCAAGAGAGATATCGGTGTTTCTCGAATCTACCAGATCCCCAGTAATTGCAATCATATCCGGTTTGGCGTTACGCAACATTGAAAGGAGCTCTTCATGATTCCGGCCCATTTCATTATTATGCAAATCAGAAATGTGTGCTATGCGGAAACCATCAAACGACTCGGGCAAATCATCACCGACAAGCCTATATGTATTCAACTCGAGAGCTGTATTGCTCCAAAGAATCCAGATTACAAACAGAAACAGGATAACAGCGCAAACAGTCAGTGCAATTCCATATTTCTTCTGTTTCATTGTCATATAATTCCCAGCCTTTCTTCGGGCGAAGTCAGATTGAATCGAAATATTCAAATGATATAAAAATCCCTCTTTCACCTTACAGGCAAAAGAGGGAATTTGGCGGAGAAGGAGGGATTTGAATTCCCCCAGGTGATTACTATTTATAACAAAAGTTTGCAATATATTACCAAATATATGTGTTTTCGAAACTTTTTATTAGCATTTTTAACCGCCGTTTACTACCCTATATTACTCCTATAAGGGGAAAAATAAGGGGAAACTTTTATAAGCATTACATAGCAGGTACAAATAAACCATATATTGAATCTATGTCGCAGACAACCTAAGCAACTGTCTGCGACATAATACTATTTTCTCCCTTTTCAAAGGGGCTTTTTGATTTTAGGGAATTTGCCCGGCAAGCTCGTCCAAAATACCCAGATCCCAAGCTAAACGGGATAGGACATACTTATCCCGAATGTCCTTGGTTGCTTTAGATGATAGTATTCCTATCTTGTATCATAACGCCACTTCTGTAACAGAGTCATTTTTGTTCTATCCCGATGTTTTTTGCAATTTCTATCATTTGCTTATAGATTTGCTCGGCTTCTTCTATGGATACGGTGGCTGATGGAGCTGTTTCGTATGAGAAAACGCCATGATAATTCACTTCATACAGTGCCTTGGCGAAATCCACCCAGTCAATGATGCCTTCAAATGGAATCTTGTGCAAATCAGACTTGCCATCATTATCGTGAATATGCAGAACCCGCACTTCACTTCCCAGCTTACGCAGAGCATCTGCAGGAGAGCCACCAGGAAATACAGCAACATGACCGGTATCTAAGCAAATCTTGAAATGACGATCGTTAATTCTCTTGACAAACCGCAAAATATCTGACACAGAGCCCAATGAGAATTTGGGCATAGGCATATTTTCCAAGCAGATCGTTACATCATATTCTTTTGCAGTAGTTAGAAGCTGTTGCATAAATTCCACATTGATATCCCAAGTGGCTTGTTCGTTTCCTGTGCCAATATCCTCAATACCAAAGGGCATAAGTGGGTGTACCACCCAATTTTTCGCACCCAATAGTGCTGCCGCACCAATGGATTTTTGCATTTTTTCCATTCGCTCTATGCGATTTTCTGGTGAAAAGTCTTCCGGGGGCCAACGCCATGGACCATGCACCTGATGGATTTCAATACCGGCTTCCACAGCAAGCTTTCTTTCATTCAAAAGGCTCTCTTCGAATTCTTTTCCATCCAAATTGTACGGAAAATTATTGGTATTCGCCATATTAAAATCAACACAGGAATATCCAATTGAACGCAGCATTTGATAGCGTTTCTCTCCCCATCGGAAAAGGCGTCCGGTATATACACCAATTCTCATACGCTGATACCTTCAGCCAGTTCGTCTATGATACCCAGATCCCAAGCCAAACGAGACAGCACATACTTATCCCGAATGTCCTTGGTTGCTTTAAAGGTAGTTCTGGCACATTCTGTGTCTACACCGATGGCAGATAAATCCTTGGAAATACCGATGGTATCCAGCAGTTTTTCGATCTCCTCAGAAGAAGGCAGTTCTTCGTCCATAATCTGCAAAATTCTGTCCCAATTATTTGCAATGATCTGAAATCTGGCCGGGTGCGTGTCTTTGCGATACTTACCCTCTTTCTTTTCCAGCGCAATCATAGCCTCAGAGCTCTTGCCGAGGAATTCACGCAAGGTCTGCTCCCAAGCAGCTTGGTCAAAAGCTGCCACATATGCACTTGCCTTTTCAAAGTTCGGCTTTTGGTTTTTGACTGCTTCGTAGAGCTTTACGGCGTGGTAGGTTGCCATTGCACATTGGATGCCGTGGAATTCCACCGGAATACCAAACTCTACACCACGCATATCCCACACATGGCTGAAATAATGCTCCACACCGGAGGCAGGACGGGATACGCCGGCATAGGCCATTGCCACACCGCCAATAACCAAACCCTCAAAAACGGCTTTGACCGCTTCCTTGTCCCGCTTCAAGAGTCCGTCTGCATTGTCTGCGCATTTTTTTAATGCTTCACGGACAAGCTGAGCAATATCTTCGCAGTAATATTCGCCGGTAATCAGGTTGGCAATCCGCCACTCGCAGATGCTTACATATTTGGCAAGCATATCGCCCAAGCCGGATGCCATCATTTTGGCTGGTGCCTGACACAGCACATCTAAATCGCCGATAATCACATCGGCACATTTACTGGGCAGGGAGATTTTCAGGCCATCCCGGGTCATAGAGGAGGTTGCAGAAGCATAACCGTCCATAGATGGCGCGGTGCCGACGATGATATAAGGCTTTCCAGCCACATTGGCAACAATTTTACTGATATCGTTGATCACACCGGAGCCCACGCCGATCACCACATCACAGTCGGCTTCGTAATACATTATGGCTCTGCCCACACTATGCTCGTCCGGCTCTAAGGCGTCTTCTGCAAAAATGCATTTGACGATTTTTACATTTTCCTTCTCTACGATTTCTGCAACAGCATTTCCTGCAGCCGCGTATGTATTTTTGTCAGCTACCAAAAATACCTTCTTGGTGCTATATTGCTTCATCAGCCGCGGAAGTTCTGACAGCGCACCTTCCTTTACAATGACCTCGGAAGTAAAAATATGCTGCTTGCCACATTTGCAGTTTGCTTGAATTTCCATCTAAAAAACCTCTGTTATTTGTATTTGACAGCTACCGCCAACAGGTAATTATACTGTTTTTGTTACAGGGTCAACCTCGCAAAGAGAACCATCTTTGCAAATTTGGTAGGTATACAGTCCACAAGCTCGCATGGAAATCTGTGTATTCGTTCCATACAAGTGCAGTTTTACCGTTACAGTCTTTTCCTTTTCTGCGCTATTCCACAAGCGGAGGATCATTCTTTCATTCTCGGCATCGTACACAGCCGCACTCATAATAACCTCTTTATCCGATAATTCGATAAAATCAGAGGGCAGCGTACCTTCTCCGGTGGGGAATGCATTTAGGCCATAGGGTTTCTGCTGAAAAATCTGGGATTCAAATTCTACGTTAGAGATACGCTCCTCGGCCTCATTGCCGCTTAACTCAAATTGCAGCAGATGCACTCCCTGATCCATTCGATCCAGATATCGCTTAGTATCAGGAATTAAATCACGATCCGGTATGGGGTGTACGCTATACCCCGGCGAGCGCAACAAAGAGATGTACATTTTATTTTCGTTTAGGTGGGAGCCGTATGTACCGTTATTGATCACAGTAAGAGCATGACCATCCCCAAACAGGCCCAGCCAGCGCTGAGAAACGGCCTCCGTGCCATCTTGAGGCAGGCTTGCTGTACCAAACATCCCCTGTCCCTTATAGGCGGCGTTATATAGCGTAGTAGGCACTTCCAGCTTTGCAATCTTATCATGCTCATTCCACTGGATGCGCTGTTGTATTTGCAGCTTACTGTCGCACTTAGAAATATAATAGGTTTGCACCAAATAAGAGCGGTTGTAAACAAACAAAGCTTCCACAACGGTTCTTACATCTCCATCTTCGACGATCCGAACCGGCGGCGCAATGCCGTCACAGGAATTCAAGAATTGGCCTGCCTCCTCCGGTGTCATCAAGCGGAAACGTCCACATTCAGGACCAAAGTGGTTGGATCCCATATTCCACGGATCGGCATTGTCATCAAATACAACGGTAGATAGCGCTTCATCTTGCAGGTAATCCTGACCGTTTACACAATAGCGGTCAATCAGACCGGTTTTGTGGCTGATCTGAACCAAAACATTCTGGGTCTGAAGCACGATCGGCGCTGCGGCTGTTTGCACAGCAACAGGTGCTGTGCAGGGCACTTCCTCCAGTACACAGTCAAAACGGGTAATACCGCAAGGCTTCAATGTACCACGGAATACCACCTTTTTGCACCAATCCAGATTGATAGTGCTGGATTCTTTTTCCGTTTGAGAAGGCAAAACCGTATCCCCGCACCGAACAACAAATCGATGCCATACATCCGGATTCCAGTTCTGATTGGCCAGTAGCAATTCGCAAGAAAGATCGGCGGTCACAGGATAGGGATGAGGATTATAGAAGAAAATAGGATACTCCCCTTCCCGTGCTTTTCTTTGCCCTGTCAGCATCCGCATAAATCCACGGGTATACAATTTAGAAAGTGTGTCAAGGCCACCGCCTAAGCTGTGAAGCATATTCTTTTCTGCCGATGCAATGCTTGTTCCGGGCAAAATATCGTGAAATTCGCTGAGGTGAAGGGTTTTTTGTACGGCTGTAAGGTCGCTTACCGGGTAATCGCAAAGACCTTGCGCAGCAACATTGGCAAGCAGTTTTTCGGTTTCGTACAGTTTATTTTCCAGCTGGCAATGCAAGCGCTTTATTTTCGCCATAGAAACATAACAACCTACGAAAACAGGCCGAAGATCTGTATCCACCTCGGGAAAATCAGTATGCTTTTCTCTAAGTGCGCAAAAGAAATCTTCTAAAGAGCCGGGGATACACGCCATATCTGTTTTTTGCGCCATCCAAGCCTGCAAATCCTTCCAATCCTTTCTGGAAGGACCGCCGCCGTGATTGCCGATACCCCAGGTAAACAGGCTGATATCTTCTTCAGACACCTTGTTGACCCATTTTTCTGCCGATGCGGCAGCTTCGCCTTTGAGTGTATTATACGCCCGATCCAGCCGTCTGACAAGTATTTTTGAGCCGTCATAGCCTTTCCAGATAAAATTCCGTGCAGGCAGCTCCATTCGAAACCGCTCAGGGCGCATAAAAAGATAGCTGTCATATCCGCATTCCTTCATAATTTGAACCATACCACGATCGTGACCGAAGGAATCAAAGTTTACTGCACAAGTAGGTCTTGTATGGAATTTTTCCATAAAGTAATGCAGTCCGGATGTGATTTGCCGCAGCATAGATTCACCAGAGGGCATATTGCAATCAGGCTGCAAATACCATCCACCAATAATTCTCCACTTACCGGCAGCGACAAGACGCCCAATACGTGCAAACAGCATTGGGGCATATTCTTCCACCCATTGATATAGCAGCGCTTCGTTATGGCAGAAAATAAAACCGTCATATTCTTCGCAAAAATCAGCCGCTACCTGAAATGTGGATATTGCTGCAGCCGCGCCTTCGGGCCATTCCCAAAGCCAAATGGGGTCTAAGTGGGCGTTACAAACCAAAAACAGCTTTTCCATAGCTTGTTCCTTTCGCAAATATTAATTTGCTTTGAATTTTACAAATATTGCTTCACATATTCTTCTACATCCACTACCTGATTGGTCATTCTGGATTCCTCAGCAGCAAATACAAGCATATGATTCATAATAGAAGTACGAATATCAGAAATGGATTTTGTTTTTATGTTCTCTCCAAAGTACAGGCACAGATCATCCACAATGCCGTTATCTCCACCACCGTGGCCGCCGGTAATTGCCTGATTGATACCCATTTCAGAGGTTTTGATGGATTCTGTCGCCGACTTACCATACATGGGAGAGTTTTCGTCACTGACGCAGAAGGTATTGAGCGTGATGGTATCCATATCCTCAGAGCTAAGCTCACCCTTAGTGCCCATAATACGGATTCTCCGGGTGCTGAAATTGAAGGCTGCCATAGTAAACACCACGGTTTCGCCGTTTTCAAATTCCATGTTGACTGTCTGGTGATCCACCACATCGTTATCGCTCTGGAAAACGCACACACCGTAATTGGTATCCCACAAAGCCTGTTCCACCTCTGCATCGGTGGGATTGACCTTGCCGGTGGCGGCACTTCTCAGGAATTCGGCCCATTTTTTTCGATTTTCAGACAGATATATCTTTCGGGTACTGTAAGCGCAGGTTTTCTCGTGGGGACATCCCTCTAAGCAACGCTTGGGTGCTCCCTCGGGGCAGTTATCCTTATTGAAATAGGACAGCCGACCAAAGGACTGAATCTTCTTGCAATCTGCGCCAATGAGCCACTGGAGAATATCCAAATCGTGACAGGACTTTGCCAGCAACATATTGGAGGATTCCTTGCTGTTATGCCAGTTGCCACGGACATAGGAATGGCTGTAATGCACATCACCGACACACTCTGAATGGATTACACTCATAATCTTGCCGATTCTGCCGGAGTCGATAATATCCTTAACTGCACGGAAGAATTTTGTATAGCGCAGCACATGACAAATCAAAACACGCACGCCCTTGGCTTCCGCAGCCTTGCAAAGCTGCATACATTCCTCGGGAGTCGGTGCAGCCGGTTTTTCCAGCAGAATGTCATAACCCTGCTCAATTGCCATCATTGCAGGAGGCATATGCATCCTATCCTGGGTACAGATCATGGCAAAATCCGCAATTTTTCCCAGCTTCAACACCTGCTCATAGCTCTCAAAGCACATATCGTGGGGAACATTGTATGTATCCCGGATGTAATTTCTAACATTTTCGTTGGGGTCTGCTACAGCAACAATTTCACAGCCGTGCTCCTTAAAAGCAGCCTCTGAGTAGGCTTGCCCTCTCTTTCCCGCACCGATCAAAACATATTTAAGGCTCATAATTTTTCCTCTAAGTCATTTTAGTTATCTTTGATTTTGACTGTCACCACAAAAGGATCGTGGTCGGAATAACGATGCTCGCCATCATCGAGAACAATACGGTCATTCAGGAATTTATAATCCACGATTTCCACACGCTCGGTATTCAGGAAAATGTGGTCAATGTGCAGTTCTTCGTTGCCCATAATAATATCTACGGGCTTATAAATACCCTTGGCGGCACTCTGAATCCAATCGGTGTTTTGACGGGCGTTGTAGTCGCCGGTGGCGAAGAGCAGGCTGTCGCCAACTTTTTCTTCCCAGAAGGTACGGAGTTCATTTGCTTCCTTGGTACGGTGGCTGTTGCCGGCTTCCAGACTGTACTGACCATGTTCATCCCAGTTGATAGACCAATGGGTATTGGTCATAAATACGGTTTCTCCGGTGTAAGTATCCATAAACTTTGCCCACTGATAATGACGCTCCTGTAATTCGGTGGAGGTATATCTTTGGCTGCCGCTTTCCAGCAGCGTAAAGCGATCCGCCTTGTACAGAATAATCAAACCGGCACTGTTGGATACCTTTCCGGGAGGGTTCGGAGGATAACGGGTTGCCTGCTCATCGTAGGCTTTCTCGTTTCCGATGCAGACAGCTTTATATATGCCATCCCGTTCCAGTCTTTGGACAAAAAAGTTCTGCCAGTCGTAATCGTGGCTGCCTGCTTCCTGCAGGCCAATCAAATCCATTCCGGATTCATTTAAGTATGTTTGCAGGTGCTGAGCACGGACTTCAACAGGTAAATACCCTTCATATCCCTCAACGCCCAAAATATTAAAACTCATACATTTTATAGTCATATCCTTTTCCTCCTTGTGAAAAATGAATATTGCAGCTACGCTGACCAGAATAGCTACTAATGCGATACACGCACACACAATAATTCCGGTTTTTCTCTTCATAAGATTTCAGCTACCATGCAGCTGATACCCCCCATCTGCAACAGATTTTTCTCCATGTTGACATTATGGGCAACGATGATTTGCTGTACAGGAGGAATGGTTATCCCGCACGCCCTGTCTGCCGGATTCAGCGCAATGAGGAATTTCTTTCCTGCCACTGTTCTTTCATACACAAAAGGATAGCCGTCTGCCAAGGCCTTCAGATTGGATACATCGGAAAATTCAGGATTTTCTGTACGCAGTTTTACAAGCTGCTTCACCAGATTCAGCAAAGAGTCCTTGTTTGCAAGCTGCTGTTCCACCGTAGGCGCATTGGGTTTTGCGTCTGTGGGAAGATAAGGTGTATCACTATCAGAAAAGCCGTGATTTTTTCCGTTTTTCCACTGCATAGGTGTACGGGCACCGGTGCGGATATAGCCGCCTTCCTTGGAGGGAACATCCTTGGCAAAATCCATGCCGATTTCATCACCATAGTACACAAAGGGAACACCGGGCATTGTCAAAACAAAGGTCATAGCCACCTTCATTTCTTCCTGGGTACGGCCATATCCGATTCTGGGCAGATCGTGGTTACCGGTAATCAGACCGATGGCGCCGTCTTCTCCGATTTTTTCATATTCTGCAAAGAAGTGATCCAGGAAAATGCGGATATCGCCTTTGCCCGCTTTGTCAAAGTAGCTGCTGCCGACAAATTCTCTTGTGACATTTCTGCCTTCTTCATGGCGGAACAAGGATGTATAGGCAGGATGATAGCTGTGCAGCAGAAAATCGCAGTCAAAGCCAGTCCAAACAGCCTTTGCAGGCTTTCCCCACTCGGATACCAAAATAAATTCGGGATTTTTCGCCTTGACATGGGCTTTCAGCTCATGCCAGAATTCCCGGGTTACATTTCCCTCTTTATCACCCTTAATCAGAGTGGGAGCTAAGTCCACACGGAAGCCGTCCACGCCCATATCCATCCAGAAGTACATGATTTTTTTCAACTCTTCCTTGGTGGCGATACAGTCGGGATGGTCTACGGGAAGCTGCCATTTTTCTGTGGGGTTGGCATAGCCGTAATTCAAAGAGGGCTGCGACCAGAAGAAATTGGGAATATAGCAACCATCCCGCTGGCTGAAACCACGGATTCCAGGACCTACCTCAAAGGTTCCCTTTGTCCAGATATAGCGGTTGGTGTATTCATTTTCCTCGTTCTTAGCGGATTCCTGGAACCAAGGGTGGTCAATGGAGGTATGTCCCGCCACAAGGTCATAAATCACCTTAATGCCGCGATTGTGCGCCTGACGGCAAAACTCCTGAAAATCCTCGTTGGTACCGTATCTGGATGCTACTTTATAGTAATCGGTGATATCATAGCCAGCATCCCGGAAGCTGCTTTCGTTCACGGGATGAAGCCAAATGACATTGAAACCGCAGTCTGCAATATAGTCCAGCTTCTGAATAAGACCGGGTAAATCTCCGATACCGTCCCCATTGGAATCGTAAAAGGACTGGGGATATACCTCATAAACAACTGAATTTTTTAACCATTTTTCCATTTTTACACCTGCTCCGGTTTCGTTTCCAGCTTCAGCGGAAAATCTCCTAATTTATTGACCTTAAAGCCGTTAGCTTTATACTCCTCATAGTTGAATGCTTCCAGCTCGTCAATGGCAAGCTTGTGGAATTCATAAAAATTCTTCCACCATTCATAACCGCTGCCCAACTCTGCATTTAAGTAGGCATCTGCAATATCGCAGCCCATAGCCGGTGCGACATAAAATGCGCCCATTGCCAAAACATTGACGCCGTTGCCGGTGATGGCACGCAGTGCCGCAGGAACACTCTCAACAACACCGGCGTGAACATGGGGACACTTGCTTGCAGCAATGTGGATGCCCATGCCGGTACCGCAGAACAGCAATGCTCTTTCAAATTCGCCCTCAGAGATGGCTGCGCCCACACGCAGGCCCACTCTATGGAACATCAGGTCTGTATCATTGGGGTCAGAATCAGCCCGTACGCCCAAATCAGTGACCTTCCAGCCCTTTTTCTCCAAATGGGCAACAACTGCCTCTTTCAGGGGGAAACCGGCAAAGTCTGCACCTACAACGATATACTTATCTTTTACTGTTTTCATTATGATTTCTCCTTTAGCTATTATGAATTGTATGGACTAACTGCTGGGCAAACAGGATATGCATTTTCCGAATGGGGTGATTCAAGCCGTTGGACAACAGGCTGGTTGTATCGATGCCGCTTTCAAACATGATTTTCCAGATTGCATAGCAATCACAAAGCGTTACATTTTCTTCCCGACAAATCTGTCTTGCCGCATCCATATAAGCATCAAAAACGCCCTTTAACTGCCGTTTTGCAAATACCTCCGCAAGGGGCTCCAGAATCTCACCGGGCTCCACTTTGCCGGAATGAGTATTGAACATATTGGGCGTCATAAAAATCGTTTCAATGTCAGCCTCTTTGGCTGCGTGGAAGATGTTTCTCAAGGCAGTTTTGTAGGTTTCAATACCTTCCATTTCTGCATTGCTGTCATTGAGGCCAAAGCAGACAACCAGCAGATCCGGCTTGTTGGGTATAACATCCTTAATTAGCCTTTCGTAGCCTGCAGTGGCATTGCTGCCATTTAAGCCGGAATTGAGAAAAGAAACAGGAGTTTCCGGGTACATTTTCTTCAGCATTTCTTTAACCTTTGTGGGGTAAGCGCATATGCCGTCAATCACAAACTCCATTTTACCATTCTTCTCGTAGACTTCGAAAACACCCTGCGTCACACTATCGCCCAAGAAAGCAATGCAAGGGATTTTGTCATTGGATGTATTGTTTTTCAAAAGTTCCGCAAATCGCATACTATCACCTTTCTTATTTTAGAAGATTATATTTTCCATATAGATAAATGGGAACGGCAGACCAGCCGTGGCACAGAGAGCCGGCATTATGGAAATCTGCGTGACCCAAATCTGTTTCCCAGAAGGTTGTTGCGCCGGCATAAAGCATTTTGCCCCAGATGGATTCTATTTCCTTTCGCACATACTCCCGGTAGCTATCCCCGATTTGTAAAAGTACGTCATATTCATAAATGCTTGCGCTCAGGGTACAGGGAATCATACGATCAGACAGCATATTCTCCACCACCGCAGCTTTCACATTTTCCGGCACAGCACCTACATAGAGTGCCAGCGCCTGTGTAAAGGCGTGGAGGGGTCTGTCATAATCGTTTTGCCGGCTAAGGTACACATTCCGATCTGTGTCAAAAAAGGCCTTATGAAGCTGCTCATTTAGCTTGTTGTGCAGGGCATCATAATGGGCTGCCAATTCCGGCTGCACTGCCTCGCACAATCTTGCAAAGCAGTAGAAGCTATCGGATGCAAAGGCATTGAGGAGGCATTCGTAAGGAGGATTCTCTGTAAAATATTCCTCACCTGCAAGCCCCTCCTTCCATTCGTAAAAGTTCCAATACTGATTACCGGCAAAACAGGGAATCAATCCGGTATCATCGATACGCTCTTCCAGTTTTTCTACGATTTTTCTGGCATAATCAAACACTTCCCGGATAAAAGCAGCATCGCCGGAATAGTCCAAATATTCCTTCAGCTGACGGATATAAATGGTAGTAAAGGAAGGAATGGTTATGGGGATAATACCCGGTGCACACAGTTCTAAAGTACCGTCCTCGCGCAGGGACTTGGCAAACAGCCGCAACGATTCTCTGGGGAAGGTATATTCCCCAAAGGCGTAATAACCGCAGAGCATCTGCACCCGGCTGTCAAAGGTGTAGAGAGATTGCTCTCTCCATGGACAGTCCTCGTAATGCTCGTGCATACACATATGCAGTGTTCTAATAGAAGCATCATAGATTTTATGATGCAATGCATCTGCGATAGTGTTTGGTGCAATATTTAAGGGATAATATGTACAGCGGATACCGGCTTCATAGATCGTACCGGTTTTGCTGGCGATATGGATTTGCAGATACCGCATACCCAAACGCAGGAAGGGATTAAAAAATTGATTTCTGCCTGCCTTGGCGTGGTAGCTGACGGCAAAATTCCGCTTTTTAATACTGGAGCGAACCCGGAGATCTTCCAAATGCTCACCGTAACCAATGAGAACATCACATTCTTCCGGTACTTCGAAATCCAGATTCAGGAAACCTACTGATTCCTGACCGGCATCCAAAAGGAAATAGACGCCTTCTGCCAAATCGTCCTCTGGAATATGCCATTGCGTACTATCCTCGTTAACCGTCAGCAATTCATCTACTGTACGGGTGGAAAGATAGGTGGTATAGACCTTTTTGCCGATTGATTTTTCCTTGCCATCGGTTAGGTATACACCTTGTGTTTTCAAATTACCGGTGGTTTCGTTTTCAATAATCAGCTTTTTGATAGGACGCTCATACAAATGTTTTTCCTTGCCTGCCAGGACACTTTTTTGGTAAACTGCTTCCTCTGCGCAAGCATCATACTTGCACACAAAGCCAAGCTGACCGGAAATAAACTCCATATCCCCATCTATGTACTGGGCGTTCTTTCGGGACAGGACTTCCTCGTTGCTTACAGTAATGCAGTTTTCCTTTTGCCAAAGGGCAAAAATAATACCGGGAATTTGGATTCTATGGGTAAAGTAATTGGCACCAATTACATAATGTGCAATTTTTAAAATATTTTTACCGGGTTTGACAAACCGGCTGATATCCAGCTCGTCATACACCTGATAGTCTTCATAGTCAGCATACTGTCCACAGTCAACAAACTCGTTATTGACATAGACAGCATATAATGTACTTGCGCTGATAAACAGCTTGATATGATCTGCGCTGTCAGCGCAGAACTCTGTTTCATATTCAAAATAGGTATTACATACATTTTTCGGGATATCCTTCACAAATATCCACTGTGCATCTGCAAAATACAGATTATTTTCTTCCACCATCGTAAGCCCCCCAATTGCATAATGGCTCCGGAAGTTACACCTCCGGAGCCATCATTGTCATTACTGGATCCCTAATGTGCTTTCCCAGTTTCTATTTAATCCAAAGATCGTAAAATCAACCGTCGAATTTGTAGATTTCATCGTGAGCGATCCGCCGTTCTTGTCGATGTAAGAGAACAAGCCTCTCTCCAACGCTTCTTCAGCTACGCCCTTTACTACCAAATACTTACCTTGGCAAAGCACATCATTGACATAAACGCCAATGATCGCATTCAATTGCCCTTGCGCAGTTTCCACCACGTCAAAGGTAACACGGTAAGTAAATGCTTTTCCTTGGAACGAGGTCATGCCCACCTCTTCCGGAGTAACATTGGCCAGCTTCATCTGTACGCCGTCTGCATGCACATAAGAAAATCCCAGTCTACCGTTGGCATCCAGTTCAACTCGGAATCCAGCCCAATCCTTACCGCCAATATAGAAGCAGTTACCGTTTTTCTGCTGTGTCTCATCGGAGAAGGTCAGGATGGCAGAAAAAGCGGTGTTGTTGTACGATTCTTCCGAATAGGAATGAAATCTTCCGCCGTAGTCGGAGCGAGTCTTATCCGCAACGATAAAATCTCTCAAGGTCAGTTCCTCATAGTTATTGGCACCAATACGGATTGTAGAACCGGAAGGCAATACAGATATGCTTCTTGTCAGTACGGATATATCCACATCCTCTACAAGGAAATACTTGTAATTTGTCAGTTTTCCGTTTACAAATACACCTATTTTCAGATTGGTCTTATCTCCTGCCTTGATAAACTGGAAGGTTGTCCGCAGTTCAGTTGCACGATTGGCAGGAATTTGTACCTGACCAATATTGACCACCGTATTATCTCCCTTGATATGGGATACGGTCACTGTATTGTTACCGGAATAGGTATACACAATGCCCTTTCCATTGCTACCAAAGGCAACAGAACCGGTTCCGCCAAATGTTACATAAGCAGTAACAGCAGTCCCATCCAAGGTTTCTGTACCAGATGTGCCGTTGACTGCGGTGCTATAGGAACCGTTTTGGATTCCCAAATCTGTGGTTGTGAGCTCTTTCAACACTACAGAGGAGAACCGTGCAAAATCTGCTTCGTTTACACCATTGAAGTTCACACCGGTCCCCAAAGCTTGTGCCTCATTGGGAATATACACATAGTTATTGCAGTACAGATCCCCATTGATGAAAATGCCAAGCTTAATATCATTGGCTTCGCCGCCGCCATCATAGTCCACAAACTCAGTACTGATCTGCAACAGGAATTCCTTATTGGCAAAGGTATCTCCCATACCTGCCAGGGACGGATTGAGCACAAAGAAATTCAGACCGATAGAAGCCAATTCATTGGGTGCGACTTCCTCACCGGAAGCCAATTCGTTACCCAGCACCAGAGTGCCGTTCTTTTCCAGACGCAGGCCCAAACCGGAATATGCGTTTTCCGCACCGCCGGTATTACCCAAATGCAGACGGGAGCCTGTCTTATTAAACTGAACATTGGCAGAGAACAGTGTCTTATCCAGGCTGCTGATTCTTGTGAATTTACCCCAGGTGACGGTATTGCCGTCAGGAATGTTGCCATCGGACAGGGTAAGCTCCAGGAAATCCGCAGGAAGTGTATTGATTTCCCATTCGCCAACAGATGTGACCGTGACGCCACAATCATTGGTAGTATCATAGGTATGCAGGCATCTGATCAGGTCGCTGAGCAGCACATTGCGGGCATAAATATACTGCCCCTGCTGCAGGACACCGTTGAGCCATACACCGATCTTCAGGTCGGTGGTGGTTTCGGTGGTGTTTTCATACTTAACGGAAATCGCAATTTCCAGATCTTCATTTTCCCGCAACTGGATCTGGGGATTGCCATTTGTTAAATTGCAAAGATTCTTATTATCAATACTGGAACCGTCCGATACTACAGAAAGGTTAATATTACCGGCACTATCCTGGCTCAGGCCAATGGCCCACCAGTCAGGACGGCCTAAATAGATATTACCAAACTGCTTTGCGGTGGACATTGCCGGGAATACATATTTTCCCTGGAACAAAATACCGTCTAACGTTCCGGGCAAGGTAGCATAGGTAATTTTTTCTCCGGCTTTTCCGGTCAGAATCTGACCATCCTGTACACCAAAGCTTGCAAAGGTCAGCTTTTCGTAGTTTGCTTCCTCAGACTCGGACAGATAAATCTTCTCCGGCTCGACCACTTCACCTACAGAGCTGACAGTTACAGAAGTATTCTTGTCCACATCGGTGGTATGGAAGCATCTGGTCAAATCTGTCAGGGGTACGGCCTTCGCGTAAATATAACCGCCGTGGGAGAGCACACCATTAAGCCAAACACCGATTTTCAGGTCAGTGGTGGTAGCTTTTGTGTTCTCATATTTGATGGAAATCGCGATTTCCAGATCCGGGTTATTCCGCAGCTGCACCGTATTGGTTGCAGACAAATTTTTTGCATCGGCATTCTCCACCGCAGACTTATTGGTAGCAGAGGAGATCACATCCAGCATAATATGACCGGCGCTATCCTGGGTCAGAACAATGGAATAATAGTTTGCCTTACCCAGATAGATATTACCGAATCTGGCTGCCTGCTCCAAAGTGGGGAACAGGTATTTGCCATGGAACAAGACCTGGTTCAGGTCGCCCTCCAGCACTTCGGAAACAACGTGACCGCTACCCTGGGTGAGGATCGCTCCATCCGCAATGCCAAATGTGCCAAAGGTCAGCTGTTCGTATTTTGCTTCTTCGGATTCAGACAGAAGCACATCAACCGGTTCTTCCGGCTCGTCTTCCCCACCCACAGAGGTCACAGTAACCGATGTCTTGGTATCCACATCGGTGGTGTGGAAGCATCTGGTCAGGTCGGTCAGGGGGACGGCCTTGGCATAAATGTACCCGCCGCCGGACAGAACACCGTTGAACCAAACACCGATCTTCAGGTCGGTAGTGGTAGCCGTTGTATTCTCATACTTAACGGAAATGGCAATTTCCAGATCCGGATTGTTCCGCAGCTGCACCGTATTCGTTGCGGACAGATTTTTTGCATCGGCATTCTCCACCGCAGACTTATTGGTAGCAGAGGAGATCACATCCAGCATAATATGGCCCACACTATCCTGAGTCAGAACAATGGCATAATATTTGGCCTTGCCCAGATAGATATTACCGAATTTCGTTGCCTGCTCCAAAGTGGGGAACAGATATTTGCCCCGGAACAAGACCTCATTCAGGTCGCCCTCCAGCACATCGGACACAACGTGACCGCTGCCCTGGGTGAGGATCTCACCATCGGCAATACCGAAATTGCTGAATGTCAGGTTCTCATAGTTTGCCTCTTCGGATTCAGACAGCAGGATTCCTGCAGGCTCTTCCGCGCCACCGTTTTCTTCCACAGAAGCAACTGTCACAGTTGTGGTCGTGCTGTAATCCGTGGTATGGAAGCATCGGACCAGGTCGGAAAGCGGGGCTGCTTTTGCATAGATATAGCCACCCTTTTGCAAAGTGCCATTGATCCACACACCGATCTTCAGGTCGGTGGTGGTAGCGGTGGTATTTTCATACTTAACGGAAACAGCAAGCTCCAGATCCGGGTTATTCCGCAGCTGCACATCGCTGTTTGCTGTCAGGTTGGTGGCATTTTTGTTGGTGACGATGGATTTATTGGTAGAGGATGCGATCACATCCAGGCCGATATTGCCGGCGCTGTCCTGATTGATAACAATGCAGTAGTACTTGGCCTTACCCAGATAGATATTGCCAAACTGCTTTGCAGCATCCAAGGTGGGGAACAAATACTTGCCCTGGAACAAAACCTCATCCAGATCCCCGTCCAATGTATCCGAAATAAAATGCGTTCCGTATGCACCGGCATTCAAAATATTTCCGTCTTCAATTCCGAAATCACTAAAGGTGATTTTCTCATAACTGTTTTCTTCGGAATTTTCCAACAGAACCGGGTCTGTCACCGCATTTACGGCAAAAGCTTCCAGATCAGCCATCAATGCCAGGGACATCACCAGGCATACTGCAAGGAAGGCAGATAAAAAGCGTTTTATTAACTTTTGACTCATCATAATTCTTCCTTTCTGCAGTTTAGTTTTCAATCACGATCAAAACGCCATCGCCTGCGTGAACCTGCAGGGTCAGAGAATCGGTGTTGATATAGGATGTTTCAGCCTTTTGGACAACTCGCATATTATAGCTGTCATAAAAGTCCAAGGTGATCTCCTGGGCATATTCTGTATCATAGTTGACTACATAGAAAGCGGATTTGCCCAGGTAGTTGAAACAGCCAACCATGGTTTCTCCGGAAATATCCTTCAATTCTTGCCAGGATGTGCCTTCCAAAATAAACTTGACATCCTCAAAGTGGCCATCCATCATAGTGCCGGAGAGCAGGATGCCCTTATTCACGGAATTCATCAGGACTTCGTCGATCACAGCAATATGCTTGTTGGCATTCTGTGCATAGTAATACCAGCGGTTCTTATCGCCCCAAGCGCCGATCAAGCCGTTACGCTGGAAATCCAGATCGTCCGTCTTGGTATAAGCAAAGTGGGACGGCTGAACAGTGGGGAAATAATGGATACCCTTTGTGCCATATGCCAAAGCCGTATTGATCAGCCAGTTAAAATTACCCTCTGAGGGAAAATAACCGTTGGTTTCGATTTTTTCCTTGGCATCATTCCACTGCGCACCGGCCTGGATAAAGGTCCAGAACGGAATACCTGCCTCTTCCGCATTATCCCGGATGATGGACAGGTTCTGGAACCAGTTCAGTGCGTATTCCCAAGAATCGTCATCCTTGAAGGGATAGTTATCGAATTCCAGATACTTGGTAGGACAGGTGTCAACAAATTCCTGCACATAGAGCTCATACTTGTATGTACCCAGATCATTTAAACGATAGAGGTTGCCGTATGTGGTAACACCCAACTCATCCAATCTTTGGAAAAGAGGAGCATACAGCTTCATATTCTTTTCCGGATGATAGCTGTTGTAGTTGTCGCTGACCGGCTCGTCGATCACGTGCAGTCCCAAGCAAGCGGGATGGTTAATGTAATTGTTGACACGCTCGTCCAGTTCTTCAATAGACAACGTGTTTTCGCCGATATTGCTGGTAATATAGCTGTCGGTTACATAGATACCAATACCGTACTTTTCGCCCAGATCCAGCATTTTCATGGTCAGATCCGGGTCTGATGCGTAGTCAGCACCGACATAAGTCAGCACATTGATGCCGCACTCCGCCAGTAAAGCAAAAAACTCATCGGTGTAGTAGTCCGGGAGCTTTTGGCCTCTTGCGGAATAGCTTTTGTCCATAGGACCATGGAAGCCGCCAATGGGCATAACATCCGTGCCGCCCAAAATATCAAAGGAAAATGTGACTACTTCTTCCCTTTCCAACTGAGCAACTTCACTTTGCTGCTTGCTGCAGCCAAAAAGCAGAGGGAGGCACACGATCAAACACAGCGCAAAAGAGAAAATACGCTTAACCTTACTGCATTTCATATTATGCTACCTCCTTACCTTTTCTCATGCAACGGGCAATAACCGCTGCACACACGATCATAAACACAGAAGCAGATGCCGTCAGGATGATCGGCAGCCAAGCTATGGAAATGCCGTTTTGATTTTCGGTTTTATTGGAATCCTGGGGACGGAACTGCAGCTCCGGTGGCTGATAATCGAAATCTTCAGAAACAAATGCCGCACTTTCAAATGCCACATCCGTCAGATTTGCGTTGTCATCCAGGTTTGTGATTTTAATGTTATCGATCACAAAGTTACCTTCGTTAACGCTCCAAATTTTGACATAGCCTGTACGGAAGTCTTCGTAATCCGCCTCTGCGATAATATCAAATTCTTCTGCATCCAGGGACTTCATACCGAATTCCATATGACCGTCTACCACTCTGAGCAACACGGAGAAGCCTTCGTTGGTAGCCGGGTCATAATAACCCATTTTATCGTGTTCCACCCGGAATTTTTCAGGATTGTGATTCATACCGTATACTTTTTGACTGGTAACGGAAATGGCTTCTGTAGAAGTTGCGTAACCAAAGCCGGAGAAATCCAAAGCGTCATCGCCAAAGGACAACACGAATTCCTTTGTAGGACCTTCGATCGTTTTTCCGTTTTCATCCTTTACATTGCTGCGCAGGTAATAGGGCACATCGAAGGTAAGTTCAAAATTGGAATAGGTGTGCTTCGTGCCAAAATAACCTAACTTCATATTGTAAAAATGAAGTGCGTTATTTCCGTCGAATTCCTCTACCGCCATATAAGACGGATACCGCACACCGGAAATGAAATTTGTGGTAAACAGGTTGTTGTTATAAATCTCTGTTTCAAAATCCTCAAAGATATTGGTGTTTTCCGGTCTGTCATAGTGGGAAAAATCTGCAGTACACTGGGTAAATTGCGCACTGCTCTTTCCTACCTGCAAAAATCCAATACGACCTTCCAAGCCTTCTACCCCGTCCAGAGAAATTACGCTGTTGTTATTGACAGAGATGCTCACTTTCCGGTCGGTCGTTGCGGTGACAGATAGTGTAAACAATTCTTCCGGCTGAATCCCCAGCTTTTTCGGAGATGCCAGAACACTTGCTTCGCTGTTTTCGTCGTAGGCAGTGACACCGATCTGCAAACCACCATTATTGGTAAATTCCACTTCAATATTTCCCGGTTCTGCGCTGTTGGCCTCAATGCTGTCCAGACCCATAGCAAAAATGAATTTGTCATTTTCCGGAATATCCATAATTTGAAGCTTTGCAGAAACTGCAAACAGCGTCTGATATGTGGTATCTTCCACAGCCAGGGTTTTGGAAATGATACGAATATTTCCATAACCCTCGGCCGGAATGATCAGTTTTCCATCTTCTATAAAGGTGGCGTCTTCTGCGTCAAACCAGTC
>JAZRLK010000036.1:0-5841 GCA_045646805.1 Faecousia sp.
GAAGGTGTCTGCCTTGATGACGGAGCCGAGCTCGAGCTCAGCAGCGTTCTCGAGGTTGAATTCCTTCAGGTGCTTCTTGAAGCCTGCGCCAGCCTTGTTCAGGTGGCCCAGTTCGGGCTTGGTCAGCTTGGACTCCTTGACATCCTCAAAGCCCAACTGGACGGCCAGGTAGCCGTCGGTCTCAACGGTCTTCTTCTGAGTGACAACGCAGGGGCCTGCTTCCACGACGGTAACAGGGATAACCTTGCCGGTCTCATCGAAGATCTGGGACATGCCCACTTTCTTGCCGATGATTGCCTTTTTCATCTTCATTGTCTCCTTCTAAATAGGTTATTGGTTGACGCCGGGCATTGGGAACCCTTAGCCAACATGACCCGTCCGCCCGATGCTGAAACAGTGCGGGCAGCGGTGAATCCTTATATTATAATGTATAAGGATTACAGCTTTATCTCTATCTCAACACCAGCGGGAAGGTCCAGGCTCATCAGAGCTTCGACAGTCTTCTGGTTGGGGTTGAGGATATCGATCAGTCTCTTGTGGGTTCTGCGCTCGAACTGCTCACGGCTGTCCTTATACTTATGAACAGCGCGAAGGATGGTCACAACTTCCTTCTTGGTGGGCAGGGGGATGGGACCGGAAACGGATGCACCGTTACGCTTTGCGGTCTCAACGATTTTGGCTGCGCTGGAATCGATCACCTGGTGATCGTATGCCTTCAGCCGAATGCGGATCATTTGGTTTGTCATGGTTTGGTTTCCTCCTTGAATTTCGTACTCAGTTTGATTGGCTGGGTACGGTCGAACTGATTTGTTCACGCCGCCGTGCGTATCACTCCAGGCCATGAAAAATGGCCGACGCAAGGCGGACCTTTTCCTGCCGCGGCGATATACGCAAGCGTAAACAGGACAGTTCAGCCGCCCGATGACCGGACATACTCCGCAGAAGTTACCGTCTTACGACGCAATCTCCTGCATCATCGCAGTACGCGCAGGGCACAGTTCGCCCACACACGCTCGATTATGATACCACTGTCCCGTGTGTTTGTCAAGCATTATTTTTATCTTTTTTACAAAATTTTGTAAAAAAGTTTGTGCATTTCAGAGAATCCTTGTATACAGCAATTCAGGACAGGGCACTGCCCTGTCCCTACTGTTATTATGCGTCTATGCCAAATTCGCTGGGCAGGAATCTGGGGCAGACATTTTCCGAAGATATAATTACCGATGCCGCCAGGGTAGAGCCAATCTCTATGGATTCTGCCAAGGTTTTTCCATAGGTCAGGCCAATGGTCACGCCTGCGCCGAAGGCATCACCTGCGCCGGTTGTATCTTTTACCTGCACATTACGAGCTGGGCAAATACCGCTGTTTCCATTCACATCGGCATAGATTGCACCCTGGGCACCCATAGTTACTACCATTGCAGGAATTTTTGCGCCCATAACCTTGGTACGAAGTTCCTCTTCCATCTGCTGGGGCGTGAACTTCTCGTAATCATCCATAAACAGCTGGCCTGCCTCCTGCTGATTGCAGATAAAGCAATCAAAATTCTTCAGCAGATCTCTACGCTTTGCTGCAATGCTCATATTGGACACCACACCAACGGTTTTACAACCGTGTTCCTTTGCAAGCTCCAGCGCCAGCTTCACGATATCCTTATCCATATCCGCTTCCATAACGACAGTTTTGACCTGGGAGAAGATTTCCTCCCCTTTTTCCTGCATAATATCCAGGATGGGCATCAAGTTAGGGCGCTTGGAAATAGAGCCAGCCACATCGCCATTATTATCAAACACAGCAAGCCATGTTCCCATTCCCTCCGGAATCACCTGGACATACTGGGTGTTTACCTTATGATTTTGAAGCTTATGCAAAACCTCTGCACCCATAGGGCCATCGTCCACAATACCCAGGAATGTGGGGCGCAGCTCCACATTGGCAATGTCCTCCACCACATTTCGGGCTACGCCGCCGTGGATATACTCTACTCTGCCCACATTTCGTCCGGTTGGTATGTAGTTATCCAGAGGGAAGCCTTTAATATCTACAAATGTTGCTCCAATAACGAGAATACTCATATCTTATTCCTCTTTTTATTTCAGATGTTTCAGAAGGATGGCAATGCCGTAGATCACCGCCAGGTGCAGAGGGAAGTAGAAATAAAACAGATACTTCAGCCGCGCTTTGCCCCGTGCACCATTATACAATGCCAGCAAGGGCAGGCTCAGAAACGCAAACCACTGATAATAACCGTAAACGATTGCCAGAGGAAGCAGCAGCATGGCACCAAGCAAGAGTTTTTCCTGCTTTGTTCTTCCCAGATAAATTGCCACCGGCAGCAGAACACCGAAGATGGAATAATCTATGGAAAAACCGGAAACCGGCAGATCCTGGGGAAGGAAAAGGCAGACATAAGCAAATACAGTAAAGGTGATCCCCATCAGGCAAAGGGACAGAAATCCTTTTTTACGATTTGCAAAATCCAGCGCATAGATCAGCAGGATGGACATGGAAAATGTGATCAGAATATTCTGATGCAAAGACTCGGTTGCCAGCCAGCTTACCGCCTGGCTTGCCACGCCAAACAGCAGCATCATAAACAGGTAGCGGAAACGATGCTTTGTATACTCGCAGCCTTCGGCCACCATCCAGGCAAAAATAGGCATAGCCAGTCTGCCAATCAGCCGCAGCACAACATACTGCGGCAGCAAAAACGCACCGATATGATCAATGGTCATCGCAAACAGCGCAAAAAGCTTGAGCTGATTACCGGTTAGCCCAAATTTTGTTTTTGTCATCTTGTTCCCTCTTTTCTTTATTTTTCCTTACTATAAACGATTGATCGAAAAATGTCAAACCATATTAAAAAGCAGGACAAGGCAATGCCTTGTCCCTACGATTCCAATTTTCGATAGTCTATCTTGCCCAGCGGCGTCATCGGCATATCCTCGCAGAAGGATATTTCACAAGGAACGGCATAACCGGAAATATATTCCCGGCAATAAGCCATCAATTCCTGCTCTGTTTCTTCCGCAGCAGCAATACCGGGTATCAGCTTTACAAACGCCCTTACCTTCTGCATTTTATAGGCATCCGTCGCGCCTATCACACAGCTTGTCTGCACCTTTTGGTGGGCATTGAGGATATTTTCAATCTGCAGAGGGTAAACATTATATCCGGATGTTACAATCATCCGCTTTACTCTGCCCCGAAAATAGACATAGCCTTCCTTATCCACCGAGCCGAGGTCACCGGTATAGAGCCAGGTTTTGCCATCGGCGTGAGTTTGCAGTATATTTTTCGTTTCCGAAGGGCAATTCAAGTAACCCTGCATGACCGAAGGACCTGCAACCAAAATTTCTCCGACTTCACCGCAAGGCATTTCCCGTTTTGTGCCGGGCAGAACTATTTTAATATAGGTATCGGAAAGAGGCTGTCCGACAGAGTTTTCCCGGCAGGTATTGTAGGGTGTCAGGCAGCAGGCAGCTACAGTTTCGGTCAGACCGTAGCCTTCCCGGACAGAAACAGTCGCTTTGTGTTCTTTCAGAAACTTATCAATTCTCTGCTTTAACTGGGCTGGCAGTACATCGCCGCCGCAGAATACCCCCTTTAAGCTGCTCAGGTTCACCTTTTCCAGATTGGGAGCGCTCAATAGTGCTTCGAACAAGGTAGGTACGCCGGCAATAAAATTGCATTGATATTTTACCAAGTCCTTTGCGTAGTCTTGGGGTGTGAAGCGGGGAACCAGGATGCATCTGCCGCCGTGGGTCAAAACAGTATGAATGCACACACCCAAGCCAAAGCCATGGAACATCGGCAGAGCTGACAGCATTTTATCTCCGGGGCGAAACATCGGATTGGCTGCAATAATCTGCTGAGCCAGAGCATTGAAATTCAGATTGGTCAAAATAACGCCTTTTGCAATCCCAGTTGTGCCGCCGGATTGCAGAATAACTGCCCCATCCTCCCCTGCCCTTTTTGATTTATTATTTACAGGATTGGCTTTTCCTGTTTTTAAAAAGTCTTTCCAGCGCAAGACCTCTGATATTTTGATTTTGTGAGCAGGATTCAGGTCATAACACATCTTTTTAACCGGGGAAAGAGCATCCGACAACGAAGTGACAATGCAATATTGGGGCTTGATATTCTGCAATACTTGAGAAAATGTTCCATAAAGCTGATCCAATGTGATCAACACATTGGATCGGGTTCGGCGCAGGCAGGATTCTATCTCCCGGGGTGCTGACAGAGGATGGAGCATATTTGCAATCCCGCCGACCATATTGACTGCATATAACATACACACCGCCTGAGGACAATTGGGCAAGGCAATGGTGACATAATCACCGGGGGCAACCCCTATAGCTGACAACGCCTTGGCGCAATCTTCTATTTGCTTTATCAGCTTTTCATAAGTGGTAGCCTTTCCCAAAAAATCCAGGGCTACGGATTTTGGATATTGATCGGCGGCTTTTTGCAGCATTTCAAACATAGTACCCCGGAAGTATTCCAAATCAGCCATCGTTTTCCTTCCAAAAATCCAACACGGTTTGTTCGTAACGGGCTTTTTCTTTATAATAACACATTCCGTGGTCTGCACCGGGTACGATCAAAAGATATTTTTCTGCAGCGCAGGCTTGGTAATTTCGGTATGTCATTTCTACCGGCACAAAATGGTCATCGCTGCCATGGACAAACAGCACAGGAACCCGGCTGTTTTTCAGCGCATCTACTGTACTGCAATCTCTTGTTCCCACGCTGATCTTTTCCCGGCATAAGTTATCTGCCAGTCCGCCGTAGATTCTATAGGGCAAATGGAGGTTCCGCCGGGCTACATGCTGCCAAATATCGTGAATCGATGTGAATCCGCAATCGGCAATGATTCCCCGGACGTTTTCAGGCAATTCCAGATCGGATGTCATCATCACAGTTGCCGCTCCCATAGATACACCAACCAAATAAATGGGAAGATTCTTCTCATTCTGGGCATCGAGCCATTTGACCCAATCCAGGCAGTCATACCGCTCGATCATACCAAATCCCATATATTCGCCGCCGCTGCTGCCCTGCCCCCGCTGTTCTGCATAAAGTACACTACAGCCGTTTTGATGAAGAAATTCCGAAACAAAGCCGAAATCCGACGCCCAGGAAGAGCGCCATCCGTGCATAGCTACGATCAGCCGCTGAGGATTGGGATTCTCAAACCAATGCCCAGCCAGAATTTGCCCGTCGTAGCTCTCCATTTTTATTTCTTGATGGGGTGTTTCCCGCAGTTTCTTTGCACCTGCATCCATTGCATCTAAGAAAGGTCCGTAATTCTTAAATCCACGCAGGTACTGCTTGGCCTTTTCCATATTGGTAATTCTCGGCTGCTCCCGATCCAGCGCTACCTTTACCAGGTATCGGGTGGACATATAAGCCGCTGCTCCCATAGCCGCTGCACCGACTGCTGCCGCACCCGCTCCAGTTAACAAATATTTGGAGGTCTTGTTCATTTCAGGCAGATCCATCCTTTCATAGAGTATCTTTCTATTCTATGATTCCCAAATTCCTCCTGTACCATACGGCGCAAAAATTTTTATACAATCGCTATAACTCCCCCAGTCTTATTGCCTAAAATCAGCAATAAGACAGCCCCCTCATTTTGAACAGAACCAGTAAAACTGGACAATAGACAAACAGCCCCCTAATGTAGGATAATTACTACATTAGGGGGTATTGCTATGAGTAAACGAAAATGGACAGATGTGTCAAAATACAGTGAGATAATTTCAGAGATGCGAAACGCAGGATGTACACGCCAGGAGATCGCTGACGAACTTGGACTGGAGAAAATCCAAATT
>JAZRLK010000037.1:0-35372 GCA_045646805.1 Faecousia sp.
GATGGATACACCGTAACCGATCTGGGTGACGGTTGGGTGCTGGTGGAAGTTCCTATGAGCGTCATCGGTGTTGCAGATTACCTTGCAGAGTTTGCAATTCGTTTCTATGACACCAATGCTGCAGGTACCTTCTATCTGAAAGATATGAATTTTGTTGCATAAATAAATCAAAGGTGGCGGCAGATCGCTCTGCCGCCACCAAAGAAAACGAAAGACATCTCTGAAAGCTAATTGTTTTGGTTGGTTTTCAAAGATGCCTTGTGCATGAAATACTTTAAACTGTCGCGTATTTAGTCATAATAAAATGGAGGAAATATTATGAAAGAGTTAAATATTGGCGTCATTGGCTTCGGCTTGCGCGTGGGTAATATTTTTGAAGGTCTGTACAAAAACGAGCAAGGTGTGAAGGTCAATTTGGCAGCAATCTGCGATCCCAAGGACCGAAAAAAACTGGAAGAGGATTTGACTGGCAGAGAGATTCCTTGTGAAAACACCCGTTTTTATACCGATGCTGAAGAAATGCTGGACAACGAAAAGCTGGACGGCGTGATGATCGGTACGCGGTGTAATTTACATACGGATTATGCCATCAAGGTACTGGAAAGAAAGATCCCTCTGTTTTTAGAAAAGCCTGTTTCTATCAACTATGAGCAGTACGATAAGCTGAAGGCAGCAGGGGAGAAGGCAGAAAGTGAAGTGGTGGTTTCGTTCCCCCTGAGAATTACTGCGATGGTAGATCAGGTGAAAGACCTGATTAAGCGCCTGGATATCGGTCCCATTCAGCATGTGGCAGCCTTTAATTATCCCACCTACGGTGGCGATTACTACCATAACTGGTATCGGGATGCATCTCTGACAGGCGGTCTGTTTCTGCAGAAAGCCACCCACGATTTGGACTATATCAACCATATCGTGGAGCAGAAGCCTGTTGAAATTTGTGCTATGACCTCCAAGCAGGTTATGAAGGGTGACAAGCCGGCAGGACTGAAATGCGAGGACTGCCCGGAGAAGATGACCTGCGGCGAAGGCCCTTATCAGACTATTAAGGTTCGGGGAGACTATTCCCATGGTGAATACTGCTGCTATGCAGAGGATACCGGCAACGAAGACAGCGGCACGGTCATTGTCCGTTATGAAAGCGGTATGCATGTGGTCTACACCCAGAACTTCTTTACCCGTAATAAGCACGCAGCGAAGCGCGGCGCCATCATTGCCGGTGTAGGCGGTGTGGTAGAGTTCGACTGGCAGACCAGCGAGATCATTGTACGCAAGCATTATGAAACCGGTGAGATCCGCAGCAAGGTGGAGGCAATTGCATTCCACGGTGGCGGTGATATCAAGCTGATCAATAATTTCATCGGCGTGATGCTGGGCACAGAAAAATCCAAAACGCCTTTGGAACAGGGCCTTTTGAGTGCCTATATGTGCCTGAAAGCCAAAGAATCCGCGGAAGAACACAAGTTTGTGGAATTGAATTTTGAAATGTAAGTAAAGAGAGATGCGGGATTATGACACTGGAAGAAAAGAAAGCAAGAATTGAAAAGACTTTGTTTGGCGATAGCCTGAGTTCAGAAGCTATGGAGCGAGAGCTTCGTTTGTTCCAAGAGTTCCGCAATCATCTGATTGAGGATTTGGGTGAGGAAAAGGGAGCAGAGGTATTTGCCAATTTCATCGGCAACCGTACGGAACGGGGTTGGCGTGAAACAGTGGAGGCTTGTATTGACGATGTATCACTGAAAAGCTTTGTAGAGTTTTTCTGGGGGCCGCTGAAGCAATCTCTGAAATACGAAGAAAGCTGGGATGGCGACAACAAGGTGCAGTTTAAAGTCACCCATTGCACTGTTTGCGAAGCCTGTAAAAAGGCCGGTCTCACCGATATTGGTTACCATGTGTATTGTATGACTGATCCTGCTGTAATCAAAGGTATCAATCCCGAAATCCGGTTCGAGCGCACCCATACTTTGATGCAGGGTGATGATTACTGCGACCATTGCTATATGTGTAAGTAAAAAACTCAATTTTAAACTATGTATTAAAAAACTGCACAAACCCAAATTTTGTAAAACTGTAATCCCATTCGGTCCATTCGCAAACCGAATTATTATAAAGGAGGAAAATAAAATGAAAAACAAACTGCAAAAAATTCTATCTGTATTTCTGTCAATTGTAATGCTAATTGGTATTGTTCCCGTAATTGGCGTTAACGCTGCAGAAGAGCTTAACAGCTACCAGATCGCATCTGATGTTCAGATCGATGTAGTAGATGGCGCATACGAGTATATCTCCTTTGAGTATCAGGTCACCAACGATGGCGTCATGTTCATCGGTGCTCTGAGTCCTGACTGGGGCAAGTACTACGGCTATTACGAGTTTAACAGCTCCGGCAAGGTTTGGGACGATCAGGGCGTATATTGCACAGCATTGGGCGATGGCTTCTACCGTGTTGTTTTGAAGACAAGTGAGTTGGAGCGCACCAACAATGCATATAATACAGACAATGCACCGGAAAAGATTGGACTTCTGTATATCGGTGGTTCCAATTCTGCAACCGGTACCATTCAAAATGTAAAAACAGAGTGTAGCCATATTTATGAAAGTAATGTAACTGAGCCTACCACCACAACACAGGGCTATACCACCCATATTTGCAGGGTTTGCAGCCACAGCTATGTGGATAGCTATGTGGAGCCGCTTGATGTATCTTACGAGATTAAAGCCGACTTAAATATCGATGTGGAAGACGGCGTATACGACTATATCTCTTTTGAGTATCAAGTGACCAACGACGAAGTGCTGTTTATCGGTGCTTTGAGTCCTGATTGGAACAAGTACTACGGTTATTACGAGTTCAATGGCGAAGGCAAGGTCTGGGACAACAACGGCGTATATTGCTCAGCGTTGGGCGACGGCTTCTACCGTGTGATTTTGAAGACTGCAGAGCTGGATCGCACCAATAACGAACCAAATATAAATAACAAGCCGGATAGAATTGGATTACTTTATACCGGCAGTTCTGCAGCTACCGGTACTATCCGCAAGGTGAAAACTGTGTGCAGCCATATCTATGAGAGCGTTATTACCGAGCCCACAGCGACAACGCAGGGCTATACCACCCATACCTGTATCGTTTGTGGCGACAGCTATGTGGATAGCTATGTGGAGATTGGTACAACTGCAATTGGTGCAGATGTTCAGATCGATGTGGTAGACAGCACATACATGTATATCTCCTTTGAGTATCAGATCACCAATGACGGTGTTATGTATATTGGTGTACTGAGTCCTGATTGGGGCAAGTACTACGGCTATTACGAGTTTGATGCTAACGGAAAGGTTTGGGAGGATAACGGTATCTACTGCGAACCTTTGGCGGATGGCTTCTATCGTGTAACTATGAAAACAAGCGAATTGAATCGCACCAACAATGCTTATAATACAGACAATGCGCCGGAAACGATCGGTCTTCTGTATATTAGCAGCTCGAACACAGCAACCGGCACGATCCGTAATGTGCAAGTAGCTGAGTCAGAAAAATATAATATTGCTACAGGCGCAGAAATCAAGATGGAAATCAGTACGTATGACTACATCAGCTTTGACTATAAGGTCACTAATGACGGCGTTCTTTTCATCGGCGCATTGAGTCCTGATTGGGGCAAGTATTACGGCTATTACGAACTTAATGCCGGTGGTAAGGTGTGGGAAGATAAAGGCGTATATTGTGCAGCCTTGGGGGATGGTTTCTACCGTGTAATTCTGAAGGCAAGTGAGCTGGAGCGCACCAACAATGCTTACAATACTGCCAATGCTCCTGAAACTATTGGTCTTTTGCTTGTTGGCGGTTCCAATACCGCAACCGGTACAATTACCAACGTACAGGGTGTGTGCAGTCACATTACAAACAATGTTTTCACAGCACCTACATTTGAAAATGGCGGTCATACAACCAGCACCTGTTCTGTATGTGGCGAGAGCTGGATTTCTGACGAGACTTCTGCTTATACCGCATCGGTTTCCACTTGGAACATTGCTTTGGGTGATGAGATATCTGCTAAATTCTATCTGAATGTTGATAGCCGTATTCTTGTTCCCACTGCAAAAATCACAATCGATAGCAACACTACCGATGTACCCCTTATAAAGCAGGCAAATGGAACTTATGCCGTTACTGTGAATTTGGCTGCTGCACAGATGACCGAAAATATTGCAATTCAGGTAGTGGCTGGTGAAGCTGTGAGTGATACTATGAATTATACAATCCGCCAGTATGCTCAGACCATTTTGAATGGGGATTATGCCGATTCTGAAAAGGAACTGGTAAAAGCAATGCTCAATTATGGCGCAGCTGCACAGGTATACTTTGATTACAACACCTCTGATCTAGCCAACGCCGGATATGAAATTACCGAACATACAGCCATTCCTTCAGTTGATACAACCAATATGGTATCTGGCAGCACTGAGGGTATTACCTTCTATGGTGCATCATTGGTGTTCAGATCTCAGGTTGCAGTTCGTTTCTACTTTAACGTAGAAGGCGACATTAATGATTATAGTTTCAGCACAGGGAATGCACCTGTTTATAAGGATGGTATGTACTATATTGAAGTTCCCGGTATCAATCCTCAGGACTATGATGTCAGCGTCGCATTGACTGTCAATGACAGCCTGACCATCAACTACAGCCCGCTGGCATATATCAGCCGTATGTATAGTGGATCTTCCAATGCAAACCTTACTGCATTGGTTGCAGCGATGTACGAATATTATTTGGCAGCAGAGGCTTATATCTAATTCCTATATTGGCAGCGGCAGATGAAATCTGCCGCTGCCTTAGAAAAGCAAGACACTGCGAAAAGACAATGATCTTAGATTTTGCATTGTTTTTTCGCAGTGCCCAGATTTCGCTGTGGTACAGCTTTACAATAAGGAGAAAAGCTATGTCTATTATCTATTCTGTTCAACCGGAAAGCTTTAAGCTGAATGTGAACCGGAAAGACGGTATTAGTCACAATGGTTCTTTTGACAGCACCCATGCAGATTTGTTTTCCTGCCGTAATAGCTTTGCGGCATTTCAGATTCTTTTACAGGGCACAAAGCGTCTGTGTGTAGGGATCGGTGAAGAACCTTGGTTTTCTGAGTACTTAGATACGCAGGTGGTGCACCTGCGCCATAAGGGTCAATTAAAGCCTATTGTGAATTTGATGGCAAATTATCTGGATAATAACGGTACAGAGTATGCTGACCGCCTGATGCGGGATGCGGTAGCTACCAATCCTGCTGGTGTTCCTCAGAGTGTTTTTGTCCGTTTTGAGATTTCGGAAGATGTGCAACCTGGCAAATATGAGGGTTGCTTTGACCTTGTGGAATCCCATCTGTTTGATGATGAAAAAGTGGTTGGACAGATTACATATTCCTTAGAGGTAAGTCCCTATACCTTGCCGGCAATGCAGGATCGGGCGATGGAAATGGATCTGTGGCAAATGAACAGTTCTATTGCGAAAAAAGCGGCGGTTGCTCATTGGTCTGATGAACATTTTGCACTGATGGAGGAGTATATTAAGCCTTTGGCAGCAATGGGACAGAGCAATATTACAATCATTGCCACACAGGTCCCTTGGAGTGGACAAACCTGTTTCTTGGAGCCCATTCCCAACAATATGTTCCAGTACTCAATGATCCCGGTGGAAAAGACCGCAGAGGGTTTTATTTACGATTATTCCATTATGGATCGTTATATTGAACTGTGCTTTCAATATGGTATTGACCGGAAGATCGAGGTATTTGGTCTGATCGGCAACTGGGTCAATGAGGAGCACGGTTTTGGTAATTACACCGAAATGCCCGAGGCTATTCGTATTCGATATAAGGATACAGACGGTATGTACCGCTATATGAAGAAGGCGGAGGATATCAAGCACTATATCCGCAGCCTGCACGATCATTTTATAGAAAAGGGCTGGATGGAAAAGGTTCGCGTGATTGCCGATGAACCCAGTAATCACGAAGCGCTTCGTGGTACAATTGAAGCAATTCGGGAAATTGCGCCCCAGTTCCGCTTTAAAGCCGCCTTCTATCTAAAGAAATTCTATGATGAATTTAAAGATGTGATCAGCGATTTCTGCATCATCATTCCGGGCATTGGTCTGGAAATGGAGCAGTGGAAGCAAATCTTCCGTGAGGATACAGAGCATTGCTTTACCTGTTATGTTTGCTGTTGGCCGCTGATGCCCAATATGGTGCTATTCAGCGATCTGTTGGAAACCCGGTATATCCCGGTCTTTGCCCGTTATTTCGGTTTGAAGGGCTTCCTGCGCTGGAACTATACGGTTTGGACAGACGATCCCAGAAAAGACATCACTTACTCCAAGTGGCCGGCAGGCGATACCAATATGGTTTATCCTGCCCCGGATGCTACCCCGGAGCTGGCACTACGGTATTTTGCAATGCGTCGAGGCATTGAGGATTACGAGCTACTCCGTCTGTTAGAAGAAAAAGGCGAAACAGAGGTAGCACAAAAGCTGTACAGTAGGGTGATTTATAATCCCGATGTTTCTGCTTTCTATAAGGAAGGCGAAGTGTTGATTCCGTTCCATAAAATTTCTTTGGCTACACAAGCGGATTATGAGGACTTCCGCAAGGAAGCCTGCGCATCATTGTTGCAGTAAATTATGCTTTGAGAAAAGAGAGAGGTGTAGCGGATGAAAAAACTGATTTCTGTACTTTTAATCATAATACTGATCGCTACGATGATGACTACTGTCGGCTGTGTCCAAAACGATGCCCCAGTCATTACTACTCCGCTTTTACGTATCGGCATCTTAAGCGATACCCATATCAACGCAGATACCCGATACAGCATGTATGACCGCCTGGAAAAAGCCTTAATGTTTTATAAGCAAAAGGGTGTTGATGGCATTCTGATTACAGGCGATTTGCAGGATAACAGAACAAGTGCAGCAGAAGCTATGAGCGCTATGGAGGAATTTCAGGACATCTGGTTGCGGGTATTTCCTAATAATATTAACGATTTGACAGGGGAATATGTGGAGCCGATGTTCATCTATGGCAATCATGACAAGTCGCTGGTGGAAGCGGAGTATTGGTTTGACGGAATCGGCTCAGATACGAGGATGCCTGGATAAAAGAGATTAAAGGCTATCAGTTTGTAGGCGTTCACTATACAAAAGAAAACGGCACATTGGTTCAAAAGTATCTTTCTCAGGCGCAGGAAGCCAGCACAGATAAGCCGTTTTTCTTTGCACAGCATGTGCCTGTTGCAGATACGATTGTGGGCGGCTACGAAAGCTATGAAGGAAATACGATTCCTATGCACGATTTTCTGAAGCGAAGCAATAACTGCGTGATGTTTACTGGTCATACCCATGTTCCTCTGACAGACGAACGAGCAATTTGGCAATCCAACAGCAAAAAGGCTGCTCAGTTTACGGTTGTAACCTGCGGTACACTGCATTATGCAGATCTAATGGATTTTTGCGATCTGGAAATCAACGGAGCCAAACATCAAACCCAGCAGGGAATGTACATGGTTGTGGATGGGTCACAAGTTACTCTGGAACGTTATAGCTTTACGGATATGGAAATCGCCTACGATGACACCGGTGCATCCTTGGATATGTCAGCAGTAAAACAAATTGGTGATCCGTGGATTTTTGATGCGATGCAGAAAAAAGACCGTCCTTACGACTACGAAGATCGGTTTGATGCTGCCTATCAGCCTGTATTTGCTGCGGATGCAGCATTAGAAATCGCAGAGCAGACTGCAGATTCGGTCACATTGACCATTCCGGCAGCTACGGTGGATGCGCCGGAGGGATTCAGCGATTTGGTGCAATCGTATTATGTTGAGGTAGTAAATACAGCTACTGGCGAGACTGTTACGACAGAAGAAATCGCTGCACCTTATCATATTGACACAGATCCTATACGTTTGAATCAACCGGTTACGATTAAATTGACCGGCTTGACACCCAGCACAGAGTATACAGTTTATGTCTATGCACGCGAATGTTATCAAAAGGCAAGCCAGCCCTTGTCTGCACAATTGATCACCACAGCAGAATAACACATAAACAAGGTGGAGGTTATATGTCCTACAAACAGAATTTACATACTCACTCCACCTTTTGCGATGGGACGAATGCACCGGAGGAACTGGTAATCGAAGCCATCGCCCGTGGCTTTGATTCCATCGGCTTTTCCATGCACTCTTATGTGCCATGCTCCGGCATTGGCAGCTTGGAGGCTTTAGAGCGCTACAAACAAGAGATCCTGTGGCTGAAAAATGCCTACCGGGATCAAATCAGGATCTTCTTGGGCTTGGAGTATGATATTTACTCTGACCATGGCCCGGAAGGGTACGAGTATACCATCGCATCCGTGCATTGTTTGAAGTTAGGCGGTATTTGCTATGACTTTGACCAAAAGCTGGAAGGCACGCTGCAGTTTTTGAATACGCATTTCCAGGGGAATGGTAAGGCATTTGCCAGAAGCTATTACGAAACGGTAGCCAGCATCCCGCAGTACGGAAGCTTTGATATATTGGGTCATTTTGACCTGATCACCAAGAATAACGAAAAAGGAAATTTTCTGAATGTCCATGATCCGGTATATCTTGGCTATGCCAAGGATGCCATTCATGCACTGAAAGGGAAGATTCCGTTATTTGAGGTGAACACTGGCTGCATCGGTAGAGGTTACCGCACGACACCGTATCCGCAGACAGAACTGCTGAAGGAGTTTAAAGACTGCGGATTTGGCGCGGTGATCACCTCCGATTGCCACAAAAAAGAGTATTTGGACTGTAATTTTGAGGATGCAAAGCAGTTATTACAATCTGTTGGATATAACACCATTTATGTTTTAACAGAGCAAGGTTTCCAAGAAATACCGATTGATTAATAGCAACAGTAATTTTTTGCTGTGTGCATATTCCTTTCGCCCTGTCGTGTTTTGTGGGACTTCCGGCAGAGGAGAGGGGAGACAAGTATGGTCCCGTGAACTGAGAGAGAATATAAACAAAACGGCTAATCTGTGAGATGCTGTATTTGAATCGTTAAATTGTAATTTCCAGAAATACTGTGTAAGGAGTTTTCCTCGCGGGTAAGTCGGATGCCGTCATTACATAGGTTATTCTCTTTAAAATTCGTAAAATCAGTAGAGAAGTAGGGGCGTAAGGTTTTTTATTTTAGATATGGCGTTGTATTAGGTAACACATTTTTGGTTTATATCCATTTGGTACTTATTTAGGTAATCCAAAAGGCAGCCTGTTCCAGCAGAACAGGCTGCCCTTCAGATACCCTATGGTAAGGTGAAGATTTGGAGCATCAAATGCCGAGCAAAAGCAAGATGGGGCTTATGTAAGAAGCTGCCTGATGGTACTTATGAGATTGAAATTGCGAAAGCCCTTCTGCAGGATGAAGTTGACGACATAGCGGTTAAGAATATCGTTATCCATGAGATTTTACATAGCTGTCCCGGATGCTTCAAACATACAGGCAGATGGAAACAGTATGCGGATAGGGTAAACCGTTACTTGCCGCAATATAGCATTAAACGCGCTACCAGCGCAGAAGAAATAGGTATTGTAATCAGGTGCAAAGAACCGGTTTACCGGTACTGCTTGAAATGCAGTAGCTGTGGCGAAGAAATTAAACGCCAAAAGAAATCGGCTGTGATTGAACACCCGGAGCATTACCGCTGTAAGTGCGGCGGTAAGCTGACGAGAATACAGTAGGGGAGAGGCAATATGCAAAATACAAAAGATATACTGAACCATATTGCTGACTCTATTCGTCAGACCCGCAACGATCCCCACGATCAGTTGCTCGGCTACTTAACTTCTGGAGATGTTGCTTATATCACCAGACGCAATAATGCCCGCGAGCTTATTCGAACTGTAGATATGGTTGCGATTTCGCAGTATGTAAAGAATTTAGAAAAGTAAAAATTTAATGTCCTACCTGCGATGGGTAGGACATTTTTTATGACACAATTATTTTATTGGTTTCATAATATTGGATACACAAGGAGTATTCGCCTTAAATTAGATGATAATCCATTGCGCAGGCTCTTAAACCATCTTCCACGCTCGAGAACACGATACCTTGCTGTTTTGCTTTCTCACAATTCATCCAAAGATTATGTCTTGATGGTGCATCTTCCAGTTTGATATCCTTACCAATTAAGTCCAAGAACTCCTGGGTTATTTCATACATAGATTTTGTGGTTTCGCTTCCAAAGTTATAGGCACCACCCGGAATGTGCGTTAATCTTTCAATATTTTGCGCCACCTCTTTTACATAGGTGATTCCTCTAAATTGCCGGGTACTAAATGAAATAGAATCTTCAGCATTGAGGATGTTCATTAAATAGTTTGATTTCTTCAAGTAATAATCGTACATCCACTCAGCACGTAGCAAAACAGCATCCGGGCAAATATCCAGCACCCTATTTTCCATTTCCAGTTTATGTTCTGCGTAGATATTAGCCGGCTTTACCGTATCTTCCAAATACGGTCCCGATCCTTCAAGTCCGCTATAAACCTGATCGGAACTAAAGCAGATAAGCTTAATACCACTTGATGCTTTTGCCAACCACACGGGGATTTGCACATTGGCAATATACGAAGCATCCGGGTTTGCCTGGCACATACCAATATCAGAAATTGCCGCCGTATGCACAATGGCATCAACAGCGTATTCTTCCACGATACGCTTTATATCATCTTCTGTTAAGGCTCTGAGCGACGGACAGCAAATGGTATTGTTGCACATCCGGACGATCTTTTGTCCAACAAATCCGGTCGCACCGGTCACCAGTATCATATTCCATATCCCTTTCAGATCATTGTTTCTAACAATACTACATGCTGTATTAGTGCCGTTAAATTAAGATTTCCAGAAAAACAGCACAAGGTTTTTCAGGGCAGGTGAGTTGTATGCCGTCTTTGCAGGTTTGCAGATGTACAGAAGTCTTGGTAGGATAAGCGATTTTCGCATCGGTAATATTTTCGGGAATGGAGATAAAAATGTTTTCATCGCCTTTCAAATTCCATACAGCCAAATAAATCTTGTTCTCATTTTTAAGACCTGCACAGACTACCTTATCGCCGAAATTGGTAAAGCCCATGGGGAAGTAAGGGAGTGCTGTTTTCTTCATCTCGGACAGGCTGTTGTAATAGGCAACGCCCTCTCGAATCAGATTCATCTGGCGCTCGTCCAAATAGTACAGACGGCTGGCAAGGTGCATTCTGCCTAAAAAACTATTGATCATGTTGATGGTGATCCGTTCGTCAGATACACCCTCGCCTTGCTCGCATTCAATGGTAACAGGATAGCTCCAAACAGCGGCCTGCTCCGGCAAAACGGCGGACAAAATATTGCCTGCAATGTATGGATAAAGCAAGTAGTCTGTCTGATCCGAGGTGGAAACTAAGCTGTATGCAGAAAGGGTCTTATAGTCCATCCGCATGCCGCCGGAACTACAGCCTTCAAAGACCACATTGGGGTACTTTGCAATCATTTCCCGAATCCAATCAAGGAATGCGTTTGCAGCCTCCTCCAAGCCTGCGCCGGGATTTTCAGCATTTAAGTCAGTGCCTACACCGCAGTCCTGATTGTAGTCGCATTTGATGTATTCTGCGCCGTAATCTTCTACCATACGGCGGATGGTTTCGGTCATATATGCCCGAACTTTCGGATTCCGATAATCTACAAAATGCCGGTTCATAACGGCTAACCGTTTGCCGTGACGCTGGAAGAAACAGTCATCATCGTAGTAGTCTAACATTTCCTGACATTGGATGCCGATAATTTCCGGCTCGATCCATAGACCCGGCTTCATACCCAAGCTGCGGATATAGTCGGTGGTTTTTCGCACACCCTCGGGGAAACGGGCGTTACTTTCTTTCCACTGACCCACAAAAGGATATACCTTGTCGCCCGGTTCTTCGTTGTGCCAGCCGCAGTCAATGACATAATATTCTACACCTGTTTTCGCAACAACGGGGGCATACTTTGCGGTGTTTTCTGCTGTGGGACTGTCCCAGGACAGATGCATATATTCGTTGAAAATAGTGGGAAGTTTCTCATCCGCGGGACTGACACCGGCAATGTGACGGCGGTATTTTGTCATATTGCCTATTACATCATTTAAGCTGTTTCCAAAGGCCAATGCAGCATAGGGTGTGGTATAACTTTCGCCTGGTTGCAAGGTCTTAAACCAGCCGCCAAAGGGGTAATTTGGACCGCCCAAATAGAGATAATACTTGTCCAATGTGTCAGAAATTTCGTAGTACCAAGAGCTGTTGCTCTCTAATTGAAACATCAAAAAATTCCCATTTTTTCTGTCCTCTAAGATGCCCATGGGAAGCATTTCTTTTGTTGACCAGCTACCGATATTGCATCCGCAAACACGCTGCTGAGATTCGCTTCTGCCGCCACACAATCCTAACTCACGAAAGCTGCGTGTACGAGGCTGGCACTCAGCATGATGGCTCTGTAAAAAGTCAGTAAACAGCATGTCATCGGGCTGGTTTTTATCGCCGATGCCGGATACGCAAAAGGCAGATACTTCTTCCAAAACGATGGGTGCATTAGTAATATTCGTCACAACTGTGTGTACGCGAATGGCATTGGTATCGTCATAGGTTTCAAACACTGTTTTGCAGCGAACATTGGGACTTTCCTGAACCACAGTCATAGTGTTTTCGGAAATTGTGTGGTTCTTATAGGATAATTTTCCGGCTTCTGAAGAACGCATCATTTTGGCACCCATATGGGTATCTTTGTTCTCACCGGCAATTTGAACTTGCACAAAACCTGAATTTAAATCACAAAAAAATCCCAGTTTTTCTAATGTAATTGCAGAGTTTTCTGGAGAAAAAACTATATTTTTAAATTTTAGCATAATGAACACCTCCTGCTTTTTAAAAACAAAGATACACGAAAAATTTAGATTTTGCAATATATTTTTTGAAATTGTCAGACACAGATTGCAGTATTGACAAAAAAATCTTTATCGTGTACTAATAAAAAAGTATCCAATATGAGGAGGGGTTCATATGAAGAAATACTTAACGGATGC
Source organism: Faecousia sp. (assembly GCA_045646805.1). Taxonomy (GTDB): domain Bacteria; phylum Bacillota; class Clostridia; order Oscillospirales; family Oscillospiraceae; genus Faecousia. Next base: position 13,108 of record JAZRLK010000037.1, read on the forward strand.
ACAGTGGATATGGTGTAACAATTCCCCCGAGAACGATGAATATGGAGAATTTGTTGACAGCTTTTTCTACCAATCCGGAAAGGCTATTTTACAAATCTCTGCCGATAGCAATTATGCAGCCTATATTAACGGTCAGCTTGCGGCTTGGGGACAGTATGCGGATTTTCCTTACGATAAGGTTTACGATGAAGTGGATGTAACAGAGTTTTGCCGAGAAGGTGAAAACAGACTGGCTGTGATCGTTTGGTACTACGGTGCGGAGTTTACTTCTGTTTACTATCCCGGAAAGGCCGGCCTTCTGTATGCTTTGGTCAATGACGAAATTGTTCTTTGTCAAAGCGGCAGCCACACATTGGCCCGTATGAGCAAGGCTTATATGAATCATCGCTGCTGTATTATGTCCGGTCAGTTAGGTTATGGCTACGGATATGATGCGACAAAAGAAGATAATTGGCTTACAGGTAATTTAAACGATTTTTCTGCAGCTACATTGGTTGCTCAAAATTTACCCCTGCGTATCCGGCCTTGCGATAAGCTGACCTTGATGCCGGAGGTAGAGGGTGTTTTCTGCAAACAGCTATCCCAAACAGAAGTGCTTTATGATTTGGGCAAAGAGCAGGTTGGTTTGTTAAGTTTTATTTTACATTCACCGTGTGAGCAAAACATTACCGTTGCGTTTGGTGAACATATTGCGGACGGTCAGGTGCGTCAAATTATCGGAGATCGTAATTTCTGTATGGAGTACCGTGCAACTGTAGGAGAAAATGTTTTTTTCAATCTCTTCCGCAGATTCGGCTGCCGCTATTTGCAAGTTCGTTCTGAATTCCCCATAGAGATTCAAAAAATGGCTATTGCCCCTACAATGTATCTTGTGGGAGATAAGAAAAGACCGTCATTAACCAAACTGCAAAACCGAATTTATGATATTTGCGAGGAAACGCTGCGTTTATGTATGCACGAGCATTATGAGGACTGCCCTTGGCGTGAACAGGCAATGTATGCCATGGATAGCCGCAATCAGATGCTATGCGGCTACTATGCTTTTGGCGAGTACGCTTTTCCCAGAGCTTGTTTAGAATTGATCTCCAAGGATAACCGGGCAGACGGTCTTTTGTCCATCTGTTATCCTATGAAAGCAAATCTGGTTATTCCCTCGTTTTCACTTCACTACATAACTGCCTGCCGGGAATACCTTCAGCACAGTGGTGATAAGGAATTTTTGCAGGAGATCTATCCAAAACTGAAATCCATTTTAGAGACCTTTACAAACCGTATAGTGAATGGGCTGTTTATGAGCTTCGTAGGAGAGGGATGCTGGAATTTCTATGAATGGAAAGATGCCTTGGTAAACTGGGGCACTCCCATTTCTGACTGTGACCTGTTGGCAAACACACTGCTTTCTATTGCACTGCAAAATATGGCATATATCGCAGATGCTTTGGCTATTCAGAACGATTACAGCCGGCAAGCAGCCAAACTAAACGCCCGAATTTTTGAGATATTTTGGAATGATGGGAAAGGTGTGTTTTATAATTACACCAATCACGATTCTTACAGTCAGTTAGGAAACAGCCTTGCTGTTTTGTGCGGTGCGATATCTGGTGACCAAGCGGCTTTGCTTTGCGAAAAGATATTAAACGACCCTGAAATGACCTCTGTATCCCTTTCTATGCGGTGCTTCCTGAATGATGCGCTCTTGAAAATTAACAAGGAGAAATACGCACCAATCATTTTGGAGCAGATCGAAAAGCTTTATATTCCAATGCTGGAGTTTGGCAGCACCACCGTTTGGGAAACAGAGATCGGTGAAAGTGATTTTGAAAATGCAGCCAGTCTTTGCCACGGTTGGAGTGCTATGCCCATATACTACTACCACACACTGCTCTCTGACGAGCAGACTTGAAAGGAGCCGCCCTGAATGAAAAAACGAAAATATATATCCTTGTTCTGCTGCATTTGTTTGCTGGTGTCGGCTTTTTCCGGTTGTGGAGTCAACGAAAATAACACACCCACGGAACCTGCTATCCCAATCATATTGAAAGAGAACATTCCTGCCGCATCGGTAGGCGCAGCTTATGACTTATCTGCGTTGATTGTAGAAGAAAACGGCGTGGAATATAGCTATGTTGCCTGTTATACAGATCCCGAAACCGGCAAAACCGAGGAATTGAAGGTGAGAAGGGGAAAAGTCACACCGAAAGCAGAGGCGGACATTTCTGTGACTGTAACTGCCGCTCGTGGAGAAGAAAGTTCCTCTATCCAGTTGGTAGTACCCATTCGTGTTTCTGCGGACATTATGGACAAACTGTTAGCTTCTGACGGCATTGCGGGTCAAGCCGATACCGGCGTAACAAAAGCGGTTATAAAAGATTCTGCATTTCTCCAAGGGGAAACTTCTACTTCGGCGATATCGGTGAAATTTTCCAATCCGGGCAACGGCGGAGCCAGTATTTTAAACTTAAGTCATTACGCTTTGCAGGCGTACTATACTGCTCAGGTATGGCGTAATGCTGCTGTTACATTCTGGGTCTATAACCCAATGGCAGAAGATGTTCAGTTTAAGTTATATAGCTACAACCCTCAAAACGAGCAGACCCTGCAATGGGACAGTGAAAAAAACACACAGGTGCAAACCGCGCAAGCAGGGGAGTGGACGCAAATTGCATTCTCTCTGTATGATATGGGAATTACACAGCCAATTGTTGACTCCGAGCATCATTCCGGCGTTCCTTCTCTGCAGGTGTTAGCCCACTACGATGGCAGTGAATCTTGCAGCATTTATATTGACAGTGTGGATGTGGTTCACGCAGATAGCGTAGAAACACTGAATACCGGTTATCAGGAAACTGCAGTTCCCAGCGGTGATTTTTCTGACCTGCTGAAAACCTGCAAAGTTTATACCAAAGATCCTATTGCAAAGCTGACAGCCAGCAGTAAGGGAAATGGCAGCTCGGATGCCTATTGCTTCGGCGCATCCGAGGTAGCAGGATATCCCTCCTTCTATGTGGACTTTCCCAAGGTCACAGATATCAGCGGCTTTGATTATTTAAAATTTGATGTTTTCGCAGAAAACTGTTATCCATGGGTATCTGTTGCAGTTCACTATCTGGACGAAAACGGGGAAATTCAAAAGCATGGCACGGCATACGATTTTTCACGGGATCAGTGGCGTACGCTCTATGTGAATTTGGACTATCTGCACTACGCTGATCTGACCCAGGTAGTAGGCATCAGCTTTATGGTGAATATGGATTCCAAATTTGTGAACGGTGCGTTCAACTGCGTCTATTTTGACAATATCTCCTTGTATGATTACCCCATAGATGAACCGCAGGCATCACCGGCGGCCAAGGAGGATAACGATATTATCAGCGGGCCTTTCTTTACGACCAATGCCAAGCCAAACACCAGCGGTGTGTGCAAGGTAGCCGAAGACGAAACAGGCGAATCCCGAAGCGACAGTATGCTGATGTTCTGGACCAATAATGCTTGCGGTTATCCTAATGTCTATGCAACATTTATGTTCGATGGGGAGCAGGACTGGTCTGAATATTCTGTGTTGGCTTTTGATACCCACCAATCCAACGGACACTACTGGATGTGCTTTGAGATTTTCTATCTTGATGAATTCGGTAAACAGCAGACCTTGATTTGGTACAACGACAGCATTTTTAACCATTGGCTTACCACCAATGCGCCGCTGAATTGGTTTAGAGCAGAAGATGGCAGCGCACCGACTGTGGAGGATTTACAGCATGTGGTGGGATTCCGAATCTCAGCAGATATGGCTGTCCAAGTTACCGACGAAGTTGCAATGATATTCTTTGATAATTTTGAATTAACATAAAGCAAAAAAATCCGACAGTTTGTTTGACTGTCGGATTTTTTTGCTTATCGGCTGGCGAAATTATAAGACAGCAATTCTTTTTCCCGATGCTCCCTGCGGCACTGGGAAGGAGAAAAGCCGAAATGCTCTGTGAAGATGCGGTTAAAGGTTCGGACAGAGGAAAAGCCGGATTGCAAAGCTATGTCGATAATGGGCGTTTTGGTGTGAACCAGCAATCGGATGGCATCGTTAAGCCGCAGACCGTTGATGTAAGTGGGGAAGGAGGTTTGCAGAACATTGCTGAAGGTGCGGCTGATATGATATCTGCCAACACCAAGAGCTTGGGCAATTTGTTCTGTGGTAATAGGCTCAAGATAATGCTCTTGACAGTATGCTAAGATTTTTTGCTCAATGCGAAGAGACTGATTGCTCGTAACAGTGGGGATGTTGTCAACAATGATGGAAATAATGGTAGAAAGCAGTAAAACAAAGCTGTCCATCGACATGCTTTTGCCGTATTCCACGGCGTGTTGGATCATAGGCCAAATAAAACTTTTTTTCTCCGGATCACTCCAAAGAGGGGATTGCAGCACGGTTGAGGAAAGTTGGGATACAGATCCGATTAGAAGATGGGGATCAACGATCAGCAGAAGACTGTTGCACCGGGAGGTTTGTTTGGGGTAACTGTGAATTGTATTTGGGGATACGAGAAACACACTTCCTGCCGGAATGTTATAAGTAGTACCGTTAAGAATGGCGTTGTTAGAACCTTCCAGCATAAAGATAATTTCCAGTTCCTTGTGGAAATGGGGGTGGTAGTAATGCTCAGAGTGATGCCGCAACTTGATCTGTTTGTGTAGTTCATTTGAAAAATCTTGCATTTTTACACCTCGATGTCACAAAATGGTCGTTATATATCACTATCTGGCGAGAATTATATCACAATCGAGGCTATAATGCAAGTGATAAACGTGATAATGGGTAAACACCGCTAAAAAACAGTTAGTGAAATTCCATAATATACCAGAAGAAGTTTGCGAATGATTTAGATATAATGACTTGGCAAAAGGCTTAACTGTATGAAGTAATCCCTTCCGGAAAAGCAACCGGGTAAGTATAAAAGCAAAAAATGAGGAGGAAATCGCAATGAAAAACTCTTGGCAAAAGGTATTGTCTTTTGCACTAGCGTTGGTAATGGTGTTGGGAATGATTCCTGTAACTGCGATTGCTGACGAAGTGCAACAGACAAATGCCTCTGCTTTGTCCGATTCCATGGATGGACTGAGCATCGCGTATCCCTACAACACAGAAACGGTTCAACAATCGGGAACACCCGTCAGCCGTTTCGAGGCGTTGACCTTTGAAAGCGCCAGAAACGAGGTAGAATCTGCACAGATGATTCTAAGCCCCGACTTCGATGTTACCTCTTTTGAGCTGACTATGGGCAGCTTGAAAAATGAGAAGGGTAACATCATTCCTTCTTGGGCCTTTGAGGTTTACATCCAGCACTATGTGACCGTATCCGGCAGCGGAAACGCGCCTTACTGGTCTGACACATTTCAGATGTACAACCCCACATACAGTAAGACCGGTTATGACGGTACTTATCCGGATGCCCTGATTCCCCAGGATGCAGCCATTTCTGCAGGCGAGAACAAGATCTCAGCAGGCAAGAACGGCGGTATTTGGGTGAACTTGAATGTGCAAAATGCTGCCCCCGGTACTTACACCGGTACTGCGACTCTGAATGTTAACGGCACCGATATGAATATTCCGGTTTCCGTACATATCTACGATGTATCTCTGCCTGACCAGGTTCACACCAAGTCTTCTGTGGGCATTTGGTGGGATATGGTGGAAAATGGTGAAGGCTATATCGATCGCAACTTGGCAGATACTTATTTTGACTATTTGGTCAGCAAGCGGATTATGCCTTTTGATGCATGGAGCTTGACAAGATGGGATGAAGCATTTGCTGACTATGCTGCCAACTATCTGGCAGTATCTCCTGAAATATCGAGCTATAGTCTGTTCTATGCTAAAAATGCCCAGGGTTCTTTAGACATTGATATTTTAAGAACGACGCTTACCACACTGATCAATAAAAACATTTCTCTGGCACAGTCCGGCAGCAATGTCGATCTGTTTGCTAAGGCTTATCTATACTTTGGATCGATTTGCGATGAACCCCGGGATGATGCAGAGTATAGAGCAATCAACAATATTACAGCTCAGCTGGATAACCTGAAGGCAGAGCTGGCACCCATGCTGGATGCTTATCCCAGCTTGAAGGCCAGCTTTATGAACCTAAAGCATTTGGTCACCGGCCCCAATCCTACCGATAAGACCTATGCAGATAAAGTAACTGGCTCGTTGTGGAATAAAGAGACCTTTATTGACGACGATTACGGCAGCACATCTCTCACCGGCGATAGCTATATCTATGCGCCTCAGTATCAGTGGCTGAATACAGAAAGTCAGAGAGCATTGTATGCAGAGGAAGAAGAGCTTTGGTGGTATGGCTGTTGTCATCCCATTAGCCCCTATCCTGCATATCATATCAATACCCCCCTGGTGTCTGCCCGTGTGGAAAGCTGGATGCGGTATGACTACGGTATCGACGGCTTTGTTTACTCCAGTGTGAATATCTGGGGTGAATATACTGACAATGGTATCAAGTCCTTTGATTACTGGAATGGTTATGTGAATAACGGTACTCCCGGTGACCAGATTTTGGTGCTGCCCGGTTCTGATTACGGTGTGTACGGCCCGATCGGCACCATCCGGATCGAAAACATCCGTGAGGGCAACGAGGATTACGAATATCTGTGGATGCTGGAAAACGAGTACGGCATTTCTGATATCTCTGCCCATACTGCCAATTTGTATAGCGGTGTGATCGCTGATACCGATGCTTCCATCCACTATAACAACCGTAAGGCTTTGCTTTCCAAGCTGGAGGAGCTGAGCATTGCGGCAAACGGTGCAACTGAGATCGCTCCCGGCAATGAAGGCTTTGTTCGCGGTCAAGAGATCAAACCCAGCACCAATCTGACTATTGAACTGGGCAATACGGAAGAAGTGGCAACCCTGAGCTTTGATTACAAAGTTACCAGCGGTACATTCAATATTTCTCTTAACCCCGATTGGGATAATGCCTTCGGTTACTTTGCATTTGATGCAAACGGCAAGGCAGATGCTTATGAAGGTGTGTCTGTTGAGAAGCTGGACGACGGCTACTACCATGTGACCTTCCAGCTTTCCAAGCTGACTAAGTATAATGGCAATCCTTCCAAAAACCTGAGCTTCCTGTATGTACGTGGTGCTTGGACCGATGCAACCGGCTATATTGACAATGTACAGTATGTTCTGGCTAAGGACTATGTAGAAGTCTACCGTGGTCGGGAGATCACACCTTCTACCAGTTTGACTTTGGAATTGGGCAATACAGAAGAACTGTCCTCCCTGAGCTTTGACTACAAGGTTTTAAGCGGTACCTTCAACATTTCCCTGAATCCTGATTGGGATAACGCCTTCGGTTACTTTGCTTTTGATGCCAATGGCAATTTGGATCCCTATGACGGCGTGACCTTGGAAACTTTGGAGGATGGCTATATCCGTGTTACCTTCGATTTGGCAGCGCTGACAAAGTATAGCGGCAACCCTGGCAAGGCACTGAGCTTCCTGTATATCCGTGGCAGCTGGACAGATGCTGCCGGCTACATCGACAACATCAAGTATGTTGTGGCAGAGAAGCCTGTCGAGCCTGAAAACCGCGGTCAGGAAATTATTTCCCGTACTGACCTGACGATTGCTCTGACCAATACCGAGGAAGTTACCACCCTGAGCTTTGACTATAAGCTGACCGGCGGCACCTTTAATATTTCTTTGAACCCCGACTGGGATAACTACTTCGGCTACTTTGCATTTGATACCAATGGTAATCTGGATCCCTACGACGGCGTTACCTTGCAAACCTTGGAGGATGGCTATACCCGCGTCACCTTCGACCTGGCAGCCTTGACAAAGTATAGTGGCAGTCCCAGTAAGGTTCTTACCTTCCTGTACCTCCGGGGTGCCTGGAGCGATGCCACCGGCTACATTGACAATGTGCAGTTGAATGCAGGAGAAGAGCCGGAGCAGCCCACCGAGCCTGAAATTGTTACCCGTGGTCAGGAAATCGCCCCCAGTACGGATTTGACTATTGAGTTGGGCAATACAGAAGAAATCGCTACCTTGAGCTTTGATTACAAAGTCACAAGCGGTACATTTAACATTTCTCTGAACCCCGATTGGGATAATTCCTTCGGCTACTTCGCGTTTGATGCCAACGGCAATGTGGATCCCTATGACGGCGTAACTGTGGAGGATCTGGAAGATGGTTACAAGCGTGTGACCTTCGATCTGAAGGCATTGACCAAAACAAATGGCGCACCTAGCAAGGTGCTGAGTTTCTTATACATCCGTGGCGGCTGGACCGATGCTACCGGCTACATTGATAATGTTACCTTCACCTTACAAAAGGAAAATGAGCCTGGCTCCGGACGGGTGCTGATTGCAGGTGACGTCCACGTTTCTGCGGATGATGCCTACACCCAGGAACAGCTGAAAAAAACTTTGACCTACGCCAAGAATAACGGTGTGGATCTGCTGATTTTCAATGGCGACACGGTCAACATCGGTAATGAAGCTGACTATGCTGCTCTGGATAGCGTTTTTACTGAAGTGTTTGGCAGCCCTGAGCAGGTAAATGTGAAGTTTATCTTCAATATGGGTAACCACGAGTTCTACCCCACCGGTGCCTGTGCCCATCAGGAGACAGATTATGCCCTGCAGTTTAACCGCTTTGCAGCGTTTGCTTCCAAGTGGTCCGACTTTACTGCTGATCAGGGAAGCATCTATCTGACAGAGATAAATGGCATCAGCTATGTTGTAGCTGCACCCTCCGACGATTGGACTTATATGGAAGACGGTAAGCTGGTGTACTGCGCAGCGCTGGGTGGCTATCATGATAATGATATTGCCTTGATCGACAGCTTGATCGCCCAGGCAACAGCCAATAACCCCGGTGAACCCGTGTATCTGCTATCCCATCATCCCTGGGGCGAGACCTACGGCGGTGCTTCCTACGGTATGCCTGAGACTAAGGTAGTGACTGCTATGAAAGCTGTTATGGAGAAGTACCCCCATTTGGTGAATGTGACTTCCCATACTCATTTCTCTTCTCTCCACGAAAGAAGCTTTGCCCAGAATCAGTGGACTACCATCAATACCGGTATGCACACCTACGGCAAGTATGTGGATATTGAAACCGATGTAAACGGTGAAGCTTTGGACTATGTCAATATTGACGGCCGCCGCTATACCAGTATCGATCCTGAGGGTAAGGCACTTCACGGCGCAACCCACCTTGTTTGGGATGTCAGCTATGGCGAAGACAGCTTTACAGCTACAGTTTTCAATATGGCAACGGAAACTGCCTGTTCCTATTTAAGCTACACAGTTCCCTACGGCATTACCGCTACCAACAAGAGCGAAAAGTATGCTTACGAGCTGTCTGATCGGACATCTCCCACTCTGACCTGGAGTGCAGAGGATGCGCTGACGGTGGCGCTGGTCAAAAACGGTTCTGCTAACTCTCTGCAGCTTACCTTCAACGATACAGACCAGTTCTATGCAACAGAAGGCTACCGTATCAAAGTGGTCAACGCTGCTACCGGTGAGACCTTGAAGACGGTCCTTTGGGCATCTCGCTTCTGGGCAGCACAGGAAAAGAAGGACTCCTATGAAATCACTGTGGACGGACTGCCCCGGTGCAGTGAATACACCATCACTGTGGAAGCTATTGATTTCTACGGCAACTACTCTGCCGCTAAGCTGGAAGCCACTGTGCAGTATTCCGGTGCGGTGCAGACAGAGACAGCACTGCTGCTGCAAAAGTGTAACGGCAGTAATGCAAATTGCTCTGCCCGTGATTATTCCAACATCTATTTTGCTACTGCTCCCTTTACTTCTGTCAATGATACCCTGACACTGGTAGTGAAAACCGATTGCACAAGCATTACGCTGCGTGGATTGTCCGATGTTTCCGGTGCCTGGGAGGGTTCTGCTGTTTCCAAGGATTTAGAGGATCTGGGTGACGGCTGGAAAACTGCCACATGGACATTGTCTGAAATCCTTAAGGGAAACGATGCGGCAACCATGAATGGCTTTAAAATCACCGGCTTGGTTGAGGGTATGGATATTTTGATGAAGGATATTCTCATCAACAACCAAACAGATTGGGTTGGTGACTATCGGGACAATTATCACGGCGTTATTACTCAGCAGCAGATTGAAGTTGCGGAGGAGGAAGAAGTATTCCGCGGTCAGCAGATCGTTTCCCGCACCGATTTGACCATTGAATTTGGCAATGCGGAGGAACTGGAAACCCTGAGCTTTGATTATAAACTGAGCAGCGGTACTTTCAACATCTCCCTGAACCCTGATTGGGACAATGCCTTCGGTTACTTTGCCTTTGATGCAAACGGCAACGTTGATCCCTATGACGGTGTAACTTTGGAAACTTTGGAGGATGGTTATACCCGTGTTACCTTTGATTTGGCGGCACTGACAAAGTACAGCGGCAGCCCCAGCAAGGTTCTTACCTTCCTGTATCTCCGCGGTGCCTGGAGCGATGCTACCGGCTATATTGATAACATTCAGTATACGGTAAAACTGGAAGAACCTACCGATCCGCCTGCAACGGAACCGCCGGTAACAGAGCCTCCTGTTCTGGTGTTTGACGGTGGCGAGTTCATTGACGATCAAGGATTGAATATTGGTCTGAATAACAGCCAGGCTGTGACCAAGATGAGCTTTGATTATAAAGTCACCTCGGGTACTGATTTTGTGTTGGCGTTTAGACCGGACTGGGGTGAAAATTACTACGGTAATTTCGTCTTTAATACCACCGGTAGTACAGATCCTTACAGTGGCATTACCACGGAAGCATTGGCTGATGGCTATGTGCGTGTATTTGTAGATGTGGCTGCTCTGAATACGATACAGGGTAGTTCGCCTTCCAATGTGCTGACCTTGATCACGGTACATAACAGTTGGGGCGACGCAAGCGGCGTTATAGAAAACATCCGTATTAATGAGGCTGCTGCAGAACCCTCTCGTGGTCAGAAGATCACACCAAGTACCAGTTTGACCATTGAATTGGGCAATACAGAAGAACTGGAGACCGTGAGCTTTGATTACAAGGTTACAAGCGGCACATTCAATATTTCTCTGAACCCCGACTGGGATAATGCTTTCGGTTACTTTGCCTTTGATGCAAACGGCAACGTTGATCCCTATGACGGCGTGACCTTGGAAACTTTAGAAGATGGTTATACCCGTGTCACCTTCGACCTGGCAGCCCTGACGAAGTATAACGGCAACCCTGGCAAGGCACTGAGCTTCCTATACATCCGCGGTGCATGGACTGATGCTACCGGTTATATCGATAACATTCAGTATACTGTAGCCGAAAAGCCCGTCGAGCCCGAAAACCGCGGTCAGGAATTTAGCGCAAATACCGACCTGACCATTGATCTGGCTACCACCGGCGTGCTGGGAACACTGTCCTTTGATTATAAGATCACTGGCGGCGAAGCTTTTAACATTTCTTTGAATCCCAATTGGGATAACTACTTTGGCTATTTTGCGTATACTGCAGAGGGCTGTGTCGATCCCTACAACGGTGTTACAACAGAGGTTCTTGATGATGGCTATGTCCGTGTCACCTTTGATATGGATGCCCTGACCAAGGTAAGCGGAACACCCTCCAAGTTCATTGACTTTATCTATATTCGTGGTGGATGGACAACTGCTAATGGTTATATTGATAATATTCAGTGGACAGAAGGCTGTGAGCATAATTATGAAACAGTTGTCAAAGAGCCTACCTTTACCGAGGTCGGCGGCAATGTTCATACCTGCTCCAAGTGCGGTAACAGCTATGTGACGGAAGAAATCCCTGCATATACCTTCCAGGTGAAGCAGTGGAATGTTGCTCTGGCTGACGATATCCGCGCAAACTTCCACCTGAATGTGGATAGCCGCCTCAGCGATGCCAAGATCATCGTTATGGGCAAGACCTATGACTTGAGCGCACTGAACAAGACTGAAAAGGGCGACTATGAGTTGTCTGTCAATGTGGCAGCAGCCCAGATGACGGATGATATTTCCATCCAGATCGTTTATGGCGAAGTTGCAAGCGAAGAACTGACTTATTCCATCCGTCAGTATGCCGAAAAGATCCTGACAGGAACTTACAGCAATACTACCAAGGAACTGGTCAAGGCAATGCTGCACTACGGCGCAATGGCACAGACCTACTTTGGTTACAATACCGGCAATCTGGCAAATAAGGACTATGTGAATACCGAAGCTGTTGAAATCCCCGCTGTGGATACCTCCAATATGGTTTCCGGCAGCGCTGACGGTATCCGTTTTTACGGCGCATCCCTGGTATTTGAATCCAAGGTAGCGGTGCGGTTCTACTTTGTTGTGGATGGCGATATTAACAGCTATACCTTCAGCACCGGCACTCCCGTTGCGAAAAACGGTATGTACTACATCGAGGTTCCCGGCATCAATCCCCAGGATTATGCAACAGATATTGTTTTGACAGTCAATGACACATTGACCGTTACCTACAGTCCCTTGACCTACATTTCCCGTAAGGCTGGTGCTGACAATGCGTTGGCAAATTTGGTTAAGGCAATGTATGCTTATCACCTGGCTGCCAAAGCATACCTCAATGGCGTGGAGACATTGGGTGTATCTTACAGCTTCACAGGTAACGAGGCTGACCGCGCGGGTTATGCAGAGGGTACTGTGGCAATTGCCAATGCAGAAGCCGGACAGACCTATGAATTCTACTGGGCAGATAAAAACGGTAAGCTCAGCGGATACAGAGCCTTAGGCTCTGTATCCCTGACTGCGGAGCAGACAACTGCAAATCTGACAGTTGCGGAAAATACGATGATCCCTGCAGGTGCAGACCGTCTGATCATTTGTATTACCGGCTCAGATGAAGCTGCCGGCACATATCTGCTGGGCGAAAAGGCCAACACGGCAGAGTTGGAAACCAAGTTTGCAGTAATTTCCGATGTCCATACCAACTATAATCAGGGCGAGATTTATCTGCTGGATGCGCTGGAGCAGTTTGAATCCGAGGGTGTTTCCTATATCATCGTCACCGGCGATATCGGTGAGAGCGACAGCGATTATGCCAAGTATGTTTCCGCCGTGGAAAAGAGCAATTTCAGTGGCTTGATCTTCGCCTCTATCGGCAACCACGATCAAACCGAGACCGGCAGAAAGAATTTCAAGACCTACGCTATCTACGATGGCAGCACCAAGACTTGGGTAGGCATCGACAATGCGCCTGCCTACTTTGCAGGCAACTCGAATGTTGCGGTGGAGCTGGCAGGGGAGAACCTTGCTTACTATGTGGTTACCATCGGTGAAAATGCTTTCATTTTCATGGATCAGGAGCTGACTTCCACCGGTAATACCCCCAACCAGGATAACTTCTCCAAGGAACAGCTCAACTTTGTGGAGGATAAGCTGTATCAGTACTCCGCAACCCACAATCTGTTCATCATTGAGCATGCGCCTGTGGAGCAGCTTAAGATCGGCGATAAGTTTGATCCCGGCTACGGCGGCGCAATTCAGCTCAGCGCGGCATATCCCAATAACCAGCGTTTTGTAGACCTGCTGATGGAGTACACCGAGGCCATTTGGCTGTCCGGTCATACCCATGTGCAGTACGATACCGGCATTATGTATGTAGATAAGTACTACGATGCCAGTGAAAACCTGACCGATACCGCGATTGCCCATGCTGTCCATGTTTCTTCCCTGGCACAGCCCCGTTGGTATGAGGGCAGCAGCATGAAGATGCCCAATGATTTCTCTGCGGCATCTCAGGGCTATGTCTGCTATCAGTATGCTGACGATATCGTTTTTGAGGCACGGAGCTTTAAGAACTACACCCCCGACAGCATCACCTACAACGCAAATCTCTTTATCAACGAGGTCAACGCTGTTTATAGCTGGGCAATTCCTCTGGAGACCCTGACCCACGACGCACCTTCCTACGATGAGGAAGAAGGCGGCGATGATGAAGTAACATTGGTAGACTATGCTGTAGCTGAAAATGGCAACAAGCGTGCAGGCAATCCCACTTGGGAGGATACTGCCGATGGTCTGAAAGTCACTTTTGCAGCAGCATCCGACCGTTTCGAAATCAAGACCGGCGACCAGACCGAGGCATTTACCAATGGTTATATGGTCCAGTTTAAGATTAAGACCGACCTGACCTCCTTTGATTTGGGCGGCAGCAATTACAGCGGCAGCAGAAAGACTTACATTCAGGTAAATCTTGCCGCCTCTGGCGATCAGTACACCGTAACTGATCTGAGTGATGGTTGGAAACTGGTTACCATTCCTATGACCAATCTGGGACATGACAGTATCATTACAGAATTTGCCATTCGTTTCTACAATACCAATGCAGCTGGTACTTTCTACCTGAAGGAGCTGTATATTGCACCTGAAATGGCTCAGGAAGTCGCTACAGACTATGCTGTTGCAGAAAACGGTAACAAGCGTGCAGGTAGTCCCACTTGGGAAGATACCGCCGATGGCCTGAAAGTCACATTTGCAGCAGCATCTGACCGTTTTGAGATTAAGACCGGTGACCAGACCGAGGCCTTTACCAATGGTTATACGGTTCAGTTTAAGATCAAGACCGACCTGACCTCCTTTGATTTGGGCGGCAGCAATTACAGCGGTAGCAGAAAGACTTACATTCAGGTAAATCTTGCTGCATCCGGAGATCAGTACACCGTAACCGATCTGGGTGATGGCTGGAAACTGGTTACCATTCCTATGACCAATCTGGGACATAGCAGCATTATCACGGAATTTGCGATTCGTTTCTACAATACCAATGCAGCAGGTACTTTCTATTTGAAAGACTTAAACATTATTCCCGCAAAATAATTCGTTCCTCAGCGTGTGTGGGTAGCTGAGCTACCCACGCAGATAAAACTGTATTCATGTTTATGATTTTCTTGAACATGCAATAAATCTAATTTAGGAGGAAACATTTATGAAAACACCTGTCAAAAAACTGATTTCTGCGGTTTTAGCGGTTATGCTGATGCTGAGTCTTTGTGCCGGTATCTTTAGTGTATCTGCAGCAGAAGAAATGACAACAGTGAAAAACTGGAACCTGATTTTGGGTGAGGAAATTGGCGCGAAATTTTATGTTAGTGTGGCAGATTCAGTATCTGCCGATGCAGTGATGGCTGTAACGGACGGTTACGGCACACACAATTATCCCATTTCCGCAGCCCAAAAGGATAGCAACGGAAACTACATTTTCGCCGCTAACCTGGCAGCTGCACAGATGGCAGATACCATCACGCTCCAGCTTCACGATGGAGAAAACGTTGGTACTGCGCACAGCTACAATGTTGTGGACTATGCCGATTACATTCTGTCCGGCGAGTATGGAGACAGCACCAAGGCTCTGGTTAAGGCTATGCTGAATTACGGTGCGGCCGCACAGACCTATTTTAACTACAACACAGAAAACCTGGCAAATGCCGGCTACGAAAGCACGGAGACAGTAGAAATTCCTGCTGTGGATGCTTCTGATATGATATCTGGCAAGGTAGATGGCATTACCTTCTATGGTGCCTCTATGGTATTCCAGTCCAAGGTAGCTGTTCGTTTCTATTTCAATGTTACCGGTGATATCAACAGCTACAGCTTCAGCACCGGTGAATTGGGTATGAAGAACGGTATGTACTATATTGAAGTGGCTGACATCAATCCCCAGGATTATGCCAATACAATTACTTTGACCGTCAATGATGCTCTGACCGTTAAGTATAGCCCCTTAACCTATATTTCCCGTATGGCAAGCAGCACCAATGCCAATATGGTTAATTTGGTGAAGGCTATGTATGTTTATCATCAGGCTGCTGTTAGTTATGTTCCCGATCCGGTGATTCGTGGTCAGAAGATTGCTCCCAGCACGGATTTGACCATCGAGCTGGGCAACACTGAGGTTCTGGAAACCCTGAGCTTTGACTATAAGGTTACCAGCGGTACATTCAATATCTCCCTGAACCCCGATTGGGATAACTCCTTTGGCTACTTCGCATTTGATGCCAATGGCAATTTGGATCCCTATGACGGCGTTACTTTGGAAACTTTGGAAGATGGCTATATTCGTGTAACCTTTGATTTAGCCGCACTGACTAAGTATAGCGGCAATCCCAGCAAGGCACTGAGTTTCCTGTATATCCGCGGTGGTTGGACTGATGCTACCGGCTACATTGATAATGTTCAGTACACAGTCTTTACACCGACTTTGATATTTGACGGCGGTGAGTTTATTGACGATCATGGTTTGAGCATTGGATTGGATAATACACTGCCTGTGACGAAGATGAGCTTTGATTATAAAGTTACTTCCGGTACCGATTTTGTGCTGGCCTTAAGACCTAACTGGGATGCAAATTACTATGGTAATTTCGTATTTAATACTACTGGAAATGTAGATCCTTACAATGGTGTTACCACCGAAACTCTGGAAAATGGCTATGTGCGCGTATATGTAGATGTGACTGCACTGAACAATATTCAAGGCAGTCAGCCCTCCAATGTGTTGACCCTGATTACCGTGCATGAAAGCTGGGGTGATGCCAGCGGTGTGATTGAGAATATCCGTATCAATGAAGCTGCTCTGCAGCCTCCTCGCGGTCAGAAGATTGCACCTAGCACCGACTTGACTATTGAACTGGGCAATACCAAAGAACTCGCCACCCTGAGCTTTGATTATAAGGTCACAAGTGGCACATTTAATATCTCCCTGAATCCCGACTGGGATAATTCCTTCGGCTACTTCGCATTTGATGCCAATGGCAATGTGGATCCCTATGACGGCGTTACTTTGGAAACTCAGGAAGATGGCTATATTCGTGTAACCTTTGACATGTTTGCTCTGACCAAGTATTCCGGTAGTCCCAGCAAAGCACTGAGCTTCCTGTATATCCGCGGTGGTTGGACTGATGCTACCGGCTATATTGACAATGTGCAATATGAAGTTTATGAGCCTACCCTTGTTTTTGAAGGCGGCGAATTCGTTGCAGGTACTGATTTGATTCTGGAAATGAACAATTGTGAGCCTGTGACCAAAATGAGCTTTGATTACAAGATCACTTCCGGTGAGGCTATTGTTTTTGCACTGATGCCCGACTGGGACAACTACTATGGCTATTATGCATTTGATACCACCGGTAGCATTGACGGTGACAGTGGTTTCAGCACCCAGGCTTTGGATAACGGCTTTGTCCGTGTCTTCGTAGATGTTGCTGCGCTGAACAAGACCTCCGGTTCTCCCTCCAATGTGATCAATACCGTATATATCCGCGGTGCTTGGACAAGTGCTAACGGTATCATTGAGAACATTTGCATCAATGAGGCTGTTGAGGAACCTGCGTTGATCTATGAAGGCGGCGAGATTGTTGCCGGCTCTGACTTGATTCTGGAACTCAATAACACTGTTCCTGTGACTAAAATGAGCTTTGATTACAAGATTACCTCCGGTGAAGCGATTGTCTTTGCTCTGATGCCCGACTGGGACAACTACTACGGCTACTATGCATTCGATGCAAACGGCAGCATTGACAATGATAACGGTTTTGTTACAGAAAAGCTGGCTGACGGTTATATCCGTGTTTATGTGGATGTTGCTGCGCTGAACAAAACTTCCGGATCTCCTTCCAATGTAATCAATATCGTATATATCCGTGGCGCATGGACCAGTGCTAACGGCAGCATTGAAAACATTCGACTCAACGATTCTGCCTATACAGCGCCTCGTGGTCGTCAGATTTCTGCTGGTACAGATCTTACCTGGGAAATCGCCAACACTGCTGCCCTCACTACTTTGAGCTTCGATTATAAGGTCACAAGCGGTACTTTCAATATTTCTCTGAACCCCAACTGGGATAATGCATTCGGCTATTTCGCATTTGATGCTAACGGCAATGTTGATCCCTATGACGGTGTTACTGTGGAAATGCTGGACGATGGCTATTATCGCGTAACCTTTGAACTAAATTCTTTGACTAAGTATAACGGCGCACCCAGCACTGCACTTAACTTCCTGTATATCCGTGGCGCATGGACCGATGCAACTGGCTATATTGATAATATTCAGTTTAGTTAATTTACCAATGGCGATACCCTTGAGCAAGGGTATCGCCATACCCAAGAAATGATGATCCCATAAAAAGGAGCTATCTATGAAAAAAATACTGACATTACTTTTGGCGTCTGTGATGGTTACATCCATTTTTGCCGGTTGCAACAGGGGAGGGGAACAGCAAGGTTCCCAACAGCGAGGCGAT
The DNA here is from genome assembly GCA_045646805.1 of Faecousia sp. GTDB lineage: Bacteria > Bacillota > Clostridia > Oscillospirales > Oscillospiraceae > Faecousia. The sequence continues at coordinate 31,402 of JAZRLK010000037.1, forward strand.
TCGGTTAAATTGTGGTATGCCTATAACACCGAAAATCTGATGCAGGATTTGGAATATCCTGAAAAAATGGAAGAACGGGATTCCACACTGCGGCTGTACGGTGTTCGCAATGACGCGGAAACCATTCAGCTTATGATCACCCCCAATGTGAATATCGTCAGCTATGATATGTCTATGGCTGAATTAAAAAGTGAAAACGGAGATCTTTTCGTTGCTGAAAACTTTGAACTTTTTGCTGTGTACTATGCTGAGGTCACAGAGTCTTATAATAATGATGTATATTATGGCTTCTATCCGGATGCGTTAGTACCGCTGGAAAATTATAAGACCTCTCATTATAACTATATCAATGCCGGGAAAAACCAGGCAATTATGGTGCAGGCGAATATTCCTGCAGATCAGGCAGCAGGCCTCTATACCGGTACTGCTGTGCTGACCCTTGATGATGCATCTTACAACATTCCCATCGAGCTGAAGGTTTATGATGCGGAAATCCCCGTAGAAAATCATATGCAGTCCGGCTACGGTATCTGGTTTGAGCAGCTTGCTTATGGTGAAGGCTACTACTCCGAAGAACTGGCGCAGGCATATTGGGATTTTTTGGTGGAAAGAAGAACCATGCCTATGTACTATCCCAACAGCGTCACTGTCAGCTACGAGGCTTTTGCTGATTATATTGCTGAGTCAATGGCAGAAAATCCTGCTATTTCCAGCTATCGCTTGATGCACACCTACACCAATTATGATCTGGGTCGAATTGTGGAGCGGGAAAGTATTATGTCCATGCTGACCGCTATGGCGAAGAAAAATATTGAATTGCGTGAAGCCGGAAACGATGACATTGACCTGTTCGAAAAGGCATATTTCTATCTGGGTGATGTGGTAGACGAACCTGCTGGCACATCCATCCAAAGAGTAAGAGATTGCGATCTGATCATTACAGAATGTAAGCAGGCTGTTGCGGATACTTATTTTAAGGAAAAATATCCGGATCTGTACGACTCTTGTATGAGCGTACTTCACTTGGTTACTGCTGCATATAACCCTGAGCTGGTAGGCTCCGATACTGTGGGCGGTGTACAAACATGGTGCCCCCAGTACCAGCACTGGCACTCAGAAACCCAGCGTCAGGAATATTATAACCGTATGAATACTGAGGATCGCGCCTACGGCGAAGAAGCCTGGTGGTACGGCTGTAATAATCCCAAAGCACCCTATCCTACTTACCATCTGGACGATGATCTGATCGGAACCCGTGTGCTGTTCTGGATGCAGCACGAATATGGCGTTCAGGGTGACTTGTATTACTGTGTCAATATTGTAAACCATGCGGATAATGCTGCGCCTTGGTCTGAAGTATACTACGACGATGCTGCTAACGATGGCCGTTTGCTCTATCCTGGTTCTGAATTTGGCGTGTTTGGTCCCATTTCTACCTTGCGTATGGAATCCATTTTCCAAGGTCGTGAAGACTATGAGTGCCTGTGGACCATTGAGCAGGCGATCCTTGCCTACAATGAAGCCAACGGCACGGATTATGACCCGGATGAGCTGATGTCCTGGCTGTACGAAGATCTTTACAGTGGTATGATTCCTGAGCGCGATAATGCGGAAACATTTGCAGAGCGCCGGATCGAGATGCTGGAAATTCTGGAATTGATCGTTGCGGATCCTGCTGCGGGTATTGCTGCTTTGGAAGGCTGATCGGCAACAAATAGAGTGAAGGAGAATTACCAATGAAAAATATGAAGAAAGTGCTTTCTCTGGCCTTGGTGCTGGTGATGGTAGTTGGCATGCTGGCTGCCTGCGGAGATAACAATGTGCAAACAAACCCCGATGGTTCTGTTGCACAGGGAAAGAAGGCAATTATTGCTTATAACTCTGCCGGTTATGGTCATGAATGGCTGCAAAAATTGGCCGATGATTTTAATGCCATGTATGCTGATGAGGGTTACGAGGTTGAACTGAAAATCTCTATGGCTTATGAAAATAAGCCCGAATTGGAGATCGGTAAAGGCGCAGCAAAGAATGATGTGGATATGTATTTGGATGCTGCCAATCTGGAAAGTCTTCTGGATGCGTCTGACAAGACTATGCGCGGTCAGGGTGCTGTACTGGTTGACCTGACGGAATCTGTCTGGAATCAGCCTGCCATCGGCCTGAATAAGCAGGAAGAAACCAAGACCATTTCCGAGCGTTTCCTGTTGGATGACACCAACCTGTATTACAGCGGTGTGAAGGAAGAATATGCCGGTGGTCTGTATGTACTGCCTACCGGTATGGAGCTGTGGAGCACCGGTATCATTGTGAATCCTACTGTTTTGGCAGACTATGGTTACTCTGCTGACAACCTGCCCAGAACTACCGATGAATTCAACGCAATGTGCGCTGAGATTGCGTCAAAGAGCGCTGAAACTGGTGTGTATGCCTATTCCTGGGCCGGTGCAAATGCAGCAGGCTACCTGAGTTATTTGTTCTTTGAGTACTTTGCTCAGTATTCCGGCGCAGAAGCTTTGCTGAACTTCTCTATGACCAGACCTACCACCGATGCTACATTGGAAGAAATTTTAGTTGATGGCTGGAAGGTCTATGAGGATGTAGGTATTCTGGAGGGCTTTAAGGCTATGGAACCCATTATGAAGCCGGAGTATTCTCCCAATGGCTCTGCTTCTATGACCCACATGGAAGCACAGCATCAACTGCTCTCCGGTAATGTCGCATTTATGATTATGGGTGACTGGTTAATGTATGAGATGAAGAAAGAATATTACAATGAAGCATCCCAGTGCCTGATGATGAATACCCCTGTGCTGTCTGTGATCGGTACCGAGTGTGGTATTACCGATTCCCAGCTCAGCGAAGCTGTTAAGATGGTGGATGAAGATAAGACGAATGCTGAGATTATGGCTGCTATCCCCGGTCTGGATGAGGCTGAAGTTGCCCGCATCCGGGAAGCGCGTAACATCTACTGCGGCGGCGAAATCAATCTGCGTTCCGGCATGGCTATTCCTGCCTATGCCGATGGCCGTGATGTAGCAATTCTGTTTGCCCGTTTCCTTTGCTCTGAATATGCTTTGGGTGTAATCCGTAACTATGGCTACAAGTTCAACTGCTATGAATGTGCAGATTACAGCCTGAATGATCCCACTCCTTTTATGGCATCTGTTTTAGCAAACCAGGATCCCGGTGAGGGTATCTATGTGGGCATGGACTCCAGCTTGTCTATCGTTCGGTCCAATTCCGGTATGCTGTATTTCAATCATCCGAATTTGATTCAGCCTGCAACATTCCGAAATATGATTTTGAATACATCCGGCGATATGACTGCTGAAAAAATGTTCGAAGCAGAAAAGGAATACGCGAAACAAAACTGGAGCACCTGGGCCGCATATGTCGGTTAATAAGTAGGAGGCATTTACAATGCTGAAAACCCGTGAAACAGTAGTTCACGGAAGTCATATGGCACGGCAGCGCAGGAAGAGGCTTGTCTTCGTCCTGTGCATGCTGGCCATTCCATTCCTGAACTTTCTTGTATTTTGGCTGTGGCCAAACTTCCGATCTATTTTGATCGCATTCCAGCTTCCTGGCAAAGAAGGTTTTACCTTATTTAATTTTCAGCGATTTTTTAAAGAACTCGCCAACGATGTAACAGGACCGAAGATCTGGAAGATGATCGATAACAGCTTCATCATGTTCTTCGTGAACACCTTTGTGAGCCTGCCCATGGTGCTGTTTATGTCTTATATCCTGTTCAAGAAGGTGGCAGGCTATAAGGTTTACCGGGTTTTGTTCTACCTGCCTGCAATTTTGGGTGGTACGGTTATGACCCAGATCTTTAAGTCCATGCTGATGACCGGCGGTCCTATTGAACAGCTGCTGGATATGATGCACATTCCTATGGATGATATTACCCGATATACAGGACTTTTGGGCTCTCCCAAAACCGGCATTTGGATGATGGTGATCTATAC
>JAZRLK010000038.1:0-20639 GCA_045646805.1 Faecousia sp.
GAAGTTGTGTGGCATCCCAAGAAGAATCCCGATCCCAACTATCAGTATGAGGGCATTCTGGATTCTTTCCGCACTGCTGCTTCCAAGATGCCCCGGGTTGACGCCATCGGCGTTTCTTCTGCCGGCGTTTTCATCGGCAATGCGCCTATGATTTCCAGCATCTTCTACTGCGTTCCCAGAGAACGTTGGGACGAAGTAAAAACCGTTTTTGACAGAGCTGCTGCCGAAATCGGTGATGTACCCATTGTAGTTGCCAACGACGGTGACGTTTCTGCTCTGGCCGGTGCTATGGGTATGGATGTGGGCTCTATTATGGGTATGGCTATGGGCACCAGCGAAGCCGTTGGCTATGTTGACAAGGACAAAAATGTGCTCGGCTGGATCAACGAGCTGGCCTTTGCCCCCGTGGATTTGAACGAAAATGCTATGCAGGACGAATGGTCCTTCGATTTTGGCGTAGGCTGCAAATATTTCTCTCAGGATGCCGTTAACAAGCTGGCTCCCCGGGCAGGTATCGAGCTGGACGAGAATCTGACCCCTGCCGAAAAGCTCAAGGTCGTTCAGGCGCTTATGGAGCAGGATGATCCCAGAGCCTATGCAGTTTACAAGGATATTGGCATTTATCTGGCTTACACCGTTGTGCTGTACTCCCATTTCTATGACATTGAGCATCTGATGCTGCTGGGTCGGGTTATGTCCGGCAAGGGCGGCGATCTGATTCTCTCCACCTGCATCGAAGTACTCAAGGACGAATTCCCGGCACTGGCTGAAAAGGTCAATGTAATGCTGCCGGATGAAAAGACCCGCCGTGTAGGCCAGAGCGCTGCTGCTGCCAGCCTGCCCGAGATCCGCAAATAAGGTGGCCGCTATGTTCTATAAAAACGCAAGAATTTTTTGTTCTGATTTTCAGTTCCGCGTCGGTGCTTTTGAAGTAACCGAAGACGGTCGTTTCGGTGCGATTCTGCCGGAAAATGTGCCGGAAGATGCCATTGATTTGGGCGGCGCTACGGTTATTCCCGGTCTGTGCGATGTGCACAACCACGGCAATTCCGGAGAAGATTTCTCCGACGGCAACTATGAGGGTCTTATTAAGATCGCCCAGTATTTGGCCAGTGAAGGCATTACCTCCTTTGCCCCTGCTTCCATGACATTGCCTTATGATGTTTTGGAAAAGGCCTTTGCCACCGGCAGAAAGCTGGCTGATGAACAGCCCGAAGGCTGCAGCCGGATTATGGGCATTCAGATGGAAGGCCCTTACTTCTCCGAGAAGAAAAAGGGCGCGCAGAATGGCGCTTATCTGAAAACTCCGGATTATGAAGGCTTTAAAAAGCTTTACGACAGCTGCGGCGGTTTGGTTCGCATCGTAGACCTTGCTCCGGAGCTGGAAAACTCCGTGGAATTCGTAGAAAAAGCAAGCAAGCTTTGCACCGTTTCTGTTGCCCACACCGACTCTGACTACGACCACGCAAAAGCTGCCTTTGACGCCGGCGCTACCCATCTGACCCATCTGTACAACGGTATGCCGGGCATCCATCACCGCAACCCCGGCGTCATTCCTGCTGCTGCAGAGAATCCCAATGTGCGGGCAGAGATCATCTGCGACGGTTTGCACATTCATCCTGCCTCTGTGCGGCTGGCATTTTCTATGTTTGGCGCTGGTCGTATGATTATCATTTCCGATGCTCTGCGCTGCTGCGGTATGCCCGACGGAGAATACGAACTGGGTGGCCAGCAGGTATTCTTAGCTGGCGGCATTGCAAAACTGGCTGACGGAACCATCGCCGGTTCTGCCACCAACCTGTTTGAATGTATGCGCCGGGCTATGAGCTTTGGCATCGCTGAAGAAGATGCCATTCGGGCAGCTTCCTACAATCCTGCCTGCTCCCTGGGCGCACAGGACAAAATCGGCTCCATTGAAACCGGCAAATTTGCAGATTTCATCGTTTGCAACGCCGACTACAGCGAAAAAACCGTCTATATGGGCGGCAAAGCAATTTGATACAAAATGCCGCAACCGAAACCGGTTGCGGCATTTTTTGACATTATGAAAGCTGTTTGGCGGCTAAGAAGTAATGATACAAAGCCTTTACCAGCGTTTTCGTTGTAGCAGACCCATTTCGGTTCATATTGACCATATAGTTCATAGGACTATATGTCACAGATAAACCGTCATTGACCGTCACGGTGATGCTCTCATTCAGATCTTGCGGAAGGATGTCCCCGATCTCAATATAGTACATTCCATCTTTTGCGACAGGTGTATACGCCTGCCCGTCTACAAGGAATGTATATCCGGAAATATCATCCTGAGCAGTAAAGTAGAACCGCAGGGCAATCCGGTTACGGAACAGCAATGTCGCACCGTAAAAATCCAGGCCGTCAAGGTTGTCCGCAAGGGTCATATCCTTTTCAGCCTTAGCAGGTACATCCGCTTGCTCCGGGGAGGTAATATTGCCGTTTGCCGGATTATCTGCATTGTAGGAAAAATGAGCCTGAGCTGCCGCGCCGTAGTTCAGCATATGCCTGACCAGGCTATGATAAGCCTTTTGATTTTCATCCTGCAAAACTTCCCGGGCATATTCTTCCACCGTGTAGGTTGTGATTGCGCCGGCATTTTTTCCATCGATAACCTGGACTGCGATTTCATCGTTCATCTGCGCCGCAGCGATATGGATGCTCACCGTATCCGCTTTGGGGAACACCTGGGTGTTCCCGGCAACAGTGATATGGATCTTGGCGTTTTCCGTTACGGCTTCCTCGTACTGCATATGGAAATTCAGCTGCAAATCTCCTCCCAGCTCCACATTCCACTGGCTGACGGTGGCCGCCAGGTTGGTATAGCTATCCACATAGCTATTGCCGCAAGCTGTGCAGGTATGGGTGGTATATCCGGGGGTATCCTCCTCCCGGGGAGTAACTACCGACTGGTAGGTATGCTCTGCAAGAGGGAGGAATTTTGTTTCCACAAATTCGCAATCTGCGCAATGGCTTATGGCAAAGCCTTCTGCAGCACAGGTGGAGGGGACCAAAATTTCCCATTCACCCAATGCGTGGATGCCGTTGGCAAAGGTATGCCAGGTATAGGAATAAGCGCACTGGCTGCAGGTATATGTGGTCAGACCGTCACTGACACAGGTGGACGGCTGGGTGATTTCCGCAACATAGCTATGGGTGCAGGTTACGGAATCCGAAACTGTAAAGGTATTGCGGTGAAGGATATGCTCCTGCAGAATTTTGGTTTGCTTGTTTTCATCGGCATAGTAATAAAGGGTATACGCCTTGATCACATAGGTATACTCGCCCACAGGCAGTCTGCCGAAGGTCAGAAAGTAGTCTACCGCACTATTAAAAAGCTCGTAATAATGGGAGGGATTTTCCTCTTCGTCCACGATCTGATTATCCTCGCTGGCAATGATGGCCTGGGCGTTAATATCCGTTCCGGCATAAACATAGGCTCCCACCACCGAAAGCGGCAGCGCATAAGAACTGACCAGACCTCGGACTGCAAAGGATTTGCCCTTGGTATTATGGCTGGGGGCATAGACATCAAATATGGAAACCTCGTCACCATAAAGCTCAAAACTAACAGTATTGCCGGCAAAGATATAGCATTTCAGCCCATCGTACTCTGTTTCGTACCACCAGTCGTAGAGAGTATTGCGGTATAATCCCGTAACCACGATACGCAGACCTGCTTCCATACTGGCAATCTCTACCGCCGCAGGATTTGTCTCCGGGTTGCAGGGAACATTCCGGAGCACCGTTTTCTCTTTGAGAACCACAGTTCCCGTGCTGTTATAGCGGTCGCAGCTTTGTGTATAATCCCAGGTGGCATAGCTGGATACAACAAAAACATTGCGGTGGAGAGTTTGGGTGATGCTCCAGGTTGCCAATTCCCCCCGGTCGGCATATAAATTAGCAGCCGTTGCCCGGATTACATAGGTATAAGTACCCTTTTCCAATTGGCTGAACTTCAGATTTTTATCCACGGCACTGCCGGAAATCTGATAGGAGATCTGATTGATATCCGATTCCTCGCTGACAAGACAGGGCTCTGCTGTTATATCCATCCCGGGATAGACATATGCGCCCACATGGGTCAGCATCATTCCGTCAGCCCGGATCTGACCGTCCATAGAAAATCCTCTTGCATGTTTTACATTCACAGGCTTTGCCACATCCAGAGCGGAAATGCTGTCCGTATGGGGGCGAAATTCATCTGTGTCAGCCGAATGCAGATAGCGAACTGCGCCGTTGTAGGGAATCTTATACCAGTACTCCCCTGCAGTATTTCGGTACATTGCCAGTACCGCAATTCTCTCTCCCATAATCAAGCTGCCGCTTTGCTGGGAGTCTTCGTATACCTCGCCGGTACAAGGTGCTGTCCAAAGCTTGGTATCGGCTACGATTTTCACAGTGCCCTCAGAGCTCAGCCGCTCACATTGGGCAAGATAACCGGATTTAAGTGCCGTAGGCGCAGAGCGCACATGGGTGAAATAATTTTTAAAATAAGAAATATCTTTTGTAATGCCCCAGCGGATATTACAGTTTCCGTCATAGTTGCAGTCAGCAAAGGTTACGGTAGTCCCCTGCACATCGATGACATAAACGGAATGACCGCGGCTGCGGACAATATCACCGGGCTTCACATTATTCAGTGCGGAAATATTCGTATATGTATACCAGCCATTTTCGTTTTTACGGGGATTATAGCCAGTTGCGTCAAAAGCTAATTTTTCTGCGAAACCCATACATTGGGTAGAGCTGCCCCGAAACGTGTTGCAGCCGCAGCTGCCATCATAGGAGCAGCCTCTGCTGTGATGGTTGCAGCCGGTATCTGTCCAGCCGTCCGGATCCGGACCGTTCCAGAATTTACCGTCGGGAAACTTTTCCCGCAGCTCTTCCAGAGTAAGCCCAACTGTTACAGCACCGGCGGACATTCTCATTCCCGGCAGTAAGCCAACGAGAATTCCCAGCACCAATATGGCAGATAGAATCCTGATTCCCTTATGCACAAACGTCATTTATCGTTCTCCTTCCCCGGTTCACAAGCCCGGAATTCAAACAAAAACCACATACAACGGCATTGATTATATCACTTTTCCCGGTTTAAGTCAACAAAAATGGAGGATGTTGGAAAAGGGTTGTTTTTGTCCTGTTTTCGTTTTTTATGTCGCAATCGGGTTTTTTGTGCAACGCTTGCGGGATACCTATCTTTAGGCGGCTGATCCTTCTTGTGAAAAAGATTGCAGTTTTTTCCGCTTTGTGGTACAATGCTTTTAAATTGACAAAGGGGCGTGGATTATGAAAATCGTAATCATCGGTCTTGGTGCCGTGGGTAAAACCATTCTGAAAAACTTATCCAGCGAGGGCCATACCATTGCCATTATCGACGAGGATAAGCAGCGTGTGGAAAATCTGATTGAAAAATACGACGTATTCGGCGTTGTGGGAAACGGCGCAAGTATGGACATTCAGAACGAAGCCGGAGTTGCCGATGCTCAGCTGGTTATCGCTCTTACTCGCAGTGATGAGCTGAATATTTTGGCCTGTCTGGTTGCCAAAAAGGTTGGCGCAGAAAACACCATTGCCCGTGTGCGCAACCCCGACTACCGGAAGCAGATCATCGAAATGAAAGATGATTTGGGAATCTCCATGGTCGTCAATCCGGAGCGGGAAACAGCGGATGAAATTTTCAATCTGGTGAACCTTCCTTCCGTTGCTCAGATCGAGCATTTTGCAGAGGGAAAAGTATCGTTGGTGGAAGTTGTTGCAGAAAAAGGCTGCTCCCTCATTGGCGAAACACTGATCTCCCTGGGCCGAAAGCTTACAACCAAGGTTCTGATCTGCGCAGTACAGCGGGGTGACGATGTGATTATCCCCTCCGGTCACTTCCAGATCGCCGAGGGCGACAGAATCCACTTTACCTCCAACGCCAAGATGCTTGGCGATTTCCTTCGGGAGGTTAATCTGGTAAAATCTCCCCTAAAGAACATTATGATCGTAGGTGGCGGCAGAATCGGCTACTATCTTGCTGATTCCCTATCCAAGAAAAAATACGCCGTCAAGCTGATCGAGCACAATATGCGCCAAGCAGAAGAGCTGGCAGAAAACCTCCCCCGGGTTACGGTTGTATGCGACAACGGTACTCAGCACGATCTGCTGATTGAAGAGGGCATTGAAGCTATGGATGCCTTCATTGCTCTTACGGATATTGACGAAGAAAATATGATCGTTTCCATGTTTGCCAACAAAAAGAATGTAAAAAAGACCATTACGCAGATCAAAAGCGACGATCTGTACAGTATGCTCGATGATTTGGGCATCAACAACAATGTATCCCCCAAGCAGATTGTGGCCAGCCGCATTATCAGCTATATCCGGGCTCTTGCCAATACTGTTGGCAGTAATGTTCTGACCTTGTACCGCTTGGTCAACAACCAGGTGGAAGCGCTGGAATTTGCCGCTAAAAAACAGAGCAAGATCTACAACAAACCGCTCAAGGAACTGAAAATCAAGAAAAATTGTCTGATCGCCTGCATTATCCGGCAAAATGATGTGATCATCCCCAAGGGCGACGATCAGATCCAGCTTGGGGACAATGTTGTGGTGGTTACCACCCACAAGAATTTCGACGATCTGACTGATGTATTTGAATAATCTGAGGAAACCATATGAACTATAAAAAATTAGGTAAGGTCTTGGGCAAAATTATGATCTCTGAGGGCTCTTTGATGCTTGCCCCTCTGATTGTCAGCCTGATCTATCGGGAATCCTTCCGGCATATCCTTGCCTTTTTGATTCCCATTATGCTTCTTACCGGCATTGGCTTTCTTCTGCAGATTCCCAAGCCGAAACGGAACAATCTCTATCAAAAAGAGGGCTTTGCACTAACTGCACTGGTTTGGATCGTAATGACCCTGTTCGGCGCCATTCCCTTTGTGATCAACGGCGATATCCCCAATTACATAGATGCCTGCTTTGAGATTATGTCCGGCTTCAGCACCACCGGTGCCAGTGTGATCACCGACATTACGGTGATCTCCCACTCCTCTTTGTTCTGGAGAAGTTTTTCTCACTGGATCGGCGGTATGGGTATTCTGGTATTCGTGCTGATTTTTATTCCGGAGAGCAACGACGGCTCTTCCATGCATCTGCTCCGGGCTGAAAGTCCCGGACCGCAAGTGGGTAAACTGGTTTCCAAAATGAAGGTAACCACCCGGATCCTGTACCTGATCTATTTGGGTATGACCGTTCTGGAAGTGGCCATCTTAATGCTGGACAAACCCATCGCCGGCTATGAAAACGAACAGTTTTTCTTCAGCCTGCTGGCTACATTCGGCTGCGCCGGTACCGGCGGTTTTGGATTTATCCCCGGCAGTATGGAGCTGTTCCACCCCTTCTCCCAGTATGTGATGGCAATTTTCCTCATTCTCTTCGGCTGCAACTTCAGTTTATACTATCTGCTGCTGATTGGAAAAATCCGGGATGTGCTGCGCAGTGAGGAGCTCAAAAGCTATATCCTCATCCTGGCTGCAGCTGTGGGGCTTGTATTTTTCAGTCTGGCAGCGCGCATCGATGCATTCCCCCAGACCTACACCACGGAAGAGGCCTTCCGCCACTCCCTGTTCCAGGTGGTATCGCTGATCACCACCGCAGGATTTACCACCACCGACTATAATGTTTGGCCTATGATGGGGCAAACTGTTCTGCTGCTTGTTATGTTTATGGGCGCAATGGCAGGTTCTACCGCCGGCGGCATTAAGATTTCCCGAATCCTCATTGCCCTGAAGGGTGCTTATATCAATGTGCGCAAACTGATTAACCCCCGGTATGTGCCCAAGGCAAAGTTTGAAAACAAGATTCTGGAATCCAAGACTATCAACGACGTATTTGCCTTCATTACCCTGTATTTCTTTATTTTCCTGGGAGTTTTGTTCCTGCTGGCCTTTGACCCCATCAACGGGCAGAATGTCACATTTATATCTGACGCAGGCACTTACGAAGTCAAGCACGGATTTTTCAGCAACTTCTCCGCCACCATTGCCTGCATTTCCAATGTAGGCCCGGCATTTGAGGCTGTTGGTCCCTATGGCGGTTACGCCGGTTACAATGGTTTTTCCAAGATCGTGCTGATCTTTACCATGCTCCTGGGCAGACTGGAAATTCTTCCTGTGCTGATCCTGCTCAACAAACGCACCTGGAAGAAGATTTAAAACGCAAAAAGGAGGCGGCTCATTCTTGAGGTTTTCAGTAAGGCGGGCGGATTTTTTCCGGGGTCTTTTCCGGCATTTGATGCTGGGCTGGCTCTGCGCCGCCTTTATGGAATATTTGTTGATTACGCCCCGTCTGCGGGCATTGGATCAGCTTTCCGGCATTGCCGCAATGTCTTTGACCCGGCTGGTTTTGATTACAGTGATTTTGGCAGCCGGTTTATGGGCAATTTCTCTTTTCTGTCGAATTGCTCTTTTGGAGCGGGTTGCCTGCGCAGGCGTTTTCGCGGCATTATCGGCTATTGCCCTGCGTGATAACTTCAGCTGGGCGTTGCTCTGTTTTTGTTTGCTTGTTTTGGCAGTTCTGACAGTATACGCCATCCTGGGGCACCGGCGGGGATCTCACTTTGAGGCACCTGCTGATAAATGCCCTTTGATATTCCCGGTGATAACCGGCGTGCTGACGCTGACGATTTTTTGTGCCATTTGCGCGTGGAGTGTATGCCGGGTTCTGACTTTTTCTTCACCCAATTACGACTTTGGCATTTTCTCCCAAATGTTCTACAATATGAAGCAAACCGGTCTGCCCCTTACCACATTGGAGCGGTCTGAGCTGCTTTCCCACTTTGCGGTTCACGTATCCCCCATTTACTATCTGATGCTGCCCATCTACTGGCTCTTCCCCTACCCTGTTACCCTGCAAATTATGCAGGCGGCAGTCATTACCTCCGCCGTAATCCCTATGTGGCTCATTGGCAAGCAAAGGGGGCTTTCCGGACTGCAAAGAACCCTTCTTTGCGCTCTTTTGCTCCTGATTCCCACCACCGCAGGCGGTGCTTACTACGATCTGCACGAAAACTGCTTCCTGCTGCCGCTGATCCTGTGGCTTTTATACGCCATTGATCGAAAAAGCTTGCTGCTGACTGCTGTTTTTGCCATTTTGACTCTGTGCGTAAAAGAAGACGCGGCAGTATATGTGGCGATGATTGCCCTGTATTTGATTGTCAGAACCTTGGTTAATTGCGATAAATATGGCAAACGGGATCTTCTTGCCGGCATTGGCCTTTTGGTTTTCTCCCTGGGCTGGTTCTTTGCCGTCACCGGGTATCTTGCCGCATACGGCGAAGGCGTTATGACCACCCGGTACAAAAATTTTGATTTTGACGGTTCCGGTTCTCTGATCGCCGTGGTCAAGGCAGTTCTGCTTTGCCCGATGAAATTGATGTACGAGTGCACCAAAGAGCCGGATCGGCTGATCTACATTGCCCAAACCCTCCTGCCCCTGCTGGGACTTCCTCTGCTGACCAGAAAATACGAGCGGTATTTATTGCTGATTCCTTATATTTTGGTTAATCTGATGCCAAATTGGCAGTATCAATACGACATTTTCTTCCAGTATAGCTTCGGCTCTTCCGCATTGCTGCTGTATTTGTGCGCAGTGAATTTGGCAGATATCCGCTGGAGGCTGCCCCGGATTTTAAGTGTTGCCTGTGCAGTTGCTGTAAGCTGCGGATTCTTTTTCAGCTTAATTACCCCCAGAATCAGCGACACCTGCAATCTCTATGGGGATTATAAATCCTACTATCAGAATGTGGCTGATGCTCTGGAAACCATTCCCGACGATGCTATCGTCACCACCCATACCTTCTATGTTGTTCCCTTGTCTCAACGGGATGTCATCTACGATCTGGGCTATTGCAGCCGGGAGCAGCTTTTAAGCTCGGATTACATTGTGGTAAAGAAAACCTACAAAAAAGAGTTTCAAAAGCTTGGCGTTCGTGATTTTGAAGCTATGGACAGCCTTTTGCTGGAAAACGGCTATGTCCAGCACCTGAGTCAAGGCAGTTTGATTATTTATCAAAAAATCTCTTAGGAGATGATTTTATGGAAATGTTTATGAATTGGCTGACCGGCGATATGGGTACGCCGGGAGATTATGCTTATCAGTCTATGCACTGGTATACCGTAGCGGTAGTTACCGTCATTGCCATCATTGCTGTCATTTGGCAATTGCAGCTAAACGGCACAAAAAACGCAAATAAACTGATCGTTGTCATTGCCTGGATTCAAATCTTTTTTGAAATTGGCTGGCGGCTTATCTACTTCTTTGTCAAAAAATCCCCCTGGACAGATCTATGGCCCAGCTACCCCTGCAATTTGGGGGGCATTCTCGTTCCGCTGATTGCACTGACCGGTTGGAAAACAGGCAAAAAGCTTTTTTATCTGTTTGCCCTCGTGGGTGCCATCCTTACTTTTGCCATTCCCGATGATATTTTTACCACCGATGTGATGGTCTTTCCCATCGTCAAAAGCATTATGCAGCATACCGGTATTTTGCTGATACCCATTATCGAGTATGTGAATGGCTCTTACCGCCCCAGTTTGCGGCACTTGGGTTATATTGTCTTAGGCTGCGCTATCCACGCCTTTAACTGCGAGATCATTGCCCGGCTTATTCTGGGGCTTGAGGAAGACTTTATGTTCTTCCGCGGCACACTGCCCTTTGTTATTGCAGGCGTACCGCAGTTTATCACCTTGTCGATTTTTGCCCTGCTGGTGCTGACCCTGCTGAGCTTTTTGGGCGATATCGGCGATTCTATCCGATTTTTACGCAGAAAATAAAGAAAACCCTTCTGGGTTTTCTTTTTTTCTATATTGTATCTTTTGGAAATGTGTGGTAAACTGTATATATCTATGCCATTTATTCAGGAGAGATTATTATGTCGGAACTCATTCAAGAAATAAATCGCCGTCGGACCTTCGCCATCATCTCCCACCCCGACGCCGGTAAAACCACCTTAACCGAAAAATTCCTGCTCTACGGCGGTGCCATCGCCCAAGCCGGCGTTGTCAAGGGTAAGAAAAACTCCCGCGCCGCCACCTCCGACTGGATGGAAATTGAAAAGCAGCGTGGTATTTCCGTTACCTCCTCTGTTATGCAGTTCCAGTACGGCGGATTCTGTATCAACATTCTGGACACCCCCGGTCACCAGGACTTCTCCGAGGATACTTACCGCACCTTGATGGCGGCGGACTCTGCGGTGATGGTCATTGACGGCGCCAAGGGTGTTGAGCCTCAGACCCGGAAGCTGTTCAAGGTCTGCGCTATGCGTCATATTCCCATCTTCACCTTCATCAACAAGATGGACCGGGAAACCAAAGATCCCTTTGATCTGCTGGACGAAGTGGAGCGGGAGCTGGGCATTGAAACCTATGCTATGAACTGGCCCATCGGCTCCGGCAAGGATTTCCAGGGCGTTTACGATCGGGAAAACAGTCGGCTGCTGTTCTTCTCCGGCGTATCCGGCAAAAACCGGGCAGACAAAATGGAGATCGATCTTTACGACAGCCAGGTTGCCACCCTTTTAGACAGTGAGAAAAAGCATCAGCAGCTGATCGACGATGTAGAGCTGCTGTCCGCCGGTCGGGAAATGGACTTCGAAGAAGTCCGCCGGGGTAACTTAAGCCCGGTGTTCTTCGGTTCTGCCCTGACCAACTTTGGTGTTGAACCTTTCCTGGAGGCATTTTTGAAGCTGACGCCTCCTCCCCTGTCCCGCACTGCAGACTGCGGCACAGTGGATGCTTTCAGCCCGGATTTCTCCGCTTTTGTTTTCAAGATTCAAGCCAATATGAACAAGGCGCACCGTGACCGCCTGGCGTTTATGCGGATTTGCTCCGGCAAATTCCAGCGGGATGCAGAATACTATCATATGCAAGGCGGCAGAAAAATGCGTCTTTCCCAGCCCCAACAACTGATGGCTGCGGAACGGGAAATCGTGGAAGAAGCCTATGCCGGCGACGTGATCGGCGTGTTTGACCCCGGCATTTTCGCCATTGGCGATACCATCACCGTACCGGGAAAGAAATTCCTCTATTCCGGCATCCCCACCTTTGCTCCCGAGCATTTCTGCCGGGTATCTGCCAAGGATTCCATGAAGCGCAAGCAGTTCGTCAAGGGCACAGAGCAGATCGCCCAGGAAGGTGCCATTCAAATCTTCAAGGTTCCCAATTCCGGTATGGAAGAGGTAATCGTGGGCGTGGTCGGCACACTGCAATTGGATGTTTTCCAGTACCGTATGAAGAACGAATACGGCGTTGACCTTCGAATGGAGATGCTCCCCTATGAGGAGATCCGCAGAATCGAAAGCGCCCCCTGCGACCTTTCCGATCTGAATCTGGGTTCGGACGCAGAGCTTTTGGAGGACTATCGCGGCAACAATCTGCTGGTATTCTCCAGCTACTGGGCTATTGATTTTACCATCCGCCGCAACCCCGGTTTGGTAGTTCAGGAAATCGTAGTTCAAGAGGGCTAATTTGTATTTCAATTGCCAATTTATAAAAAAGACAGACGGAAAATCCGTCTGTCTTTTTTTATAGCTTCAGAAATTCTTCGGCGGTTTTGTGGGCGATTTGCTCAAATTGGGCATCGGTCAGCTTCAACTGCAGGAAGCGGTTTACTTCTTCCACCGGGTCCCACAGGGGGTAATCCGTACCGTAGGCCAATCTTTCTGCGCCATAATGGTTGATATATTTTTCTGCCTCGCCCGGCTCCATAAACATCATAGCGCTGGAAATATCAAAAATGCAGTTTTTATCGGAAAGCTGCTCCTTTGCTGTTTCAAACATAGAATAGCCGCCAAAATGAGCGGCGATCACCTCCAGCCGGGGGAACAGCTCCATCACCCGCCGCAGCCGCACCGGATGAGAAAAATCATACCTCTGGTCGCCCATATGGAGCATCACGGGAATCACACCCTGGATCCGGTCGTACATAGCAAAAAGCTGCGGATCGTCGATATTGAACCGCTGGGAATCGGGGTGCATTTTGATGCCTTTGAGCCCATTTTTGATGATCCACTCTGTTTCCCCGGAAAGGTCTTCCATTTGGGCGTGGACCGTGCCGAAACCAACAAATTTTTCCTGCTGACGAACCTGGGACACAATAAACTCGTTGATGGACCGGACATGGTTGGGCGTATTGGAAACCGGCAGAACCACAAAACGGCTGATTCCAGCTTCTGCCCCTCTTTGCAGCAGCTGCTGCACCGTTCCGTTCATTTGGACACTGCCTTCCAATTCGTAAAAATCACGCACGCTCTGGGTTGCCTTCAAAGCGATTTTTTCCGGGTAAATATGAGTGTGAATATCAATGATTTGCATTAGGGTCATCTCCTTATTTCCCTAAATTATAACACACAAAAATCATATGGCAAGCCCAAAAATGAATAATTACGCCATTGCCGGATAAAATAACCACCATAGCCACACACGAAGGAGAGGATCGTTTTGCACACCCGGACACTGCTTTATTTTCTCAAGCGGCTGATTTTGGCAGCGCTGACGGTTTGGGTCGTCATTACGGTCACCTTTTTTGTGATGCGGGCAGTTCCCGGCGGTCCGTTTTTGGGTGAAAAAGCCCTAAGCGAGGAAGCTTTGGCAGCGCTGGAAGCAAAATACGGGATGGACAAGCCCCTTTTGCAGCAATATTTCACCTATTTGAAAGATATCGTCACCCGGCTGGATTTCGGGCCCAGTCTGAAACAGCGGGGGCGCACTGTGGCGGAAGTGATCAGCCAGGGGCTGAAAATTTCCGCCCGGCTTGGCTTGATTGCCGCCGCCATTGCTACCTCTGCCGGACTTATTTTAGGCTCTGCAGCAGCGGTGCGGCGCAACAAAATCGCAGACAAGCTGATTATGGTTTTAACTACAGCTTTTGTATCGATGCCCTCATTTATTATCGGCACATTTTTACTACTGATTTTTGCCGTAAGGCTGGCAATCCTGCCTGCCAACGGCGCAACCCCCGGCGGTTTCATTCTGCCAGTTGTCACGCTTGCTCTTTATCCAACCGCCTATATCACCCGGCTGACCCGGTCTTCTATGCTGGATGTGCTCAGCCAGGATTATATCCGCACTGCCAAGGCAAAAGGCGTATCCGGCAGACGGATTTTGTTTGGCCACGCCTTAAAAAATGCTCTGCTGCCGGTTATCACCTATTTGGGGCCAATGGTTGCCTATATTGTCACAGGTTCGCTGGTGGTGGAGCAGATTTTTGCCGTTCCCGGCATCGGCAGAACCTTCGTTTCCAGCATCACGAGCCGGGATTACCCCATGATTATGGGCACAACCATTGTGCTGGCGGTTCTGATCGTGGTGATGAATTTGGTCAGCGATCTATTGTACAAAACCGTGGATCCCCGCATCAATTTGCAATAGGAGGCAAGATCGTGGAATGGGATATTGAGGATTTTCAGCCTGCCGATCCGGAAGAAAAAGCATATCTGACACCCATTCGCCCCGGAACTACCTTTTTCCGCGACGGAATCCGGCGGCTGCGACGGAATAAAATCGCATTTTCTGCCTTTCTTCTGATCGTTCTGGTGGTACTGGGGGCACTGCTTTTGCCCCTTTTCTGGCCGTACAGGTATGACCAGATGTTAGGCAATACCCCCGGCAAGCCTATGGACAGCTCCTACAACAATCTGCCCCCCTTTGCCTACAGCACCACAGAACAGGCAAAAATAGATGCCGGAGGCCGGGTTTTCCCCCATATTTTCGGCACAGATGCCTCCGGACGGGACTATTTTATCCGGGTTGTCTACGGCGCGCGCATTTCTCTGACCGTAGGTTTTTTCGCCAGCATCATTGTGCTGATCGTGGGGCTGAGCATCGGCTCCATTGCCGGTTATTTTGGCGGCAAGACGGACATTGCCATTATGCGGCTGGTGGATATTATCTACTCTCTGCCCGATACGCTTATGGTGATCCTTCTGGCATCGGTTTTAAAAACTGCCCTTGCCGATACCTTTGAGGGTACGGTTTTCAGTGCGCTGGGGAGCAATATGCTCAGCTTGTTTTTGGTATTTGCCTTTTTGTACTGGGTATCTATGGCGCGGCTGATTCGAGGACAGATTTTATCTTTACGGGAGCAGGAATTTGTCCTTTCCGCCCGTTCCTCCGGCGCAGGGGCGCTATGGATCATCCGCAAGCATCTGATCCCCAACTGCATCGGCGTAGTTGTTATTTCCACGGCGCTGCAAATTCCCAGCGCCATTTTTACCGAAAGCTATCTGAGCTTTTTGGGGCTTGGGGTAAACGCCCCTATGCCAAGCCTCGGTTCACTGGCATCGGAGGCTCTGGGCGGCATTCACTCCTATCCCCACCGGCTGATTATTCCGGCTCTTGTGATCAGTCTGATCGTGCTTTCTTTGAATCTGTTCGGCGATGGACTGCGGGATGCCTTCGACCCCAAATTGCACAAATAAGAAAAACAAGGTGATTTTATGGCGCTTTTGGAAGTTAAAGATCTGCATACCTCTTTTTTTACCCCCGCCGGGGAAGTCAAAGCCGTCAACGGCATCTCCTTTACCCTGGAACGGGGGCAGACCCTGGGCATCGTTGGTGAATCCGGATCGGGAAAGTCCGTTACCGCCTATTCTGTTTTAAATATTTTGGAAAAAACAGGCAAAATTGTTTCCGGCTCCATCAAGCTCAACGGGCAGGAATTGGTAGGTGCCGGTGAGGCAGTTATGAAAAAGATCCGGGGCGACCGGATCAGCATTATTTTCCAGGACCCTATGACTTCCCTAAACCCCACCTACACCATCGGGCATCAGCTCACCGAAGGCATTTTGCTCCATACAGACCGCAATGCAAAGCAGGCCTATGACCGGGCTGTGGAAATGCTGACGCTGGTGGGCGTGAACGATCCGGCTAAGCGGATGAAGCAATATCCCCATCAGCTTTCCGGCGGTATGCGCCAGCGGATTATGATCGCTATGGCGCTGTCCTGCGAGCCGGATATCCTCATTGCCGATGAACCCACCACCGCCTTGGATGTGACCATTCAGGCGCAGATTCTGGAGCTGATGAAAAAGCTGCAAAAAGAGATGGGTATGGCGATTATTATGATCACCCACGATTTGGGCGTCGTGGCCCAAATGTGCGATCAGGTGCTGGTAATGTACGCCGGCTCTGTTTGCGAGCAGGGTACGGTGGACGATATTTTCTACAACCCCAAACACGCCTATACCCGGGGGCTGCTGCGGTCTGTGCCGACTTTGGAAGGCGGCGGGGAACTAAAACCCATTGCAGGCAGTCCCATTGACCTTCTGCATCTGCCCCAGGGGTGCGCCTTTGCGCCCCGGTGCGACGAGGCTATGAAAATATGTCTGAAAAAGCGGTGTCCACCCACCCGGGCAGAAGAAGGACATTATGCAACCTGCTGGCTGCATACCAAAAAAGAACTGGAAAACGGTGGCGAATATGGCAGAAAATCTCATTGAAATCCGCAATCTGAAACAGTATTTCCCAATCTCCACCGGACTTTTCCGCACAAAACCCCTTAAGGCCGTAGACGGGGTTTCCTTTTCCATCCGCAAGGGGGAAACCCTTGGGCTGGTGGGAGAATCCGGCTGCGGCAAAACCACCGTTGGTCGGACGCTTTTGCATTTGTACACCCCCACCTCCGGGCAAATTCTTTTTCACGGCAAGCCCCTTTCCTCCAAAGCCAATATTGAAAACTACCGCAGGCGATCTGCTATGGTTTTTCAGGATCCCTATTCCTCGCTTAATCCCCGGATGACCGTTTCCGATCTGATCGCAGAGCCTTTGGACATTCACAGGCTATACCAAAACCGAAAGGAACGGCAGGAAAAAGTTCTTTCTTTAATGGCGAAAGTTGGGTTGAATTCTGAGCACGCTGCCCGTTATGCCCATCAATTCTCCGGCGGTCAGCGGCAGCGCATCGGCATCGCCCGGGCTTTGGCTATGGACCCGGAATTTGTGGTTTGCGATGAGCCGGTTTCGGCACTGGATGTTTCCATTCAGGCGCAGGTGATCAATATGTTTCGCAATTTGCAGCAGGAGATGGGGCTGACTTATCTGTTTATCGCCCACGATCTTCTGGTGGTGCGGCACATATCAGACCGGATCGCCGTGATGTATTTAGGAAAATTGGTGGAAATCGCAGAGGCCGATGAATTATATCACCATCCCCTGCACCCTTATTCCCAATGCCTGATGAGCGCAGTTCCCCTTCCCGATCCCAAAGCAGCCCGGGAAAGTCGGCGGATCATCTTATCCGGGGATATTCCCAGCCCTTTGGATGCCCCGCCCGGATGCCCCTTCTGCACCCGATGCCCCTATGCGACGGAAATTTGCACTGAGAAGATGCCGGAGCTGGCAGAGCTTTCCCCTGGCCATTTTGCAGCCTGTCACCACGTAGCCAGAGCCAATTAACGGGACGGGAAATCCGTCCTCTACACACAATTAAGGGAGCTTTTTTATGAAAAAAATTCTGATTTTGTTACTTGTCCTTTGTCTGATATATTCTATAAGCGGATGCAAGCAGTCGCAGGATATTTCCACAGAAGATCTGCTGCCCATTGACGAGGCAGCCGAGGCAGAAATCCGCAATGCTATCAGCTTGATGCTGGATCGGGAATATATTGCCCGTCAAATCGCCCAGGGCGGTCAGGAGCCTGCATCCACCTTTGTTCCCAAGGGTCTGACGGATGCCGACGGCTCCCAGTTTTTCGCAAACACCGATTATTTTGACCCATCTCAGAGCGCATACGAGGAGAATTTTACCCAAGCTATGGCAGTTCTCCGCAAATACTACGCCTTCGACGAAACTACGGGGAAATTTCAGAATTTTCCAACCTTGCAGTACCTTTACAACAACTCCGATGCCCATAGGGCGGTTGGGGAATATATTCAGAATGTTTTAGGCGGCGTGGGCATCCGTGTCACCCTGGAAAATCAGGAATGGAACACATTTTTAAACACCCGCAAACAAGGCGGCTACACTCTGGCGCGAAATGGCTGGGTTGCAGACTACAACGATCCCATCTGCTTTTTGGATATGTGGACAACCACTTCCGGCAACAATGACATCCAGTACGGCAAGGGTGACCACGCCCAGAAAAACATCTATGATCTGGATCTGACCCCCTACGGGGTGGATTACCAAATCACCGGCGGCACCTGGGTGCAAACCTACGATGTACTCATCGATGCCATCAAGCAGCAGGTCGACAGAAACACCCGGTATGAGATGATGCATCTGGCGGAAGATATGCTGATGCAGACCGGCTGCATCACGCCTTTATACTATTACACCGACCCCTATATGATCGATAGCTCTGTGGAAGGTTTCTATGCCAACCCCTTGGGTTACAAATATTTCCACGCTGCAACCGTAAATGGCGACAGCAGCACCATTTCCGTATGCCTTGCTTCCGAGCCGGACAGCTTAGACCCGGCTTTTAATTCCACCGTTGACGGCGCAACCCTGCTCAGTCACCTCTTTGCCGGGCTTGCCAAATGGACTTATGACGGCAGCAAGCATACCGTCACCGCAGACTGCGCAGAATCTCTTCCGGAAGGTGTAATCAACGACGATGGCACTGTCACCTACACCTATACGCTGAAAGAAAATCTGCACTGGTCCGACGGACAGCCTCTCACCGCACAAGACTTTGCCTACGCCTGGAAACGGGCAGCTGCGGACACCACTGGTGCTGGCCAAGGGTATCTTTTCCGGGTAATTGTCGGCTACGGAACAGACGAGATAGCCGTATCTGCCCCGGATGACAAAACGCTGACCGTCACCCTCATCAATCCCATCGGCTACTGGAATGAACTTTTGGCTTGCCCCACCTTCTTCCCGGTGCGGCAGGATGTGGTGGAGGGCAACGAGGCCTGGGCATCCAGTCCAAAAAGCTTTGTTTCCAACGGTGCATACAAGATGACCGGCTGGGAGCACAATTCTGTCATTACTTTGGAGAAAAACGGGGATTTTTACGATGCAGGTTCTGTGACTATGGAACAGATCAAATTCTATCTTTCCGACGATGCCAACAATATGCTCAGCAATTTTAAAAACGGCACCTGGCTTCTCATTGACAACATCCCCACCAACGAGATCCCCGCCTTACAGCAGCAATACGGCCAGGAATTTGTAGTTGCCGACCAGTTGGGAACCTATTACCTGTGCTGGAATATCAACGCCGATCTGACGCCGACAACAAAATAAATTAGAATTTATATAACCAACACCATATCTTGCCCCCCGCACTTGTGAGGGGGGTGGCTGAGCAAAAGCGAAGCCGGGGGGAGCGAATATAGATAACTCCCCCTGTCAATTTGCAAACATATTCGCAAATTGACAATGCTCTGCGGAGCATCCGGTCGCGGCTCTGACAGTCCACCGGACTGTCATTCACTACCGCGACTGCGCTTCGCTTACCCTCATAAATGAGGGGGACAAGATAAGGAGTGGTGATATAAACAACCATTTACAGAATTTTTTGGCATTGTTGACAAAATAAATTTACAATTTCTGTTAGAAAAAAGCTATTGCCTTTTGCCGGAAAATATGGTATTATCATATTATCCGGGCGTATGGTGTCTACTCCACAAAAATAGTCATTCATGCGTCACAAAAGGAGGAAATATAAACCCCGTTGGACTCACGGTGCGGCAGTGTGGAGACCTGTCGTAAAGCGTTCACTGTTTTACCCGGTGATCGTAAGAGCATACGCGAGGAGTCGGTATGCTTAGAGTCGTGCATTATGGCAAGTTTGTCCCTGAGAAACATCAAGAAGATCTACCCCCACAACAGCGATGACGTCAAGGCCCAGAAGAAGGCTGAGAAGAAGCGCAAGAAGGCTGGCGACGTCGAACCCGAAAAGAAGGTTAACCTGCAGATCACTGCTGAAGGCGTTGTTGCCGTTCAGGAGTTCAACCTGGAGATCGCCGACAAGGAATTCATCGTTCTGGTCGGTCCTTCCGGCTGTGGTAAGTCCACCACCCTGCGTATGGTTGCCGGTCTGGAAGAGATCACCTCCGGTGAGCTGTACATCGACGACCGTATGGTTAACGATGTTGCCCCCAAGGATCGCGATATCGCAATGGTCTTCCAGAACTATGCTCTGTATCCCCATATGTCCGTCTACGATAACCTGGCATTCGCTCTGAAGCTGCGTCATATGCCCAAGAAGGAGATCGAAAAGAAGGTTCACGAAGCTGCTGAGATCCTGGACATCGTTCCCCTGCTGAACCGTAAGCCCAAGGCTCTGTCCGGCGGTCAGCGTCAGCGTGTTGCTATCGGCCGTGCTATCGTTCGTGACCCCAAGGTTATGCTGATGGACGAACCTCTGTCCAACCTGGACGCAAAGCTGCGTAACCAGATGCGTGCAGAGATCATTCGCCTGCGTGAGCGTATCGACACCACCTTTATCTATGTTACCCACGATCAGACCGAAGCTATGACTCTGGGCGATCGTATTGTTATTATGAAGGATGGCTTCATCCAGCAGATCGGCACTCCTCAGGAAGTGTTCCATCACCCCTACAACCTGTTCGTTGCCGGCTTCATCGGCGCTCCCCAGATGAACTTCTTCGATGCCAAGCTGGTTAAGG
>JAZRLK010000039.1:0-5687 GCA_045646805.1 Faecousia sp.
GGTCTTGCCGGCATTATGGGCGGCGAAAACTCCGAAATCCTTGATGACACCACTACCGTCGTCTTTGAATCTGCCAACTTCAACGGCACTTCCATCCGTCAGACTGCGCTGGCATTGGGTATGCGCACCGAATCTTCCGGCAAATTCGAGAAGAATCTGGATCCTATGATGACGGTTCCTGCCGTACAGCGAGCCTGTGAGCTGGTAGAGCTGCTGGAATGCGGCGATGTGCTCGACGGTATGATTGACATCATCAACTATGTGCCCCAGCCTCACACCGTTCCTCTGGAGCCTGAAAAAATCAATGCTCTGCTGGGCACTGACATTTCCGAAGAAGATATGGTCAAGTATCTGAAGCTTCTGGAAATTCCTGTTGAGGGTCGGGAGATTCAGATCCCCTCCTGGCGCCCTGACCTGAATCTGATGGCTGATATTGCCGAGGAAATCGGCCGTTCTTACGGCTACAATGAGATCCCCACCACTGCTTTCAGAACCTCCACCCAGGGTGGCTACTCCGCTGAAATGAAGTTTGAAACCAAGGCAGGCAGCCTTTGCCGCAGCCTGGGCTTCAGCGAGATCATCACCTACTCCTTTGTATCTCCTTCTATTTTCGATCAGATTCGTCTGCCTGCCGATTCTCCCCTGCGCAATCCTATGCGCATTCAGAATCCCTTGGGCGAAGATACCTCTGTGATGCGCACCACTGCCCTGCCCTCTATGCTGGATATTCTGGGCAGAAACAATGCTTATCACAACAAGCAGGCAAAGCTGTACGAAATTGCTAAGATCTATCTGCCTGTCGACGGTCAGAAGCTGCCGGCTGAGCCGAAGATTCTGCTGCTGGGCACCTACGGCGCAGGCGAAAACTTCTTCACACTCAAGGGCGAATTGGAAGCTATCTTCTCCGGTCTGCGGATCGGCAAGGTGACTTACGAAGCCGACAGCAACAATCCTTCCTATCACCCCGGCCGCTGCGCCAAGGTTTCTTACGGTGAGGAAACACTGGGCTATATTGGTCAGATCCATCCTCTCGTTGCAAAGAACTACGGCATTGAATGTGAAGTTTACTGTGCCGAGATCAATATGGAAAAGCTGTTCAACATTCAGCTTCCGGAGCCCACCTATGTTCCCCTGCCTAAGTATCCCACCGTATCCCGTGATTTGGCAATCGTGTGCGACGAAGCCGTTACGGTTGCTGCTATTGAGAATGTGATCACCGCTTCCGCTGGCAAGCTGCTGCGGAGTGTGCGGCTGTTCGATATCTACCGCGGTACTGGTATTGCTGAGGGCAAGAAGAGTCTGGCATTCGCTTTGGAGCTTCGTGCAGACGACCGCACATTGACCGACGAGGAATCCGAAAAGGTGGTCAGCAATATCCTGAAGGCTCTGAAAGAAAAGCTGGATGCAGTTTTGCGGTAAAAATATCGCAAAAAATACTTTACACTATCATCAATTTAGGATATAATAAATTCATTAAAAAGAAGGGGGTCGTTACTTATGACGGACAAAAACAGTATCACAAGAAAATTCCAGGTTCCCAATGATGACAAAGAGCAAATGCGTCTGGTGCTCCGCGAAGTATTCGACGCTCTGAACGAAAAGGGTTACAACCCCATCAACCAGATCGTTGGTTACCTGCTGACAGAAGATCCTACCTATATCACCAACTACAACAATGCACGCACCAAAATTTGCAAGTTGGATCGGGATGAACTGCTGCAGGCATTGGTAAAGCACTATCTGTTTGATTAAAAATTTCAGCCGGGAGGCTTTTGCCACCGCAAAAGTCTCCCGGTCACTATGTAAGGAGGTTTTTCCATGTCTGAGGAAAAGACTGTTTTAACATACAAAGGGCATCCGTTGATGCGTAAGGATAACTTGATCTATTACGGTTCTATGGCGGATTCTCATATTGTTATGCTGCAGATTCTCGAATCCAAGAAGGTTCAGGATCTGGATGTGGCTACCCGAGTTTCTGTACAGCTTCAGCTCACCGATCCGGCCGCAAAGAGTCGTGATCGCATCGTGAAGAAAAGCGAAAAGAACGGCTTGTACACCGCATTGGATGTTGGCTGTGTCTGGCTGGAGCGGGCATTGGCCGGTAAATAATTTCAAACAAAAAGCTGCTGATTTGTAAATCAGCGGCTTTTTTTGATTAAATGTCACCTTTTTTCACATACTATCAAAAAAGGATGTGAAGAAATGGTAAATAACAAAAAAGGAAAGCACAGCTTCATATTACCCGAGCCGCCGGTAATCACTGCTTGGGCAAGTATTGCGGGAAAAATGGAATCAGAAGGGCCGCTTGGCAGTTATTTTGATATAACCTCTCAAGATGCTTACTTCGGGCAAAAAACTTGGGAACAGGGAGAACGGAAGATGCAGCAGCTTGTGCTGGAAACACTGGCGCAAAAAGCAGGATGTGGCGATAAAGATTTGGGCGTTGTCTTATCCGGCGACCTGCTGAATCAGTGCATTGGATCGTCATTTCCCCTGCGGAATTTGGAAATTCCCCATTTGGGGTTATACGGCGCTTGCTCCACTATGGCAGAGAGCTTACTCGTCGCCTCTATGGTCGTAGGAGGCGGTTTTTTTGAAAACGCAGTCGCTATGACCTCCTCTCATTTCGCCTCGTCTGAGCGGCAGTATCGGTTCCCACTGAACTATGGCGGACAACGGCCTCCAACAGCACAATGGACTGTAACAGGCTCTGGAGCGGCACTGTTGTCACGCAGCGGAAAAGGCCCCAGGATCACGGGCTGCACCGTGGGTACTGTTACCGATCTCGGTATCAAAGATGCCAACAATATGGGACCGGCTATGGCGCCTGCGGCAATGCATACAATTAGAACACATTTTGAAGATTTTTCTACTACTGCCGATGATTACGATTTGATTGTGACCGGAGATTTGGGACAGCTGGGTAAGGAAGTTTTGATCCAATTATGTTCTCAAAATGGTGTTTCTATCGGCGGAAAAATTACCGATTGCGGAACACTGATATTCGATTCCACAAAGCAGGATGTTCACTGTGGCGGATCGGGGTGCGGATGCAGCGCAGTTACCCTCTGCGGGTATTTATTGAATCTGCTAAACGAAGGAAAGCTTAAAAAAATCCTGTTCTGCGGAACAGGAGCACTCCTCTCCCCCACTTCCACCCAGCAAGGTTTGCCCATTCCGGGGGTTTGTCACGCTGTGGTAATCGAAGGGAGCTGTAAATAATGGAATATTTTATTGCATTTGGAATTGGCGGCGCTATTTGCGTCGTTGGTCAAATTTTGATCGACAAAACAAAGCTGACACCGGCACGAATTTTGGTTGGCTATGTAGTAGCTGGCGTAATTTTAGGGGCAATCGGAATTTATCAGTCCCTTATTGAATTTGCCGGTGCGGGTGCATCTGTTCCTCTTTCCGGTTTTGGCAGCTTACTAGCAAAGGGTGTGCGTGAAGCGGTTGACGAAAACGGTTTTATTGGAATTTTTACGGGCGGTTTGAAAGCATCTGCCGGTGGTATCACTGCTGCGATCTTCGCAGGCTTGCTGGCAGCGATCATATTTAAAGCTAAGGATAAATCGTAATAATCGGGGTATAATAAGCAGGCGGATGACCGCTACAAAGAAATTTGGAGGATATGATGATGAACAACCAGAATCGAAATCAGAACAACAACCAGAACAATAACCAGAACAACAATCAGAATAACAACCAGAATTACAAGAGCAATCAGAATAGCCAGAACAATCAGCAGAATCAGCAGAATCAGCAGAATCAGCAGAATCAGCAGAATCAGAACAACCAGAACAGCAGAAATCAACAGAATCAGAACAACCGCTAAACGCAAAAGCGCGAGCTGCATCATTCTTGCAGCTCGCACTTGTTTTATATGTTATATCATCAATCAACGGGTTCCAGCTTTTTAACACCTGCAGCAACCAACTTTCGAGTCAATTCGCAAGTAGCAGAATTACAATGACCACTTTGCAAATCCCTCAAACGGAACGCAGGACATGTGGGACAGGTTTTATCATAAGGACAGCCTTCACACTCCGAACTGAGAACAACCTCAGATGATGCCTTAACTGTCTCCTGCCAAGCCTCTCTATAGCTTTTTTCAAGCAAAGAAACTCCGCCAATCATTGCATTATAGCAAGGATACATAATGCCATTATGGGTCACAGATGCCAGACAATTACCTGCATTGCATGTTAGGCCCTTTTTAACAGAGGCATGCATACACTTACGGGGTTCTGGTACGCATTCAAGGGGAACAACCGGTCCCCACAATTCTGCCCGACGAACCGACAGAGATACAATCTCATCAGATGTAAGGAAATAATCATCTTTATTCGGATCATCGCGGTTTGGTAACAAAAACAAATCCTGATAGGTAGTATAGAACTTCTTGTCTTTACATAATTCCAATATACGAATATAATCATCTTTCATATATTTACTGGGAGTAACGGCTACTTCTACATCTATTCCTGCAGCTTTTAAGGACTCGATTGCATAAATTGCTTTTTCAAACCCCTTATGTCCAGTAACATTGAGATAACCTTCTTCACAGGATCCATATAGAGAAATCTGAATTCTATCAGGATGATAGGTCTTAAAAAATTCTATATAATCATCATTTATTAATGTTCCGTTTGTGAAGACGGACACAAAAATGTTTTTATTCCACAAATGAAGGTAAAGCTCCTTAAAATCCTTACGGAGCAAACATTCACCACCGGAGAGCGTTGCATATAACAACTCACATTCATAAGCTTCATCAAAAATTTGCTTCCATTGATCTGTGGTTAATTCATTCCGCAATGCT
The DNA here is from genome assembly GCA_045646805.1 of Faecousia sp. Classification (GTDB taxonomy): domain Bacteria; phylum Bacillota; class Clostridia; order Oscillospirales; family Oscillospiraceae; genus Faecousia. The sequence continues at coordinate 4,823 of JAZRLK010000039.1, forward strand.
TCAGCATTATTTTGAGTATGGACATAACACATTTTACAATCAAGATTACATCGTGATGTTAATTCATAATGTCCATAAATCGGTGTTTTCTGTTCTGCTGCGGCAATTGTGAATTGCTCTCTTATTTGATAATACTCACGACTACGCATATATCTCTCCTAAATAAAAATTTTGGCGGAACGAATTTCTCCGCCCCGCCAATTTTGATTATTAGCCGACCTGAGTGCAGGGACCAATAAACTTAGGACCGGTGGACTCGGTGGGTGCGGGCTCAGTCTCGGTGGAGGTGGCAGCAACGTTTGCCAGAGCCAGCAGAACCTTGGATTCGGGTGCTACATACATGGGTGTCAGTCTCCTTTCATAAAATTTGTATTATCGATATAGTCTCAGATATCACCAGACGTATCTAATGATTATGTACTAAGACAATCACGATCAATACACATACATATGATCAAACAAGATGTAATCAGGCATAATTCACCTTTCTACACATAATATGATCACCATAATATTACTTCAAAACATTCAATATGTCAAGTGAATTACAAGTAAAAATTATTACTTTTTTAACAAATATCTCAAAATGCAACAGATAATTAAAACATAGATTAACGGAGGACTCCATTTCTGGAATCCTCCGTTTTCTTTGCTTAATATTCGAATCTTTTATGTAGAATTGATGTTATACTACTTTTTTTCGCTCAATTAGGCAACCAGTGCACTAACGGCATCGCCGTATCTCATCATTGCCACAACAACATCCTGCTGAGAAGCAAACAGCTGTTCTGCAAATGCTTCAACGCTGAATGTGTAGGTCTTGGAAACGATCTCACCGGTGGTAACATCATAGATAGCTGCTGTG
>JAZRLK010000040.1:0-10587 GCA_045646805.1 Faecousia sp.
GCCGTGACGGCCCCGGGACAGGTGGTGCGCCCCGGACAGGTGCTGATCTCCGGGACCACGGATCTGGGGATCTCGATGCTGGCGGAGAGAGCCGAAGGGGAGGTCTACGGTCTGACCCGCCGGTGTGTCAAGGCGGTTTTGCCGGAAAATACCCTCCTGCGGAGCCAACAGGGGCGGGTGATCCGAAAAATTTCCCTGCGAATTGGAAAAAAGTATGTGAATTTTTTCGATGATAGTGGAATTTTACATGGGACTTGTGTTAAAATGAGGACGGTTAAAAATTTGGAGCTGCCGGGCGGGTTCGGGCTGCCGGTGGCCCTTGTGACGGAAACCTATTTTCTGTGTGAAACACAGGAAATGCTTCGGCAGGAGCCGGAGCCGCAGCTCATGGATGCGGCCAGAGCCAGCGTTCAGCGGAACATGACCGCCGGGACCATTCTGGAGGAGAAAGCTTCCTGGGATGGGCGAATGCTGACGGCGGTTTTTGAATGCCGGGAGATGATCGCAGGCTTCCGTCCTGGAATCGACACAGAAGGAGATACCAATGATCGAGAAAATCGTGAACGTGGAGCGGGTTGAGGACCTGATCGCCGTCTTCGGCTCCTTCGACGAGAATATCCGGCGCATCGAGGATGCGCTGGGGGTGAACATCATCAACCGGGGCAATGAGCTGAAGGTGATGGGTGATGTGGAAGCCGCCGACAAGGCGGTGCGGACCCTGGAGGGGCTGATGCAGCTTTCCGCCCGGGGCGAGGTGATCGACGAGCAGCGGGTGCGCTACCTGCTGACCCTGGTGCAGGAGGGCAACGATGACCAGGTCAGCCGCATTGCCAAGGAGTTCATTGTCAATTAGAGCGTTAGCGATATAAATTCTAATTTAGTTGAGAATAAGACGCTTTTTCTTGACAGATAGATAGAACGGGTATAAAATGATTGTGTATGCGTAAAACAAAGGAGGGAACACCGTGGACACAGGTAATAGTGGCAGTAGTATACCGGGCCGAAGTAGTTGCCTGCGTCTTTGGATGCGGTGACCTTTGACACCGGTGTGTAACCATCAAGGGGCAGTATGCCCATTTTACACAGGAGGTAACACCGGATGAATGAACGCTTTGAACTGGTGCTCAAAGCACTCGATACGATGCTTGACGAGAAAAAATATGCAACACTGCGGGATGTTCTCATTACTATGAATCCTGCGGACATTGCGGAGCTGTTCTCGTCAACGGAGGAAAAGAAAATCCCGCTGCTGTTCCGGCTTTTGCCCAAGGAATTGGCTGCGGAAACATTTGTGGAAATGGAAACCGAGGAGCAGGAGCTGCTGATCAGAACCTTTTCCGACAGCGAGCTGAAGGAAATCGTTGACGAATTGTATGTTGACGATGCTGCGGCGCTGGTGGAGGAGATGCCTGCCAACGTGGTCAAGCGGATTCTGCGTCAGGCAGATCCGGAAATGCGCTCATCTATCAATCAGATTCTGCGCTATCCCGATAATTCCGCCGGTTCCATTATGACCACGGAATATGTGAGTCTGCGGCCTGCTATGACCGTGGAAGAGAGCATCCTGCGCATCCGCCGTCAGGGTGTGGACAAAGAGACCATTTACACCTGCTATGTCACCGAAGGCAGAAAATTGGTAGGTATCGTCACAGTCAAGGACCTGCTCCTTGCCGACGATGACGAGATCCGTGTGCGGGATATGATGGAAACAAACCTGATTTCCGTCACCACCCACACCGACCAGGAAGAAGTGGCAAAAATGTTCTCCCGGTACGACTTTCTGGCGTTGCCGGTTGTGGATATGGAAAACCGGATGGTGGGTATCGTCACCGTTGACGACGCTATCGACGTTCTGGAAGACGAGGCCACCGAGGATATGGAGATGATGGGCGGTATTTTGCCCTCAGAGAAGACCTATATCCGTAGCGGTCCCTGGGAACTGTTTAAAAACCGTATTCCCTGGCTGCTGCTTTTGATGGTCTCGGCAACCTTCACCGGTATGATTATCACATCCTTTGAAGACGCCCTGGCTGCCCAGGTGGTGCTCACAGCCTTTATTCCCATGCTGATGGGCACAGGCGGTAACTCCGGCTCGCAGTCCTCGGTTACGGTCATCCGTGCTTTGAGCCTGGATGAATTGAAATTATCCGATCTGCCCAGGGTAGTTTGGAAAGAAATCCGCACGGCTGTAATGTGCGGTCTTGCTCTGGCAATTGTGTGCTACCTGAAAATCTGGCTGGTTGACGGTTTGCTGCTGGGAAATCCCGGCATCACCCATCCCATCAACCTGGTGGTATGTCTTGCGCTGTTTGCAACGGTTCTGACAGCGAAAATCATCGGCGCAATCCTGCCTATGGGCGCAAAGGCTCTGAAGCTGGACCCGGCTGTGATGGCAAGTCCCTTCATCACATCCATTGTGGACGCCGTTTCTTTGCTGGTATATTTCCTGTTTGCAAAACTCATTTTGAAAATTTAGGAGAATGTCCATGGATTGTATTACGCAGGGCATTATTTTGCTCATAAAAAGTGCCATAACCGGTGAAGGCTATGAAATGCCGGAGGGTTTTGCCTGGGAGAAGGCGTATCCTGTAATCCGGAAAAATAATGCCTTTCAGATCTGCTTTGCCGGTGCGCTCAATTGCGGAATTGCCGAGACGCTTCCCAATTTTGGTCCGCTGCAGGAAGAATACTGCATCTACTATATGGGCAGCCAGCGGCAGCTGGAGATGGCAGAGCGGGTTTTCCGGGCGCTTGGAAAAAAAGGCGTAGACTATCTGCCCATTAAGGGCTGTTTGACAAAAAATATTTATCCCAGCCACGAAATGCGGCCTATGGGCGATGCGGACGTGCTGATCCACGAGGAGCAGTATCCCCAAATCCGGGAGGTCATGCAGCAGCTGGGCTTTGAGGAAATTCCCGATTGCTCTGATTTTGACTATACCTGGGAGCACCCCGATCTGAAGATTGAGCTGCATAAATATCTGTTCCCCACCCGTTTCCCCGATTACTTCCGGTATTTTGAACCCACCTGGGAGCGGGCAACTCAGCAGGGTCAGTACAGATGGGCGCTGAGCCGGGAGGATACATTTATTTACGACTTCACCCATTTTGCCAAGCATTTCCGCTATGGCGGCATCGGCTGTAACCACGCAACGGACTTGTGGGTGTACCGCCGTACATATCCCCAGATGGATGAAGCCTATATCCGGCAGGAGATGGAAAAGCTGGGTATGGAAGAATTCTATGACAATGTTTGCAAGCTGCTTGCGGCCTGGTTTGAGGACGGTCCCTGGGATGAAATAACGGAAATCCTCACCCCGTTGCTGTTTGGCGGCAAATGGGGAACACGGGAAAATTACAACATTGCCGGTGCTGTCCAAATTATGCAGACGGAAAACGCATCTGCAAAGGTAAGCCGGAAAAAGCGCACCCGTGAGCTGCTGTTCCCCGGCAAAGAGACCATCGCTGTGAGTTACCCCAAGCTGGCAAAATGGCCTTTGCCCCTGGCGTGGGCTGGCCGGTGGGTCAGCGTTCTGCTGTTTAAACGGAAAAACATTAAAGACCACACCCAAAATCTGAACCGGTCTGATGAAGAAATCATCCGCCGCAAGGAAGAATTGGAATCCGTGGGCATTAAGTTCTCCAAATAACATTCAAAGGAGTGTCTGACGACACTCCTTTTGATATTCAATAAATGATAGTTTATATCATCATTCCTTATCTTGGCTCCCTCATTTATGAGGGAGCTGGCAAATTGCCGAATTTAGGCAATTTGCCTGAGGGAGTTATCTATCTTCACTCCCCCCGGCCTCGCTTTCGCTCAGCCACCCCCCTCACAAGTGCGGGGGGCAAGATAAGGTGTTAATAATATAAATTCTAATTTATATGGGAGTGTTCAGCTTGAACACTCCCATAATACCTTATTGTTCAATTAAAAGTTCTGCGATCTGGATGGCGTTGGTGGCGGCACCCTTACGAACCTGGTCGCCACAGCACCACAGGCTGATGCCGCAGGGGTCGGTCAGATCGGGGCGGATTCTTCCAACGAACACGATATCCTGGTCGGTAGTCTCCAGAGGCATCGGATAGACCTTGTTCTGCAGATCGTCCATCAGCTTACAGCCGGGGGCGTTTGCAATGGCCTGCCGAGCCTGCTCTACGGTAACAGGGGTATCGAAATGGCAGCTTACGGAAATGGAGTGGCTGCGAACAACGGGCACACGCACGCAAGTGCAGGTAACCTTCAGATCCGGCAGATGCATAATCTTTCTGCCTTCGTTCTGCATTTTCATTTCCTCGCTGGTGTAGCCGTCAACCTGCTCGCCGCCGATCTGGGGGATCAGGTTGAATGCAATCTGATAGGGGAAGATCTTGGGCTGGCAAGCCTCGCCCTTGGACAAAGTTTCCACCTGCTCCATCAGCTCCACAGGACCGCCTGCGCCTGCGCCGGAAACGGCCTGGTAGGTAGAAGCGGTCATTGTGCGGATGGGGGCAATAGCATTAAGCGCATTGACTGCGGTGATGGTGATGATGGTGGAGCAATTGGGGTTGGAGATAATGCCCTTGTGATTCTTTACATCCTCGGGGTTAACCTCCGGCACGATCAGCGGCACATTGGGATCCATCCGGAATGCGGAAGAATTATCCACAAAAACAGCGCCGGCTTTGACAATGGCAGGAGCCATAGCCTTGGCAATATCATTTTCCGCTGCGCCCAGAACGATATCCACGCCTTCAAAGGCCTCTTCGCAGGCAAGCTGGATCGTTACATCCTCGCCCCGGAATTTCAGAGTCTTACCGGCGCTGCGTGCGCTGGCAAGGGGAACAAGCTTGCCCACAGGGAAATTCCGCTCCTGCAAAATTTTGATCATTTCCTGACCCACCGCACCGGTGGCGCCCAAAATGGCAACAGTGTAATTTTTCATAAATAAGCCTCCTTATTTTGTGAAGCTGTCATACAGCACCCGGATTGCACCGGCGAAGTCCTTATTGTCCACGCCGAAGATAATGTTCAGCTCATCCGGACCCTGATTGATCATACGGATGTTGATGCCTGCATCGCCCAGAGCGGCAAAAATCTTGCCGGAAACGCCGGGACGGAAAGCCATTCTGTGACCGACGGCGGCAATGATGGAGATATTATCCAGCACTTCCAACCGATCGGGATTCACATCCCGCTGGATCTCTGCCAAAATGGCGTACAGATGGGGGGCAACAGCCTCGGTGTTGACCACGAGAGAAACATTGTCAATGCCGTTGGGAACGAAGTCAACACTGATGCCGTGACGTTCCAGAACAGACAGCACAGAGCGCAGCACGCCGACCTCGCTGGTCATACCCCGCTTGAACATGGTGATAATGGAAAAGTCCTTCTTGCCGGTGATGCCGGTGATGACCCGGTTGGGGTCGATTTCCGTATCGAAGGATTCCTGGATAAATGTACCCCGATCCTCCGGCGCATTGGTGTTGCGGATGTTGACGGGGATGCCCTTCTCGCGCACGGGCAGGATGGTGCCTTCGTGGAGCACCTGAGCACCGGCGTAGCTCAATTCCCGCAATTCGTCGTATGTAACTTCCGGAATGGGCTGGGGATCGGGAACGATCCGGGGGTCAGCCATCAAAATACCGGAAACATCGGTCCAGTTCTCGTAAACGCTGGCATCCAGCGCAGCAGCAGCCAGTGCGCCGGTGATATCGCTGCCGCCCCGGGAGAAGGTGCGGATGCGGCCATCGGGCATTGCACCGTAGAAGCCGGGGATGACGATGCCCTTGCCGCTGCCTAATTTTTTCAGCGCAGCGTAAGAAAATTCCTTGTCAACAGTTCCGTCCATATTAAACCGGATCCAGTCGGCGGCGTCTACAAATTCAAAATCCAAAAATGCAGCCATCAGCTTGGCAGAGTAGTACTCGCCCCGGCTTGCCAGCTCATCTTCCGTAACTTTTTTGGCATCGAGCCGTTTTTTCAGATCGGCAAATTCTGTTTCCAGATCCACATTCAGCTTCAGTTCGTCCCGGATTTCCAGATAACGGCCGGTGATCATATCAAAAATGGGATCACAGGCAACGCCGTAACGGGTGTGGGCGTGGCACAGGTACAGAAGGTCAGTCAGCTTGTGGTCAGCGGAGTTGCGCTTACCGGCGGCGGATACAATCACAACCTTCCGCTCCGGATCAGCAAATACAATATCCCGAACTTTGCGGTACTGACCCGCATCGGCCATGGAAGAACCGCCAAATTTGGTAACTTTCAGCATAAGTAAAACCCTTTCTTATTCGTTAGGCAGTGCGGCAATGAAGGTGCCGGGGTGATCTTTCAGCCAGGCGTGCATAGCAGCAACGGATACGGGCTTGGTGATGGCAGCATTGTTCCAGGTTTCCTGGGTGTTTTCTTCCAGCCAGGAATCTTTGTCGCCCCGGACATAGAACTGCCGCAGAAGGCTGTTGTCGGCTGCAACCTTGCCGCCGTAGGGGCTGTAGAAGCCCTTGCCCATCAGCACATCGGTGCAGTCCTGCACTACATTGTATGCAGTGGGGTAGCGGCCTGCGCCCTGACCGTAGAAACTCATACGGCCGGAGGCGGAACCGATCAAAGTAATCAGATTGTAGTTAGCAGGCACAGCAGCTTCCGGCTCACCCACGGGAACCAGAGTGGGGTGCACAAAGGCAGACAGCTTGCCGCCATCCATAATGCCGGTGCTCAGCAGCTTGCACACAAAACCGTGCTCCTTGAAATTGGCAACATCCTCTGCCTTGATGTGGCGGATACCGGCGGCAGGTACGGTGCTCTCGTCCACGCTGATGCCGAAGGCAATGTTGGAAGAGAGGATCACCTTGTGCCAGGTGTCGATGCCGTCCACATCGGTGGTGGGGTTGGCTTCAGCATAGCCCAGCTTCTGAGCCTGGGCCAGAGCCTCGTCATAGTCCTGACCCAGCCGGGTCATAGAGTCCAAAATATAGTTGCAGGTGCCGTTCATAATGCCGCCGACCTGGTTGATGGTCTGGCTGCGGCGAGCCCGCTCCAGTTCGCTCAGCCAGCCGATGCCGCCGCCCACAGCAGCGGTGCAGCGGAGCAGAACGCCCTTTTCCATAGCCAGAGGAATCAGCTCATCGTAGAAGGTTGCCATCAAAGCCTTGTTGGAGGTAACAATGTTCTTGCCTGCTTCGATGGATGCCCGGACAAATTCGTAAGCCGGATGCAAACCGCCCATAGCTTCCACAACCGTATCGATAGAGTCGTCGGTGAGAATGGAATTAAAATCCTTGGTAACCTCTGCGTCGGGCAGGGAGATATCCTCCAAACAGATCACCTTTGCCACCTGAATATCATCCCGGTCTGCGGTCAGATCGTACACGCCTCTGCCCACAACACCGAAGCCTAACAAACCGATTTTCATATCCATATTCCTCCGTAAATTTTCTTTCTGTTCCAGATAGTGCTTTCCTGTAGGAAACACTTGCTTTTTTACCCGAAACAGTATATCATATACCCACTGAAATTGCAATAGTGGCAAAATAACAAGATATCAGACAAAAGAGGTAGGATTATGCTGTATCATTCAACAAGAAATAAGGAAAAAACCGTAGATAGCGCCCAGGCTGTGCTCAACGGTCTGGCCCCTGATGGCGGTCTGTATGTGCCGGAAAAGCTGCCCCAGGTGGATGTGCAGAAAATTCTGGCTATGGACACCTACGGGATGGCTGCCGCCATCATCGGTGCGATGCTGCCGGATATTCCGGATATGGAAACTCTGGTGGAGCGGGCATACCGGGGAAAGTTCACTGCCGAAGACCTGACTCCCACCGTTCAGGCAGGGGATTTTTCTGTGCTGGAGCTGTTCCACGGTCCTACTTCTGCATTTAAAGACGTTGCCCTTTGTATGCTGCCCCAGCTGTTGACCGCAGCGAAAAAGCAAAAGGGTATGGACGAAAACATTCTGATCCTCACTGCAACCTCCGGCGATACCGGCAAGGCTGCTTTGGAAGGCTTTAAGGATGTGGAGGGTATCAAGATCTGCGTGTTCTACCCCCACGGCGGTGTTTCCAAAGTCCAGCGTGCGCAAATGGCAACCCAGGAGGGCAATAATGTAACGGTTCTGGCAGTGGAGGGCAACTTCGACGATGCCCAAACCGGCGTGAAGAATATTTTTGCAGCCGTTGGGGATAATCTCACTCCCGGCGGTGCCCGGCTGTCCTCTGCCAATTCCATCAATATCGGCCGTCTGGCTCCCCAGATCACCTATTATTTCAAGGCCTACAGCGACCTGCTGAAAAAGGGTGCAATCCGGATGGGCGACAAGGTGAACTTCTGCGTTCCCACCGGTAACTTCGGTGATATTCTGGCAGGCTACCTGGCAAAGAAGATGGGTCTGCCCGTGGGCAAGCTGATCTGCGCCTCCAATGCTAACAATGTGCTGACAGACTTTATCGAAACCGGCCTGTACGACCGCCGCCGCCCCTTGCATAAGACCATCTCCCCTTCCATGGATATTCTGGTATCTTCCAATCTGGAGCGTCTTTTGTATCTGATGACGGAGGATGCAGATTTGGTGGCAGAATTGATGCAGAAGCTGAATAAAGAAGGCTTCTATCAAGTGCCGGAAGTATTGCAAAAGGCCATCCGGGAGGAATTCTGGGGCGGCTTCTGCAATGACGAAAAAGCCGGCGAAACCATCGGCAAAGTGTTTAAAGACTGCAGCTACCTGTGCGATACCCATACCGCAACAGGCTGGGCTGTTGCAGAGGACTACCGGGCTGCAACCGGCGACAATGCGCCTATGGTTGTCCTTTCCACCGCATCGCCTTATAAATTCCCCGCAGCGGTTCTATCCGCTCTGGAAGAAAATAACGATCCCGACGAATTTGCCAAAATGGATCGCCTGGAAGTCCTTACCGGCGTAAAGATGCCGGAAAACCTGCGCACAGTGCGGACTAAAAAGGAACTGCACACCGCAGTCATCGCCAAAGAAGAAATGCTCCCCAATATCCTGCACCTGTAATTTCAACAAGGCATATTTGTAGGGAAGGGGCAATGCCCTGTCCCTACAATTTTTTGTTGTTATATTATCGGTAATATAAAAAACAAAAGCATTGACGAAAGGAAAATTTTCCTATATAATATAGGGTGCAATTTTAGGGCAAAGAAAGGATTTTGTGTTATGGCAAAAGAATTTAAGATTACCAGCCTGCGTCTGGCTGACCTGGAAAAAGAACTGAATTATTTGAAGACTACCCGGGAGCGTGAGATTGCGGCTATGATCGCCGAAGCCCGTTCCTATGGTGACTTGTCTGAAAACTCCGAATACGATGCTGCCAAGAACGAGCAGGCAAAGCTCTATGGCCGCATCGCTGAAATTGAGGACATCCTGTCCCACGCCGTTATCATCGAGGACGAAAACGAAGCCAGCGGCCGTGTAGGCTTGGGCTGCACCGTAACCGTGCAGAATATGGAAACCGGCGCAGAAGTTTCCTACCGCATCACCGGCTCTCAGGAAGCTGACCCCATGCAGTTCCGTGTTTCCGACGATTCCCCCTTCGGCAGAGCAGCCGTAGGCAAGGCAATCGGCGATACCTTCGTGGTCAATGCCCCCAATGGCTCCTACCAGATGAAGGTCATCAATGTAACTCGCGAGGGCTAAGCTATGGCAAAGTTTGAACCCCAGGCAGAATTGCCTGTTTCCGAGCAGGCGCAGATCCGTCGGGATAAGCTGTCTGCATTGCAGGCCGAGGGTCGTGACCCCTTCCTGCAGACAAAGTATGATTTCAACGCCGATTCTGCCGCTATCAAGGCAGACTATGAAGGCTATGAAGGTAAAATTGTCCGTGTTGCCGGTCGTCTGATGAGCAAGCGCGGTCAGGGTAAGGTTATGTTCTGCGACCTGCAGGACTGCACCGGCCGCATCCAGCTGTTTGTCAAGATCGACGAACTGGGTGAGGATGAATACGCCTACTTCAAGAAAAACGATATCGGCGATATCGTTGGCGTTGAGGGCGAGGTTTTCAAGACCAAGACCGAAGAGATCTCCATCCGTGCTAAGAATGTGGTGCTGCTGAGTAAATCTCTGCTGCCCCTGCCGGAGAAGTACCACGGTCTGACCGATAAGGAGCTGCGTTTCCGTCAGCGGTATGTGGATCTGATGGTCAATCCCGAGGTCAAGCGCAACTTTGTGATCCGTTCCAAGTTCATCAAGTTTATGCGCAGCTACCTGGATAATATGAACTATATCGAGGTCGAAACCCCGGTGCTGAACACCATCGCCGGCGGCGCTGCAGCCCGTCCCTTCATCACCCACCATAATACTCTGGACATTGATATGTTTATGCGTATCGCCACCGAGCTGCCTCTGAAGCGGCTGATCGTGGGCGGTATGGACCGTGTTTATGAGATCGGCAGAATCTTCCGTAACGAGGGCATGGATCCCAAGCATAACCCCGAGTTTACTTCCGTTGAGCTGTACCAGGCCTATGCGGACTTCCACGATATGATGGACATCGCCGAGGGCATCATTTCCGGCGCTGCCAAGGAGATTTTGGGTACTTACGAGGTGAAGTCGGATCGTAGCCATGTCGTTCTGTGAGCCAAGGAGTTGA
>JAZRLK010000041.1:0-9302 GCA_045646805.1 Faecousia sp.
AATCCTTGTCCCCCTCGTTTTGAGGGGGATGTCAGCGAAGCTGACAGGGGGAGTTCACTTCGTTTACTATGATGTCTGTAACAGAAAGGAAAAGAAAAAATGGAAAAAAGATTATTTACCTCTGAATGTGTAACCTGCGGCCACCCCGATAAAGTAGCAGATAGCATTTCCGATGCAATTTTGGATGCCTGCCTGGCGCAAGACCCCGGCTCCCGTGTGGCCTGTGAAACTATGGTCACCACCAATTTCTGCCTGATCTGCGGTGAGATCACCACCAAAGCCCAGGTTGACTATGCCTCTGTAGCCCGTAAGGTTATTGAGAAGATCGGCTATACCCACCCCGGCGACGGCTTTGATGCCGAGTCTGTAGAGATCCTGTGCAAGATCCATACCCAGTCTGCGGATATCGCTATGGGTACCAATGACGAAGTAGGCGGCGCCGGTGATCAGGGTATGATGTTCGGCGGTGCCTGCACCCAGACCCCTGAGCTGATGCCTCTGCCTGCTGCGCTGTCCCGGGCTCTTTCCAACCGGCTGACCCAGTGCGTGCAGAGCAACGATCTGCTCCGTCCCGACGGCAAGACCCAGGTGTCTGTAGAATTTGACGAAGATGGCAGCGTGATCGGCATTGATACTGTTGTTGTTTCTGTTATGCACAGCGCAGATTTTGAAATGTCTGAGCTGCGCCGTTACATCCGGGAGGGCGTGATTGCTCCTGTTTTGAAGCAGTACGGCTTCTGCATCGATGATGTGAAGAATATTCATATCAATCCCACCGGTAACTTTGTCATTGGCGGCCCCAACGGCGATACAGGTCTGACCGGACGTAAGATCATCGTAGATACCTACGGCGGCTATTTCTCCCACGGCGGCGGTGCATTCTCCGGCAAAGACCCCACCAAGGTGGATAGAAGCGGCGCATATATGGCCCGTTATATGGCTAAGAACCTGGTAGCTGCTGGTCTGGCTACCCAGGTGCAGGTGCAGCTGGCTTACGCCATTGGCGTGGCAGAGCCTGTTTCTGTCCGGGTGGATAGCTACGGCACCGGTAAGATCGCCGATGAGGAAATGACTGCGCTGCTGCGGAAGACCTGCGATCTGACTCCCGGCGGCATTATCCGCAAGCTGGATCTGCGCCGCCCCATCTATGGCAAAACCGCCATGGAAGGTCACTTCGGTGTGGACGAGCTGCCCTGGGAGCAGTTGGATCTGGCTGAAAAGCTGAAATCTCTGGTAGCAGTATAATGGAAAGAGGAGGGAACAAACCCTCCTCTTTTTTGTGAAAATAATGTTTTCAAAACAGTAAAAATGTGTTATAGTAATATAAAATAAAGAAAAATGGAGGGATCCCAATGTTGGATTTTATCCGAATTGCCTGTGCGGTTCCGCCTGTGAAGCTTGCGGATCCGGCAAAAAATGCGGTAGATATTTGTAAATATATTGCAAAGGCAGACGGTGAGAACGCAGATGTTCTGGTATTTCCGGAAATGTCTTTGACCGGCTATACCTGTGCGGACCTGTTTTTCCAGGAATCTTTGCAAAAGGCATCCCTGGAGGGACTGCGTAAAATCCTTGCCTGCAGTGGAGAATATCCTGCCGTAACTGTTGTCATCGGCTTGCCGGTGGTGATCAATGGGCAGATGTATAACTGTGCGGCAATCCTCTCCGGCGGCGTGCTTCACGGCTTGGTGCCGAAAACATATCTGCCAAACTATAATGAATTTTATGAACGCCGCTGGTTCTCCTCCTCGGAAGACTTGCAGCAGAAAACGGTTATGCCCGCTGAATTGGGGTTAACCGGCAATGAACCCATTCCTGTGGGGCGAGATATTCTTTTTGTCATCGGCGACGGAACTGTGCTGGGCGCAGAAGTCTGCGAAGACCTGTGGACACCTATGCCTCCGTCTACTTTGATGTGCCTGAACGGTGCAGAAGTAATCCTCAATCTGTCTGCTTCCAATGAAACGGTGGGTAAACGTGCATACCGTCGGGATCTGGTGCGCCATCAGTCCTCTGTCTGCGGCTGTGTGTATACCTATTGTTCCTCCGGTTGTACGGAATCCACTTCCGATCTGGTGTTCTCCGGTCATAGCATTATTGCAGCCGGCGGCAGTGTTCTGACAGAAAACCGGGAACTGATCCAAACCGATTATATGCTCATCCACGATGCAGATCTGGGGAAAATCCGTTCCAAACGACGCCATAATAAGAGCGTGAAGGATGCAGTTTCCATCTATAGTAAGGTTGAGCCTATGCGCCGTATCCATTGCGGATGCAGCAGCCTGCGTTCCGATGGTACAATGTTCCGTTACGACAAAACACCCTTTGTCCCCAGTGACCCGCAGGACTTGAAAGACCGCTGCAACAGCATTTTTGCCATCCAGGTTGCGGGCTTGAAGCAGCGTCTTGCAACAGTAGGAGGAAAGGCGGTGCTTGGTGTTTCCGGCGGCCTGGATTCTACCTTGGCACTGTTGGTGGCAGTGGAAGCAATGCGCCAGCTTGGCAGACCGGCCACCGATGTTCACGGCGTGACCATGCCTTGCTTCGGCACTTCCGATAGAACCTATCAAAACGCATTGGCGCTTATGTCCGCATTGGGCATAACCCAAAAGGAGATTGATATCCGTAATGCAGTGACAGGTCATTTTGAAGATATCGGCCACGATATTTCTGTGCATAACGGCACTTATGAAAATTCCCAGGCTCGGGAGCGCACCCAGATTCTTATGGACTATGCCAGTGTTGTAGGCGGTCTGGTTGTGGGTACCGGCGATTTGAGCGAATTGGCTCTGGGCTGGTGCACCTATAATGGCGACCATATGAGCATGTACGGCGTCAATGCCTCCTTGCCCAAAACGGTGATTCCCGAATTGATCACAGTGCTGGCAGAAAGCGAGCAGTTTGCATCTTGCCGGGAGTACCTTCTGGATGTGGTGGCAACGCCCATCAGTCCGGAATTGCTGCCCCCCGATGCAAGCGGCAATATCGCCCAGCAGACGGAAGACCTGGTCGGCCCTTACGCCCTGCACGATTTCTTCTTGTATTATATGCTCCATTACGGCTATACACCGACCAAGATTTATCATATTGCCTGTCGGGCATTTGCCGATGAATACGAGCCTGCTGTAATCAAAAAATGGATGCAGGTGTTCTACCGCCGGTTCTTCACCCAGCAGTTTAAGCGTAATTGTATGCCCGACGGTGTGAAGGTCGGCTCTGTGTGCTTGAGCCCCCGTGGCGACTGGCGTATGCCCAGCGATGCCTCCGCATCCATCTGGCTTGCCGAAATTGAACAACTATAAAGAGTAGGGGAGGGGCATTGCCCCTCCCTTGCTGTCATTGCGAGGCACGAAGTGCCGTGGCAATCTCTGCTCCCTTGCTTTGCACATCGCGCAGGGGAAAAACAAAAAACCGTATGGATTGTAAAAACTGCAATCCATACGGTTTCATAATTTCTGATCCTCGTCAGAGGGGATGTATTCCAAAACATTTTCTGTTCCACATTTTAAGATACGGCAAAGATCGTTGATGGTAGTGGTTGTAACCGGCTTGTTGTTGCGAAGCTTATCAATGGTAGAACTGGAAATATGATGTTTGGTGATCAGGGTGTAGGTAGATTCGTTAGATGTCTTTAGTGTCGCCCAGAACCGATTGTAAACGATCATTCCTTGTCCTCCTTTAATTTTGATAGCTCTATCTTAGAATGTATCTTTTGTGTTGACTATAGTCGCAAAAAAGACTATAATCAAAAAAGATAGATATCCTATCAGTATATTATGCGTAAGGAGAAAGAAAAATGAAGAACAAAGTATTATCTGTTATTTTGTGTATGGCAGTTTTGGCTGTAGTGTTTATCCTATTGCCCACCGAAGCCTCTGCCGCCACCTCGGGGTATTACACCTACACGGTTAGCGATGGAAAGGCTACTATAACAGATATGGATACATCCATTAGTGGCAATATTACCATACCTTCTGCAATAGGTGGTTATCCTGTCACTGCCATTGGCTATAATGCGTTCTATTCATGCAGTAAAATTACATCAATTACCATTCCTAACAGTGTCACTACTATTAGAGTTTCTGCGTTTGATAATTGCGAAAGCTTGATTGGAATATGGGTCGATGGAAATAATGCCAATTATAGCAGCGATAACTACGGTGTCCTTTATAATAAAAAGAAAACGGAATTAATACGGGCACCGGAAGGTTTTTCTGGTTCATACAGTATTCCTAATAGCGTTACCACCATTGGTGGTTCTGCGTTCGAAGATTGTAGCAAACTAACATCAGTTACCATTTCCAACAGTGTTACAACCATTGGAGATTATGCGTTCCAATATTGCAGCATTCTGACTAGTGTGACTATTCCCAATAGTGTTACCACCATTGGCAGCGGTGCGTTTGAATATTGTAACAGATTGGAGTATAACATCTATGATAATTGTGGATATCTTGGGAATAGTAAATATCCTTATCTTGTCCTTGTGCAGGCTTCGGGGAATATAACATCCTGCGAAATACATCCAAAAACAAAGATAATTTTAGATGGAGCCTTCTTTGGTTGTATCGGCTTGACCAGTGTGACCATTCCTGATGGCGTCATTCAAATTGGTGATAGTGCTTTTTATAACAGTGCGATAAGCGCTGTTACGATCCCTGATAGCGTTACTAACATAGGAAATCATGCGTTTGATAGTCGTGCAAATTCGCTTCATGTAGCTTATACGGGTGATCAAAGCCAGTGGCAAAACATTTCCATGGGATATGACAATTCAGAGTTAACGAATAATACAAATATTCACTATAATACGACCTTGCAAGAGGTAAATACATGTAGGGAAAAAAGTGTGTACTGTCCTGTTTGTAATGAATATGTATATCTTTATTTGCTTTCTAATGGACGTATGGAGTTGGATGCCAGCCAGTATCAAAGCAGTCATAATTATGGAAATAATTTAACAGATGGGAATAATGGTCAAGAAATATATGTTTGTGGTGCCACACAACTGATTTTTACCTTTGATTCTTTGAGCTGTACCGAGGAAAACTATGATTATTTTATTATTAAAAATGATGACGGAGCATATGTTTATGAAGAGAGTGGAGATTTAGCCAATAAGGTTGTCACCATAGACATAGATAAATATACAGGCACTCTTTGGATTTTTATTGATTCCGATGATTCTGTTACCAAATATGGATATGCGTTTTCATCCATCGTCGCCGTCATGGGAGGACAGCATAAGCAGATCAATGTGGAAGGCACTGCTCCAACTTGTACAGAAAAAGGCATGACGGATGGTGTAGTGTGTGAAACCTGCGGGGAAGTATTTGTTGCACAGAAGGAAATTCCTAAGCTGGAGCATGACTATAGCGATTGGATTGTGACGAAGCAGCCTACTTTGACATCGGCAGGTGAAAAACAAAAAAGCTGTTCAATCTGCGGCAATACCATCATAGAGGCCATAGACATGCTGGGTGCCAAAGTTTCTCGGTGGAATGTTGCCATTGCAGACGATCTTCTGGTGAATTTCTATATGCAAATTTCCGAGAGCATTGAAAGCACTGCAAAGGTCCGTGTTTATGTGGGAGAAAACGGCTATACCTTCTCGGTGGCGAACTTGGAGCAAACCGAGGATGGCTTGTATATTGTTCAAGTCAGCGCAGCTGCCGCACAAATGAATGATTTCATTTATGTTTCGGTTATCAACAATGCTGACAATACGGGAACTGCGGTCTATACCATCCGCCAGTATGCCGATACCATCCTTGCCGACGAAAACTACAGCCAATATCATGCACTCTTGAAAGAAATGCTGAATTATGGTGCCGCTGCTCAGGTCTACTTCGACTATGAATCAGGCAATCTTGCCAACAGCGGTATCACCGGTGCCGGTATGGTGGAAGTTCCCGATTTTGTAGACAATGCCGTATCGGTGAATGGAAATGCAAAGGGTATTTCTTTCTATGGTGCCAGCCTGATCTTCCGGGATCGAATTGCTGTTCGTTACTATTTCAGCTTTGAAGGTCAGATCAACAATCTAACATTCACCGCAAATGGCCAGCAGTATGCTCCGCAACTGAAGAACGGCTTGTACTATGTTGAACTTGCGGACATCCTTCCTCAGAATTTGGATCAGCCAATTGCACTGTCTGTAATAGATGCAGAAGGCAATGTGCTTTCTGTCAGCTATAATCCTATGAACTATATTGTTCGCATGAACGAAAAAGGAAGCACAGAACTTAAAAACCTCGTAAAAGCACTCTATAACTATCATTTGACGGCAAAAGCCATCGAAATCTAATGTAGGGACCGTGGTGCTGCGCGCAGCGCATTCGGATTTAAATGATTGCCGGGGGCAATCATACCATAATTTATGGACTCGACGGCCCAAAAACAAATCGACCCCATTTCAGGGGTCGATTTTGTTCTGTAAAGAACTATAGATTATGTGCCTTGATCACAATCGGCTGAATCTGTTTTCCTTTTGCGGCTAATACCACTGTCTGAGGGATCCGGGAAAAATCTGCCACCATAGAATAGGGCTTTTTGTCCGGATCGTCCTGCCCAAAGGGTACAAAATAAATGTTTTTCCGAGCCAAAAGTTTCCCGATGTTTTCTGCAGCCCCTGATAATGCATCGTTGGTGGAAACAGCAAGCACAACCGGTCTGCCGTTTCGTAAATGGCTTTTTGCCGCCATTGTCACAGGCCCGTCAGCTATGCCGTGGGCTAACTTGGCAAGGGTGTTGCCGGTGCAGGGGGCAATCACCAGAACATCCAAAAGCTTTTTCGGGCCAATGGGCTCAACCTGCGCAATGGTGGTCAAAGGGGGTGTGCCGCAGATGTCGGTAACCCTGCGGATGTGCTCGTCGGCGGTGCCGAATCGGCTGTCGATGGTGTTTGTGCTGTGGGAGAAAATGGGAGTAAGCGCATTGGTAAATGCCAAATTCTCCATAGCGGAGAATACGGCTGCAAAGGTGCAAAATGATCCGCACATTGCAAAACCTATGTTCATTCTGTGTCCTCCTTATCCAAAAATCTCAGAATTGTTCGGGCGATCAGTTCCCCGGATGCCTCAGGCGCATCTTTTCCCGGCAGCCCCCGTGCGTGGATTACATCGCTGCCGCCGATCCCCGGCGTGGAAGCCAAGTCGATTTTTAAACAGCCGGCAGGACCGCTGGGCAGGATGGTTGCCGGTGCGGTGTTGAAGATAACCCGATATCCGGCGCAGTTTAGGTTTTCTGTGTTTGCGCATTCGTAGCCCAATGCGTGTAAGATTGCGCGATCTGTGTCTTTCCTTGCAGCTACGGTAACATCAGCTTCCAGTCCCTTTAAAAGTGCGGATAAGCATTTCCCGATCCGACCCCAGCCGATTACCAGTATTTTGCAGTGCCGCAGCGCAATAGGAAGCCGATCCATAGCCAGCCGCACGGCGCAGTGTGCTGTAATGTAGGCGTTTTCTGCAACGTATTCCGGATCCTTCAACAAATCCCAAACCCGGTATCCCGGTAATTCCGGCAAATTTCCGCCGATAACCGTAATGTTCTGGGGAAGTTCTGTTAAAAGGGAATCCAGTTCGCTGCCGCCAATGATTTTGCCATCTGGTGCTATAGAAGGGACAGGCAGCAGTAAATGTGTAGCCTGACCGGAAAAATCAATGCCGGATTTGGCGAGGATCTCAACTGCGAAAGTCAGAGCCGGGGAGTTTCCTCCAATGTAAAAATGGTATGCACCCATAAAAATCATCCTTTCGTGCCACATTATGCAAAAGCTGTGCGCTTGGTGCTTGATTATTCCGGCAGCATCATATATAATTATTATAAAAAGAGTGCATAAGAGGTGAATGGCAAATGCAAAGACTGGGATACATTCATAATATGATGGATGTAAAAGTTTTGATATTGTATGTGGCAGGAAAGTCCCATTATCCTATGACGGTGCAGGAAATTTATGAGCTGTGCTACCAGGATGAATGCCTGAGCTATTTTGATGTCTGTACCGCTGTTCCGGAAATGGTAACCTCCGGTCATCTGAAACAAACAGATGACGACCGGTATGAGATTACGGAAAAGGGCCGCCAGGATGGTGCAGTTACAGAAGATTCCATCGCTTATACAGTCAAACGCCGGGCGGAGGATGCGGTGGAAAAGTTCAACCGCCAGCTGCGCCGGGGAAGTTATGTAAAGACCCAGGTACTGCCAAGACAGAACGGAGATTATACCGTTATGATGTCCCTGGATGATGACCAGGGCAATCTGATGACTTTGGAACTGTCCGCGCCCGATAGCCGCCAGGCAGTCCGCCTGAGCCGCTTGTTTGAGCAGAAAGCGGAGGATGTCTATAAAATGACTATGACCGTTTTGCTTGATGATGAGGAAGAACTGGATTAACAGAAAATTTACACTGTGAAACCTTGTCGGGTGCATAAAATCGTGCTATAATATAAGTGAATCAACCGGGAGTACCCGGTGAAATACGAAAGGAGCGACCGAATATGAAGTTTCAGTTTAGCGAAAAGAAAGTCAGGCTGCCCCAGAATGTCCATGCTTATGCCGAGAAAAAGGTAATGAAGCTGGCACGGTATTTTGAGGAGGATGCGGAAGCACTTATCGTATTTTCAGTAGAAAAGGACCGGAACAAGGTGGAACTGACCGTTCACGGTGCAGGCACCTGGTTCCGAGCCAGTGAGTCCACTTCTGATATGTTTGCATCCATTGATGCTGCAGTGGGAACCATCGAAGGTCAGATCCGCAAGAATAAGACCCGTTTGGCTCGCCGGCTTCGCCAGGATGCTTTCAGCCGTACCGTTGAAGCCACTTCCTTTGCTGAGGAGGAGGCAGAGCAAACTCTGGATATTGTCAAGATCAAGTCTTTCTATTTTAAACCCATGACCCGTGAAGAAGCAGTGATGCAGATGAACCTGCTGGAGCATAATTTCTTTGCCTTCCGGGATGAGGATAATGGCGGCAGCTTTGCCGTTGTCTACCGTAGAAATGACGGCGGTTTCGGCTTGATCGACGATGCAGGCTGATATAAAAAACAACAGGAATCGGGGACTCGAAAGAGTCCCCGAAAAAAATGTTGATTTTTTGAAAAATAATGCTTGACAAGTTAAAAATGATATGATAGTATAAGCAAGCTAACCGCGCAGGTGAGCATCTGTACCTTGTAAATTGAATAACGCAAAGACGAAATGAACACCTTGACAATTAATGGATTGTTTAAGCGTTTTAAAACGAATAACAGCCAACGAAAATTCTTGAGTATATTTGCTAGACAAATTATTCGAAAAAACGAT
>JAZRLK010000042.1:0-17940 GCA_045646805.1 Faecousia sp.
CGTAGGAGTAATTTTTTCCGGGCGCAGCTAGCAAAATCGGATACAATGAAAAGCGGCCACCGGGAAAGGGGTGGCCGTTCATATTTTAGTCAGTCGTTTTTGTGAAGACCGCTGATGTCCACCCAACCTACAGTATTGTTGCAAATGATCTCAACCCATTTTTGACCGTCCATCTCCACAGGCTCTGTCTGCAGGATATATACAATATCGTCTTCGTGCAGACAGCAAATCAGTTCACTTTCGGCTCCCGGTCCGGTCCTCATATCTAAACTGTCAGATTCCACTTCGGACGGATTCCATTGTGGGTCCGGGTCGGTCAAGACACCGTTATCATCAAAGGTGATCTCAATGGTGTGGTCAAAATTATCTTCGGAGAAGACAAAAAATTTGCCGACTTTTTGACCTTCCCGGAAGGTGCCTATATAATAATATCCGTTTTCCAAGCTGACATCCGGACCGTTTAAAACATCCTCCGGCGGCTTTTTGTCGTCGAGGGACTGTTCCAAAGCCTGGATCTGCTGTTTTTGTTCGGCAACAATATTTTTCAACTGTCTGACTTCTCTTGAGAAGATTTTTTGCACACTGCTTCCTATGATACAGCCTAAAATCAGGGCAAAGAAGCAAAGAACGCCGGAAATAATCAATCCCTTGATCCACCAAATAGCCTTATTCGGTTTTTTGCGGTTATCGACGGCATTGGGGCTCTGATGTTTTGGCGCAGCCTGGACCGGGCGACTGGTGGGCGGAACTTTTTGAGCGGAATTATGTACGGCTGCAACAGCAGATGCTGCCGGCTTTACGGGAGCATTCTGTTCATTCCGGGGAGGCGTTTCTTTTTTTGCAGGTTCTGCCGGGCTCTTGGAAGTGAATCCGATCAATCGTTTTTCACTTTCCGGATCTTGGTTGAGCTTTGCGAAAAAGGCGCTTTTTCCACCGTGCTCCCGGAAACGCACATTGCGGTACAATGCGATAAAATCCTGGCCGCAGGCAACACAATAAGTATCCTGCAATCTGTTTCTTTCTCCGCAAGCACAAAGCCATGTGGGGTCATCCGGCAGAGCAATACGGGATTTTGCGCAGCTAATGACAGCCACACTGATATCATCGTCAAAGGAGGAATCTTTGTGGGCGGTCAATAAGGCTATGCGCTCCCGGATTGCGGACTGGGGATCAGCAGCATTTTGAACGGAGTTAAAATACACTTCTGCCGCTTTTTTGACCTGGGGGGAGCCCTTCATATATATTTCGCCGTCCAGACCGTCCGAGCACAAAAGAAAACCATAGATATTTTGCGCCTGAATATTCCAGACGGAGATTTCCAGCTGGGTTGCAGCATCCCGGTCCAATAGGGCACTTGTGCCGTTTGCAGAATGTCCGCCGTCATTTATGGCAACGGAGTTTTCCTCCCTAATGACACAAATAGCACTATCGCCTAAACGGCCGGCAACTGCATAATGATGTATTTTGGAAACATAGACGAAAGCCAGCGTGCAATCCATTGTGCTGACGGCAACCTCATGGGCAGCGGCGGCTTCGTGAATACGGTTGGTCAGTTTTTCCACGATATTCGCAGCAAATTGCTGTTTTTGTTCCTCGGAGGTCAGGCTGAGAGGTTCTTCCCCCAACGAGGAAAAGATATCCCATATCCCTTGCGTTGCTGCCGCAGAAGCTATATGGGAATTGGTTAAAGAGCCTAAGCCGTCTGACAATGCCGCAACGACACAATGCTCGTTCTCTTGCACAAGAACACGGTCCTGACAACCAATACCGGCAGCTTTATGTGAAAGACCGATTTGTAAATAGCTTGTATACTTCCACATATTGATATTCTACTCCTTTTATAGATTGAATTTCGTGAAGGCAATATCGTTGCTTAAATGCCGTTCAACTCTGCCTGGAGTTCTGCCATATCTGTTTTGATCGTGGAAATGATTTCAACAGCTTTTCCGTTTAAATGGATGCTTTTCTTTGTGCTGTTGCCAATCATACGGAAAACCTTGTTAAATTCAATATCCGCATTGTCAGCAGTGCCCCGAATGGGGAAATATCCGTTGGTAAAGCCTGCGGAATAGCTCTGCAGGGTTTTGCTGAGAATGCGGTCGCCAACACCGATCACAAAGGGCACAATTATTTCCCTTGCGCCGATATGGGAATCGCAGTGGCTTTTGACAGCGGCCAATGCCTTTGCCTGGAGGTCAGAATCGTCATTTTCGTCGGGGTTTCCATCTGTAACCAGGACCAGGAAGGGAGCGTAATAGGGTGTTTCCGCGTCTTCCAATTCCCGGCGGCGGTTTTCGATTTTTTCAATAGACCGAAGCACTGCCTGCGCCATTTGTGTGCCGCCCTCTTTTACAGGTTTAAAGAGCGGTGCCTGCAATGCAGACGCAGACACAAATTCTGTATCCATTTCTATATCAGTGCTGAATGTAACAAAAGCGACTTCTGCGCAAGCACGGGTTTTCGGATCTGCTTTTAAATCCTGAACAAAGTTTTGCACAGCGGCATTTAACATTTCAATATTGGAGCTGTTGGAGCCGATTTTCCAACCCATAGAAGGAGATACATCCAGGCAGAAAACAATAGGCAGGCGTTTGGATGCGTTTGTAGTATAAGGTCTATCGTAAGTCATAATATACGGGATCCTTTCTTATCGTATAGCTGTAATCTTTTCAGAATACGCAGTGGTTATAGTTGTGACAAAATATAAAAGAACAGCAAAATTGCAAGGCATATCAGCACGAGCAGAAAAATTCCGCCGAATATCAGCAGTAACTTCAGCCACACCGGCATAAAGGGTTTCGGATCGGTGTAGCGGTTGACGGCAGGGGAAGGTTGGTTTCCGGGGGTGCTTGTTTGCCGGGTCTGATTGCGGTTGGCGTCAGAGGGGGATTCCGGTTTTTCGGATGGGGGGAGCACCGGTGCCAAAAGTTCTTTGTAGGTTCTGTCTGCAAAGCTTCCGGACTTTAGGTCCTGCAGCGCTGTGTGCAAGGTGAATAACAGCATTTCTGCAGAGGGTTCCTTCTCGCCGCGAAATACCGATTCAAATAATTCCCACAAATTATCGGGGAACAGATCCTTTCGGAATCTGCCGTTGTATTTGGGGTTATCGTACTTGAATTTTCCGGAAAACTCCGATATGGGTGCATCTCCCAAAGATAGCAAGGTAAAGACAAATAAGTACAAAGCCTCAGCACAGAAGCCAATGGCATCTTTTTTGACCCGGATGTCATATTCCCGGCTGGTGCAGCTGCCGGAACAGTAGCCGCTGAAATAGGAATCGAAGCCGAAACTGTCAGTATCCCACATCTGCACATTGGGAGAATTGGCATCACGCAAGGCAAAATTGCCCATATTGAAGTCGCAGATCATAAAACCGTAGCTGCTGAGATATCGCACTTGGCGTACAACCTTCAGGCAAAGCTTTATCGTATCGGAAAGATGGGATTTTAGGTAGATGTCCGGCAAATTGACCTCGCCCAAATACAAAGGATTATCGTCTAAGTTAATCGTTGCTCTGGCAAAGCCCTCTGTAAAGCCTGCCGGTTTTGTGCATTGGGCGTCATAGTAAACCACATCAATGGGAAAGAGCGCCCAATCGATATCCAGTTGTTTGTTGGAGCCCTGGATTTTCAGGATATTCTTAAATTTATCTGCGGGCAAACGATCCTGCTTAAATATCTTTGCGATTAGCGAACTATCGTCTTTCAGCATAAATAGATGCGCTTCCAGACCGGATCGGATTTCTCTGCCAAGGGTAATGCTGCTGCCGTTTTTGCGGTATAGGACGGTATCGGGACCAACAGTCTGCGCCTGATGGGGCATACCGGCCCACTCCGTTTCCTGCTGCAGCGCAAAATTGCGGGCATAGGATGAAAAGTCGGCTGCGTAAATAAAAGCACTTTCGGTCAGATCGTAAATATCTATGGAGATGCCAGACAATACTACTGTTTGGATCAGCAGCTTATCGGCAGTGACCAACACGGCTTTTATGTTTGCCTTTGCCATAACCGTTGCAACGCCCAATGTATCGTTGTGCAAATTGGCGCCCTGATCGCCAAAAGACAATGTGCGCAGTGGCTTATTTTGCTGCAAAAAGGCAATGTTTCTTCGGTAAGCGTCACTGCGTTCGGCAGTGACAAGCTCCATGTACTGCGCCACTTCTGCATTAAAGGTTTCTGCCACAAAAACATTGGCCTGTGCCAGTTCCTGCTGCAAAAGATGGGAAAATTCAACCGCAAAAAAGGATGCGTCCAGCACAATTGCTTTGTAGTTTGAAAAAAGTCCGGGCATAACCCTACTCCTCCGTGAATGTAAGTTCTCTATTGCTGATGCTCCTCCGGATTGCGATTGTACTCACCCAATGCGCTGTCGCACTCTGCAAAAATTGTTTTGCAATCTGTCAAGGTATCGCACATCGTCTTTAAAACATCAAAAATACCCACGATGTTGGTTTTGACCGTAGTGGCATCTTTTTTGAAGGCATTCGCTCCACGGCCTTTCCAGTTTTTTAATAAGGTATTTACAATCCGATCATATTCCTGATTCAATTCATTATATGATTGGATCAGGGCATCTTTTTTTGCAAGAGCTTGGTCAAAAGCTTTTGTATCCAAGACTACATATCCATTGTCCTTCATAGACCACCATTCCTCAATCAGCCTTGATAAATTTCAGTTTTTTCAGCTTATCCGCTTCCGTTTCGTACAAATAGCCGTCACCCAAGGCACATTTTGCATACTCCATTTTCAATTCCATAGGATCCATCATGCCAAAGGGCGTTTTGTCCATCTTGTCGCTGAGAAAATCGCCGATGCTGTCCAGCAGACAAGCTACAGAAATATTATCATTGAAGATACGCCGGGTATCGGCATCGGAAATATTGGGCACATCAGAGAAAATAAACATCACATTTCTTCTGATTGCATCGCCTATAAGCTGCGGAAAACAACTGCATAATAATACCCGTGCATATTTTGAGCCCCGAAACAGCAGCTTTGACTGCATAACGAATACAGTAAAAGGAGGATTCTCTTCCCTGGGAAGTAAAGTGATGGATTCGCCTGCAATATATCCCATTTGGGCCATTTGGGCTAACAGACCTTCCATATCACTTACCAGCACGCTGTTGGGAGAAATGAAACGAGGGGAATCCGGTTTGATAAATTGTGATAGCTGCTCCCGGCCATCGTCGAAATAGACAAATCGTGCATCCGGGCGCTGCTTTTGGATTCCCTGCAGCAGCAGGGTCAAAAGATTGGACTTACCGAACTTCCGTTTTCCGTAAATGGCGATGGAACGGTTTTCTGCAAAATTCACAAAGACAGGCTTGTGCTCGTAGTAATCCAATCCAACCACGGCCTGGTCAGGACCGGTTTGGTCAGAGTATCCGCTGGCGCAGTATTCCATAAAATTCTTTTTGTCCAGAATATCGCCAAAAGCTGCCATAATATGGGGATTGGGATGTTTGGCGCTTTCTGCTGCCATCTGTCGGATATATTCCTCGTCCTCCAGCGTGGGGAAGGGCAGGAAGCACTGAAATTCATAGGGCACATTCTCGATATTGACGATGCCCCGGCCGGGAAGCCGCAGGGGAGGGGTTACTTTGGTGTTAAAAATCTCAAAGTAAGAATCCGCAGGCATCTCAAAGGCGACTTTCTGACCGAAATTTGCCAGGATGCGGTTCAAGCCTGTCATCTCATTGGCAGTAATGACAACGGTTAAGCCTTTTGACAGACCGTCACGGCATAATTTCAGAAGCCGGTCCTGGTATGCGGAATACCGCTCGTCAGACAAAAACGCATTCACATTTTCGATAATCAAAAACAGATGTTCGGGTGCTTGCTCCGGATTTTTGGAAATCACGGAATAATAGTTTTGACTATCCAGCTTTTTCGCATTTTCATCTATTCGTGCTTCAATTGTGCGGAAAACCCGTTTGATATTCTCTTCGTTGGAATTGTCAAAGCAGGCACATACGTTGCAAAGCTTTCCGTAACGGCCGATGTTCCCACCGAAATCAATAATATAAATATTTTCACGGGGTTTTTGATCCGCATTCTCATGTAATCTTACAAGCAGTGTTTTTACAAATGTGGTCTTTCCGCTCATAGGAGTGCCGAAAACGGCAATATGACTTTTATAAGGGTCCAGATAAAAAATCGGCTGTTTCTGCTTCTGGGGAGCATCATATTGACCCATAGCCAGCATTATGTATTCACCTGCTTTCTGTCTTTCACCTCTACTACTGCTTTCTGCTCCTGGTCCCAGGTGATGCAGGCGGGCAACGGAGCACTGAACACGGTATGAGGCTTTTTCAATTGATGAGCTTCATAAACATTGCTAATTGCCTGGCAGATAGCCTCCAGTTGGTTCTGGCTGGTGCCTGCTTGCTTTTGTTCATCTTTCAGCTTGCGCAGGGCACGGTTATCCTTGGCGGAATGATAGAAACAAGTATAAGGGCCGGTCTTGCTTGCCAGGGTGATCTCCACGGGGATATGCTGCTCCACATCTGCGCCGGAATAAGCAGATTGGAAGTACTCAAACCGGGAGCCGGTGCCCACCAGCAGATATGCTCGTCCAAGACCGGGCATACTGGGAGAAGCTGCCAGTTCTGTGCCGATCATTTCCTTGGAAGCCTGCTTTGTGGCAACCTTCAGGCACAATCTTGCCTTGGAATTGATGCGGATATCATCGGTGATCGCACCTTCGATATTCTGAGAAATCAGGATGATATGGAAGCCCAGGCTTCGACCGATACGGGCAAGGGTTGTGATCTCGCCCAGGAAGTCCAGTTCATCATTTTCACTGGTGAATCGCTTCAGTTCCGTAAATTCGTCAACCACCAGAATCAGGTGGGACAAAGGACTGCTTTGGGCGGTATCTTTGGCCAGTTTTGCAGCATCGCCGGTAAGCTTTTTGCTCTTAATATGATTTTCGATGTTCGCACAGGCTTGAATATAGTCATCAATGCTGTCCACACCCAGCTTGTTAAACAGCAGCTTTCTGCGTTTGATCTCTGCCTTCATGGCATAGAGGAACCGATGCAGCATATACACAGCACCTGTGCCGTTTTCGTCACCGTCTACATCGGTAACAGAACCGACAACATGGGGCAAACTGCCAATTCGCTTGGTGAAACCGCCGCCCTTCATATCGATCAGCAGCAGATTGAGTTCATCCGGACGGTATTGCATACAAAGGCCCAGCAAATAGGAAATGATGGCCTCTGTTTTACCGGAGCCGGTTGTACCTGCCACCAGCATATGGGGTCCGTCTGCCTTTTCGTGCAGATCCAGATAGGTCAGACCGGTTTCGGTCTTGCCCACCGGAACACGCAAGGTTTTGGTAATGCTGGGGCGGTCCTGGGCTGTGCCAAGTCCCCACTGATCCTGTATCATTTGATCCAGCGGAGTTTTTCTGTCGAACATATCAAACATACTGACAGAGGACGGAACCTTTCCGTTTTGGGCAATCAGCGCATAATGCACCGAGGAGAAAAAGCGAAATGCGAAGGTGATATTTTTGGTGTATTCCAAATAGAACTGCTTGGGATCTGCGGCTTTATCAAAGTTTTCATAACGGAACCGTTTCCGTGCATCCACATTGCAACGGGGCGTCAAAGTCATAGCGCCGTTTTCCAGTGTGACAATGTCATCGCAGTATGCAGGCAGATATTCTTTGTGCTTTGCGGCAAAAACAAAGCTCAAGCCCAGATCGTTTGTAAATTCTGTGCCTTCTTCGGGTACTTCGGGCAGATATTCTGCAAAGGCGTGCTCCTTCAGACCGTATTCTTCGAATACGATGAAAACAACATGGGGCTGCTTTGCGGCAGGACCCTTTTCTTTGCGGCCGCTCATCATAGACAACAAATTGCTCATAACTGCGTGAGCATCTTCTTTGTTGAATACAAACTGAGATTTATCCGAAAACAGACCTCGGAAGTGGGGCATAAATTTGTATCGATTGATGGTATCCTCAATTTTGTCCCAATTGTGCTCCTGAGGGAAGAACAGGACAAACTGCAGATCTTCCGGTGTGTGATAATAACACAGTTCAAAGATCATTCTGGAAATAAAATAATAGGATCGGGACATAATTTCCCCTGCGTGGCGATCTACAATACCCAAACAGCCCTTATTTTTCAGGCTGTACAGCAGGGGAGCACCGGGCAGACGGGAAAACTGCTTGGACAGTACGCCGGGCAGCTTGCACAGATTTACTTTTCCTGTGCTGTTTTTGCCCAGTTCGTCACGCAGATAGATATGCAAACGATTCTGACCGTTTTCCTGGCTGAAATCAAAGAAGGTGTCTGCATAGACCACATCTTTGCTGTCGCCTTTGACTTCAAAGTGACTGGGAACATCGTCGGACACACCGATGCGGAAGGTTAGAAAATCCTCGTCCTGCGGTGCCCGGCTGTAAATGTTCTCATTGAGGCCGTAAACGCCTTTTTGGTCAGGGTTAATCAAGGTAAGCATATCCGGATATAAACTGTTCATTTTTGCAGCATCCCGGTTTTGCCGCATACGAACAGTTGTAATCAAATCGTTGATATAGGTTTGGTAATGCTCACGCCAATTTTTTAAGTTTTCTGCATATTCTGCTTTTTGCCGCCGGAATGCAGAAGCTGTGTTGATGATTCCGATGATACCCATAACTGCGCACATAAGAGCCATGAATATACTGCCAAGCTCCGTACCGCCCATAGCCATACGCATCACGATCATAATGCCCATGGACAATAAAGAGGGAACCAAAAGACTAAACAAACTGCGGTTGGATTTCTGAGGAGGATCGGTAGGTGGAATCACATCCACCGCAGTGGTGTCAAATTGGTACAGCAACCGGCTGCTGCAATTGTACTCCGGGAAAAAGATTTTCTGAGAAGCTTCCGGGTTGAAGGCTTCGATTACCTTGCTGGTATCCAACTTTCCCTGGGGCGTGAAAGAGCCGGTCGCATCAAAAATGATTCGGCTGGCAGTTACAAAGCCGAGATCGCAAATGGGTCTGTTTATCTCATCTGTGGCAAAAGCAAAACGGGTTTCCTCGCCGTGATGTCCGGCAGCTGCTGAGTCATTGAAGGAAGTAAGGGAAATATTTCGGAAAAAGGTTCTCCCATTCTTATCTTCAAAAGTCGTATTGGTGCATTGATCAAACAACGAGAAACAATTTGCATAAATATCTTTATGTGTTTGGCTTTGCTTTGCCATTTTGACCAGGCCGTATTTGATGCCTTCTAAAAGCTGATGCAGCGTAATATCGCGCACCACATACAGTTCAATGTTGGTATGCCGGAATTTTCCGTTTTCGGCATACTCTGTAAACTGCACGCCAATTAATAGTTTGTTATTTTCCATGGAATCACCTTTATATTATAGACATTACACACCCAGCGATGCGCGGAATTGACTGACCATATCCGCTACATCCACGGTCTGCGGTGTGGGTGCCGTTTTCTTTTCAAGCACAAGTTCTTTGGGGGTAAAGGTTGGTTTGCTTGCCAGCTTCTCCAGGCATACGGAAATTTTCAGCATACTATCTTCTGTCAAATTGCTTGCCTGCTGAATCGGGGGCAATTCGGGGATTTGGGGCATAGCAGGGATTATCACGGGGTTTGCAACCGGCTGGGCAACACAAACTGCCTGGGGTACATAATGGGGGATCTGCGACACAGCCGGAACATCCAATTCCATACGCTGAATTTGCACGCAGCACGGCTGTATTTCAGGCAGCTGCGGCAGCTGGGGGATTGCCACAGAGCAATCTGCGCACGCAGGGGCATTCATAGGGGCAATGCTGAAGCCCGGAACATCAGGGATTTGAATTTCCACAGGAGCTACACTGACAGAAATTGCGCAATCCGGTTGGGGTATCGTAACCTGGGGCAGGTTTAGATTGATTTTCTGTACATCGATCTCCACAGTTTCTGCCTTTGGCAGAACAGCAGATGCAGGGACAGGAATGCAGAATTTTTGAACCTGCAATTGGGGCGCAGAAACTTTCTGCTCCATAGGCGCAACAACGGGAACGGTGAGTTTTGTTGCCTCCACGGTTACTTGCGGCATCTGCTTCAGATCAAAGCTTGGAACAGAAGGCAGACGCACCGCAGCATCTATGGTTGGAGCGTCCGGGATTTTTACAGTTTCTGCTTTGTTCACCGCCGGCAAAGAAATCGGGCTGTGTTCCAGCTGCACAGTTGGAATGTGGGCGCTGGGTATTGTTTGTTTTTCTGCGTCCACAGCCCATTGCTCGTAGCGCATATTTTTTCCGGAAACAGAGGCAAACTCCCCTTTGAGCATCAAAAGAACTTCTGTCATTTCATAAGCAAAAAGCTCTTTGCTCTTTTCAATATCAATATTTTCCAGCTTTTCCATATGTATCTCCATAAGCCCGGAAAACCGGTAATGATTTATTCGGGAATGTTTTCTGCAATCTGACGGTCTGCACTTTCCATCTGGTCGGCATTGGCGCGCAGCAGCTCAGCCAGAGCCTTGACCAACTGAGGGATAGTATTGTGAATGTATTCTTTTACAGTACCGGTGACAAACTTCTGCATTTTCTCCTTGCTTTCACCTTCCCAAGCGGAAATGGAAGCCAGAAAGTCGCTTTCAAAGGTCTCTGCAGCGGTTTGATAGCGAGCAGCGATGTTATCCATTTCATCCGCAGCGCTTCTCATTTCTTTATATCTAAATACGATATCAGCCATAGTATTAATCTCCTTATCTGTTCATTCAATTTCCGATTAGCCTGCACCGCCGGGGTTCTGGTTGTTCTCACCCAGCTGGGGATCTACCGTATCCAGCAGCTGTGTTTCGATGCTTTCCAGAATGCTTTTAATGCTGGTCATCAAAGAGTTCTGCTGCGTCAGATTCTCCGTCAGGGCAGGGGTTACCTGAGTCTGGAAAAAGCTCAGATAGCCATTGGAGGCGTCGCCGTTAAAGTTTGCGCCGGTCAAGGTGTTCATGATTTGCTCCAGCTCCTGATACAAGGTGCTTGCAGAGGAAACATAAGTATCAACATTTCCCTTGGCGTTTGTGATAATTGCTTTGGTTAAAACGGAATCCATAGTGTTTATCTCCTTTCGGTATGTAAAAATTATATATTTGCTTGATTTATGGTTGCCTGTAAGGCTTCATATTCCCGGAATACGGATTCGTATGCCAGTTTAGACTCACGCAAGGTTGCGGAAATATGCTGTAATACCAGCTTTTGGTCATCCAGGGGCCTATATAAGTGTTCCTCACAGGAATTTATGAACTTAACACCTGCCGGTGTATCAAAACCGGCTTTCAGTATGGTCATCATTTCCTCAAGATCAAGCCGAAGCGTCTCCAGCTTCTGCCCAAGTGCTTCAAAATCTGCAATGGCCGTATCAAAAGCAGCTTCGTCTAATACGATGTCCTGAGCAAACGTGGTATCTGTGAAGGCCATCTATATTCACCCCTTACATTGATCGATATATTGCAGCAGGGATTGTTGATCGGCCTCTGCCAAAAGATGCGCCAGTTCTTTTGCCTTTTCGTAGCTGCCTTGCTCGGCATACAGACGGGCTCTGAAAATCGTTGCCAAAGTATCTGCGGCATCCTTAAAGGTCTGATTGCGGAAGAATGCGATGGCTTCTGCATATTTCCGCTGAACAATGTCGGTGTTTCCGGAAATCTTTCTTTCGGTCAAGGCTTCTGTATAAATGCCGTAGTAGTGATAATACTTGTTTTCGCTGCGCTTTAAGCGTTTTGCCTGCACGGATGCGTTAGCAAAATCATCTTTTGCCAAATAGCAAGTCAGCAAGGTAAACACCGCTTTTTCCTGCAGCGCATCAGAAAGCACAAAATTCTGTTGGGGAACAGGCGCTTCCTGCTCTGTTTCCGGAGCGGCCGGTTTCTCAACAAATGCAGCAGGATCGTAAACGTGGTAGGCATTGCCCTCATCGTCGTAATCCGTATCTGCGTACAGCCCCATATCGCCGCTGAGTACGCCGGTGTCGATCTTGTCCTGGATGGCCTGCATATCCTTGCTTGCCATTTCCTCCAACTGTTCTTCCGTCAGCTCGCCGGGATCTTCAAAATCGGCAACAGACTGGATCGGCTGCACCGCAGGACCCTCCAACAGCTCCAGCAGAAGGCAGATGGCATCGTCGTATTTTTCCATCTTTATGTAACTTTCTGCCGTGGACAAGCTTGCCTGGGCACGCTGATCTGAGTTGGTCATTTGGCACTGCTGCAGCAAAGCGATTGCTTTTTCGCAGTAGGCTGTCCGCTTTTCCGGCTCCGCATCCGCCATAGCCATATACAAAGCCGCCTCCTGCATAACCAGGGCAAAGCGGTTGTCGTCATCCAGCTGAGCGTATTTCCCGGCATCTGAAAGCAGTGCCTGGGCAGCCTCATACCGCTTATGGGACATGAGCAGGCTGAAAAGCACCATATAGTTTTTGAAGTCCCTGGGGTTAATGGCAACCAGCTGTGCTGCACATTTTTCGGCGTTGGTATAGTCCTTCTGCAGCATATACAGCTTCAGCTTTTCGGAAATCATATCCGGATTTAAAGAAAGCTTTCCGGTCTTGTCGGCCTCTTCGCATTTTTCTAAGTAGAGCAGAGCGGAAGCAATGTCTTCACGCATGGAGCAAAGTAAAGCCATTTGATAATACAGTCGGGGGAGAACATCCTCGCTGCAACCGGCATTTTTCGCTTCGGTATACATTGCCAGGGCTTTGGGGTAGTCTTTGCTGAAGAAGCAGGCATTGGCATAATTGAAGGCATTGTCGCCGTTGCCAGGGTCTAATTCATATGCGTGTCCAAAGTAGGTAAGCGCTTCGGCGAACTTGCCCATAGGCACGCAAAGCGCACCTGCACGGGACAGCGCATGCATATTATCGGGCTCTGTTTCCAGTACCTTCTGATACCAATCCAGCGCCACAGCATATTGTTTGTTTGTAAAAGCGATCTGTGCATTTGACAACAGCTCTTTTACTGCATCCATATCCAATCACTCCTATATCTGTCAGTTTGGTGTTTTAAGATCATTATTTCCAGAGAGGGAAAATGTCAACGTTTTTAGGAAGTGCCTTTTCCAGTCGATCATATAGCTTTTCCCACTGCCCGATGGTAACGGGATGTCCTGTCGTGTCAACATAGTAGGTTTGATTTACCGTGGCGTTGTTCTGGGAGAGCACCTGATTTCTCTGGTTTGCTTGCTCTATGATGTTGTTCTTTAAGCTGGTTCTGCCATAGCTTGTTTCGATTTTGTAGTTTTTGACTTCTGCAACTTCAAAATGCTCCATGGCGGAATAATTTTTAAGTTTGGTCAGATCTTGCGGCTTCCCGGCAATTTCGCCGCGCAGGGAATCCACTCGGATCGTTCCGCTTCCGCCGTGCTTGCCGGCAGTCAGATCGCTGCTGTTAATGGAGATCTGGCTGTGATAATCCTTACCCAAAAATGCCTCTACCTTCGTTTCCGATTGCTGCCAGGGCTTGATCTCAATGCCTTGACCAGCCGAAGGCTGAGTCCGGACAATATCGCCATTGAAGGCGTTGCCGGCAGGCATCTGGTCTAATTTGGCGTTCACATACAGCTTTCCGTTGTTCCATTCAGCGGAAACAATATCCAGCTTGGAGTTTGCGGGGAACAGATATTCCGATTTGCCCGTGGGGGATATGGATACATCCAGACCCGATGACCCGGCAGGAACATCGATGGTCACATGGAAATCCTGAGTATAGGAATTGGCCAGAGCCTGATCGCCTGTACTCATATAGCCTTTTTTAATGTAGCTTTTTCCTTCCAGAGCCTGCTGCAGACCGCCGGGGTCATTTTGGAACTTCAGCGCAATATCGCCCAGATCGCCCAATTCATCCAGCGTACCGCCCCGATAAGTGGTAATCGCTTCGGGAATTTCAGATTGCTCCAACACGTGTGTCAGCTCAAAGTCGATTTTTTGATTTTCCGGGGATAGCTTTACGGAAGGATCGATGTAGGATTGGTTGATATCGCTGTAGTGATTAGGTCCAACATAATCCGTTACCGCCTGAACACTTTCGTCAGGGAAGCCGTCATCATGCACACTGCTGAACTTCGGCTGCTCCGGTTCGGGGGCGTTTTTGCCGGCAAAGCCGCCGGTTGCGCCGCCGATAACCGCATCTTGTACCATTTGCTGGGGATCCGATGCCGCATCCCATACATCGCCCAGATCCACCGTTCCGGTTTCCAAGTAGGACTCTGTCGCTTCTGCTGCGCCGCGGGCAAGCATACCGCTGGCGACCTCGGAGGCGCTGCCGATAGCTGCGCCTGTAAGCACACGCACTACGGTGGAAGAAGAGCCTAAAAGGGATGCGCCCAACGCCGTATTGGAAAGACCGCTGGTAATTGCGCCGCCTACGCCTGCACCGATTGCGCCGGTGATCGCGCCAACAACAGCCGCAGTAGCCGCTTCTTTGCCTACTTCCTTCCAGTCAACGGTTCCCTTGTCCCGTTGCTGTGTTGTGATACTTCGTGTGGCGGCAACGATCGCAGCGCTGAGCGCAGAAACACCTGCTACCAGCAAAATAGATGCGCCGCCGGTTACCGGGATCAGGGCAATGGCAACAATGGAGCCTACGGCACACAGGATCGTAACGCCCCAGTTGATAATGTCATACCAATGCTCGTTGTAAAAATCAACCAAGCCATCCCAAGCCTTTTTTGCGGAGTCTTTAACCCAGGTCCAGCCCTCTTCCAGCTTTTCACCCAGATACGCACCGGCACCGCAGATCCACGCCCAGGCCTGTTCGCCCCAGTTTTCCTCTTCGGTGCTGTCTACCGGCTCCAAATGGGGATATTTCTGGTAGAACTGATTTTTGTTCTTTCTTACTTGGCTGGCGACCTGCTGATCCACCCGAACAGCCAATTCCAAAAAGTCATTGGTTTTATTCTGGACTGTAACTGCCGAATCCAGTTTATCCTCTTCCTGACGGATCCGCTGGGATATTTCATCCACGGCGCCTTGCAGATTTCCTACGCCGCCGCTGAGACTCAGTGCATCGTTTTGCACAGTCTTGAAGCAGGAAATCATACTTTCCGCATCGGAAATAAAGCCAGCCATATTCAGTTGAAATTCGCTGACGGCCAAACCGGTACCCAGTCCGCCGGCATTTATTTCTATGTGCATATATGTTACCCCTTATGATACAGCAACAACTGTATCGACGTACTCTTAATATGTGTACTTTTTATAATGGTTCATATCGTAAGCATAAGCGCTCATATTGGCCTGCAAGGATGCTTGCGTGTAGTTGCAGGCATTGATTTGCTTCGTTAAAGAATTGATTTGCTCTGTCAGGTTGGCAATTTGGGTGCTTAAGTCGGAAATCTGCTGTTCCAGTCTGGCTTTTTCGTTTCTGAATGATTGCAGAGCCGATGCGGTACGGGTGTCCGCTTCCACCGTTTTGGTTGAAAAAACCGTTTCCAAGTTTGCGCCCGAACTTCCGCCCTCTAATTTGATGCTGCTGCGGAAACTGCTATCAGCCTGGGAAAGGGCTTTTTCTGCCTTGCTGATCGCTTCCGGAACGTTAGCCGCAAACCAGCCGCCTGTTCCGGTTAGCATTTTGATGATGCTTTCTATCTCTTCCAGGCGTTTTTCCAGATTGAACTTTTGGGAGGAAAGGGTGTTCTTGTGATTTATGGCAGCCTGCTTTTCCGAAGCATAATTTTGCTCTTGCCGTTCTGATGCGCGTTTTTGTGCAGCTGCGCTGTTGTATTTATTTTTATAATAGGAGTAAGCTTCTTCTGCTTGCTGCGCAGAAGGATCAAACCATGGCCACGACATATGATTCACATAAAGTTTTGCCGAACAAGCAAACTTTAACTCCTTTCCGTTAAACGATTGCGCTGCTGATGAATATACATTTTATAATTATACAGTCAACTGCCATAATTTACAAGTATACAAACGAAAATTTCGATAATATTCGACACTTTTATTTGCACAACGATTGCCTGACGATCAGCAGGCTTTGGATAAAGTTGCAATATATTCGCAAGGATGTATACAAAAATACTGCGTATTTGTATTTATTTAACAATTTGTGAAAATATGCAAAAAAAGGCATTGAAATTAACAAAGCGTTCGTGTATAATGTAACACATCGTGGCGATTGATGCCACAGCTACCGGAAGGCAGAGCCTTCCCGAAAGGAGAAATGATTCATTATGTACACTGCAAATTCCATCCGTAACGTATGTCTGCTGGGCCACAGCGGCAGCGGTAAGACCGCCCTGGCTGAGAGCCTGCTGTATATGACCGGCGTAATCGACCGTATTGGTAAGAATGCCGACGGCAATACCGTCTGCGACTTTGATCCGGAAGAAATTCGCCGCAATATTTCCATTTCCACTTCTCTGGTTCCTCTGGATTACAAGAACTGCCGGATCAATCTGCTGGATACTCCCGGCGGCTTTGACTTTGCCGGTGCAGTTGTGGAAGCACTGCGTGCTGCGGATGCTGCAATTATTGTTTGTTCTGCCAAAGACGGTATCACTGTCGGCTTTGAAAAGGCCTGGAAGTACTGCCAGGACCGGAATATGCCCTGCTTCATCTATATCTCCAAGGTAGATGAGGATAACTCCGATTATAACGCCACCTTCAATGCTCTGCGTGAGCGTTACGGCAACGGCGTTGCTCCCCTGGTCGTTCCCATCTGGGACGGCAATAAGAAGGTCACCGGCATCATCGATGTTCTCAATAAGCGTGCATACGAGATGCAGAATCTGAAGCGTGTTGAGATCGAAGTTCCTGCAGGTAAGGACGAGGTTATCACCGAGTTCAACGAGGCTCTGAAGGAATCTGTTGCCGAAACCAGCGAAGAATTTATGGATAAGTTCTTCGGCGGCGAAGACTTTACATATGCAGAAATGGTTCAGGGCATCCATAAGGGTCTGATCGACCGCACTATGTTCCCCGTGCTGTGCGGCTCCGGCGTTACCTGCCTGGGCAGCCTGATGCTCATGGACAAGATCGTGGAATTGCTGCCCAATCCTCTGGAAGGCAACTATCATAAGGCTACCAATGCCGACGGCACCATTGACGAGTTTATCGTATCTCCCGGCGGCGTGCCTGCAGCCTTTGTATTCAAGACCGTTTCCGACCAGTACGGCAAGTACTCCTTCGTGAAGGTGCTCTCCGGCGAAATTACTTCCGATACCACCCTGGTCAACTCCCGTACCGGCGAAACCGAAAAGCTGGGCCGTCTGTATACCATGTGCGGCAAGAAGGCTACCGAAGTGAAGATCCTCAGCTGCGGCGATATCGGCGCCATCGGCAAGATGGATAAGGTCAAGACCGGCGATACCCTGTGCGATCCCCGTAAGGTCGTTTCTTTGAAGGCTCTGCCTTATGCAGAACCCTGCTATTCCGTAGCCATCGCTCCCAAGACCAAGGGTCAGGAAGATAAGGTTACCGCAGGTCTGAACCGTCTGAACGAAGAAGATCCTTCCTTCACTCTGGTCAACAACGCAGAAACTCATCAGCTGGTTCTGTCCGGCTCCGGCGATCAGCAGCTGGATGTGCTGGTCTCCAAGCTGAAGACCCGCTTTGGCGTGGACGCAGTTCTGTCCCCGGCAAAGGTCGCATACCGCGAGAAGATCAAGAAGACCGTCCAGGCTCACGGCCGTCACAAGAAGCAGACCGGTGGCTCCGGTCAGTTCGGTGATGTCTGGGTCCGTTTCGAGCCCCAGGAAGAGCAGGACGAGCTGATCTTCGACGTAGAAGTCGTCGGCGGCGCTGTTCCCAAGAACTTCAACCCCGCCGTTGAAAAGGGCATCCAGGAAGCTATTCTCACCGGTCCTCTGGCCGGCTACCCCATGGTCGGTCTGAAGGCCGTCCTGTACGATGGCTCCTACCACCCCGTTGACTCCAACGAAATGGCATTTAAGCTGGCTGCCATCCTGGCTTACAAGGAAGCCATGAAGACC
>JAZRLK010000043.1:0-12219 GCA_045646805.1 Faecousia sp.
CCCCAGGCTGTGGCACTGTAGGGACCGTCACCCAAACTCAGCTTGATCTCAATTTCGTTTTCTAACAGGATTTCCTTTGCTGTTTCCTCCGAGAAAGGAACACCGGCTCCGTTTTTACAAACCTGGATTTCACCCTTGGCGGATTTAAATGCCACGCCAATCTTCTGAACATCCACGTCTGCGCCGCTGTAGCCGATGGCACAAAGCACACGCCCCCAGTTGGCATCAGCGCCAAACATAGCGGATTTGAGAAGGCTGGAGCAAATTACGCTTTTGCAGCTGATTCTTGCAGCTTCCAGGGTATCTGCGCCGGTAGCTGTGCATTCAAGAAGCTTGGTTGCACCTTCTCCGTCACCGGCAATGCTGCGGCACAGGCTGACGGTAATAGAATTTAATGCTTTCATAAATGCGGCAAAATCATCGTCGTCGCAGATGATTTCTTTGTTGCCTGCCATGCCGTTTGCCAGGATTGATACCATATCATTTGTAGAGGTATCGCCATCGACACTGGTCATATTGAATGTACCGGCAACATCGGTGCGCAGTGCCTTTTGGAGCATTTCGCTGCTGATTGCTGCGTCGGTGGTGATAAAGACCAGCATGGTTGCCATATTGGGATGGATCATACCGCTGCCCTTTGCGATACCGCCCATGCGGCAAGTTTTGCCATCTAACGTAAACTCAACAGCCACTTCTTTTTTTATCGTGTCTGTCGTCATAATGGCTTCTGCGGCAGCGTCGCTGTTATGATAGGTCAGACCGGCTGCCAGTTCTGCCATACCATTGGCAATGGGAGAAAGATTAAGAGGCTGACCAATTACGCCGGTAGAAGCAACGATCACATCTTCTGCGCTTATATTGACACTTTCTGCAACCAGACGGCTCATAGCCTCTGCAATTTCGGTGCCGTCAGCATTGCAGGTATTGGCGTTGCCGCTGTTGCAGATCACTGCCTGGGCCTTGCCGTTTGCAATATGGGCCTGGGTTACCAGCAGGGGAGCGCCTTTTACCAGATTGGTGGTATAAACTGCGGCTGCATTGGCAACCACATCGCTGACAATCAGCGCAAGATCCCGCTTCGTGCGATTATGGCGGATTCCGCAATGGATGCCGTTTGCCTTAAATCCTTTTGCGGCACATACGCCGCCGGAAATGTTTTTCATATTTTTCGTTCCTTTACACATTCAGTCCGGTTTCCTCCGGCAAACCCATCAGAATATTCATATTCTGAATGGCAGCACCGGATGCGCCTTTGCCTAAATTATCAAACCGGGCAGATAAAACAATTCTTTCATCGTTGCCGAATACGCCAACCTGCATATCATCTCTGCCGGAAAAAGCCGCAGCAGAAAGTAAACCGTCCGGGTCGGCGCTATGGCTGCACCGAACTAAGCCGGTGGCGTAATAATCAGCATAAAGCTGACGGATTTCCTCGATGGAAGCCCGAACTTGCCTGGAGAACAGCGGGATTGTCACTTCCATTCCGCTATAAAAATCCGCAACAATGGGGCAGAATACAGGAAGTTTTTCCAGCTTGCTCAACTTTGCCATTTCTTTCAGATGCTTATGCTGCTGAGTCAGCGCATATTGCCGGGGAGCATTCAGAAGGGAAGATCGTCCATCGCTTTCATATTCTGCAATCATTTTCTTACCGC
Source organism: Faecousia sp. (assembly GCA_045646805.1). Classification (GTDB taxonomy): domain Bacteria; phylum Bacillota; class Clostridia; order Oscillospirales; family Oscillospiraceae; genus Faecousia. The sequence continues at coordinate 1,656 of JAZRLK010000043.1, forward strand.
CGCCGGAGTATCCGGTCAGTGAAAAACAGGTAAGCTCTGCGTCAGAAGAAAGAATCCCATTCTCCACGAGAGGTCTTGCTAAGGCCACAAATCCGCTGGCATGGCATCCGGGGTTAGAGATTCGTTTGGATGTGCGCACTTTCTCCCGGCAGCCTGTGAGTTCGGGGAAACCATATGCCCAATCATCGGCAGTGCGATGGGCAGTGGATGTATCAATAATCTTCACATCCGAATCGCCTGCCAATGCCACAGCTTCTCTGGCTGCATCGTCCGGAAGACACAAAAATGCGATTTCTGCGCCGCAAATGGCATCACGCCGGGCGTTGGGATCTTTTCGCAAATCATCAGGCAATGTGACGATTTGGATATCTTGGCGATCTGCCAGCCGGTCAGCAATGCGCAAACCGGTGGTACCGGCGCTGCCGTCAATAAAAACTTTTGTCATTTCGCCAGCTCCTCTTTTACATAGGCGATCTGCGCCAAAACAGAAGATGTTGATGTACCGCCTTCGGAGATCCGCTTTTCCACACAGGTTACTAAGTCGATAAAGCTATATAGATCTTCGTCAAACAACTGGCTATAGCTTTGATAAGCAGATAGCGGCAGTTCTTCTAAAACGGTATTTTCCCGAATGCACTGAGCAACCAATTGTCCGGAGATTTTATAAGCTGTCCGGAAGGGCATTCCTTTCTTGACGAGGTAATCCGCAAGATCCGTAGCGTTGATAAAACCCTTTTGCGCAGCGCGCTTCATATTATCCCGTTTTACACGCATTGTGGCAACCATTCCGGTAAACACCTGCAGGCACATTTGAACGGTATCGCAGGCGTCAAACACACCCTCTTTATCTTCTTGCATATCCTTGTTGTAGGCGAGGGGTAATCCCTTCAGAACAGTCAAAAGTCCCATCAAATCGCCGAAAACTCTGCCGGTCTTACCCCGGACAAGCTCAGCCATATCAGGATTTTTCTTCTGGGGCATAATGGATGAGCCGGTGGTATAAGCATCGGAAAGCTCTACAAATTGAAATTCCCAGCTTGACCATAGGATCAGTTCCTCTGCAAATCGGCTTAAATGCATCATCAAAATAGAAAAATCGCTTAATAACTCAACGCAAAAATCCCGGTCAGACACGCCGTCCAAAGAGTTGCGGCAGATTCCGTCGAAACCAAGTCTCTGCGCTTCAAAATGGCGGTCTGTATCGTAAGTCGTGCCTGCCAGAGCGCAGCAGCCGATGGGGGATTGGTTCATCCGCTTGCGGCAATCGGCAAGACGGTCTGCGTCCCGAAGGAGCATCATGGCATAAGCCATCATATGATGACCGAAGGTAATAGGCTGTGCCCGTTGCAGGTGGGTATAACCGGGCATAATGGCATCGCTGTTTGCTTCTGCCTGCTGGGCGATTGCTCCAATCAGGTCTTTGATCTGCTGGGTGATCTCGTCGATCTGACTGCGCAAATACATCCTGATATCCAAAGCTACCTGGTCGTTGCGGCTGCGGGCAGTATGCAGTTTTTTGCCCACTTCGCCCAACCGTTGAGTCAAAACTTGCTCCACAAACATATGGATGTCCTCGCAGGACATATCCACCGCAAGAACCCCGGATTCCAGATCACTCAAAATTCCGGCAAGACCGTCTGTCAGGCAATCCGCTTCCTGCTGAGTTATGATGTTGCGGGATGCCAGCATTTGTGCGTGAGCCATAGAGCCGGTAATATCCTGCCGGTACATCCGGCTGTCAAAATGAATGGATGAATTGAAGTCGTCAGCCAGCTTTTCTGTTGTGCCGTCTGTTCTTCCTGCCCACATTTTTGCCATAATTTTCTCCTTAAAATAACACCGACGGGGGCGGATATGGATCCGCCCCGTCGGGTAAAATCTTATTTCTTGCCGTCAACCATAGCCTGAACCTGAATAGGCAGACCAAACAGATTGATGAAACCGGCAGCATCTGCCTGGTTATAGTCACTTTCGCCGAATGTAGCGATTTCCTCGGAATACAGAGAATAATCACTCCAAACACCGGCGTTGATCATATTGCCCTTGTACAGCTTCAGGCGCACCTTGCCGGTGACTTTCTCCTGGGTTTTATCCACAAAGGCTGCTAAGGCTTCCCGCAGAGGAGTGAACCACTGACCGTTGTATACCAGTTCTGCATAAGTAATGGAAAGACGCTGCTTTTCGTGAAGGGTCATCTTGTCCAGACAAATACTCTCCAGTACACTATGTGCCTTATAAAGGATAGAGCCGCCGGGAGTTTCGTATACGCCACGGCACTTCATACCAACCAGGCGGTTCTCAACGATATCCAAAAGGCCAATGCCATTGGCGCCGCCGATCTCATTGAGCTTGAGAATGATGTTCTTGGCGGACATTTTTTCGCCGTCCAGTGCAACGGGAACGCCCTGGTCGAAGTCCAATGTGATGTAGGTAGGTACATCCGGAGCCTGAATAGGGGAGACGCCCATTTCCAGGAAACCGGGCTTTTCGTACTGAGGCTCATTGCCGGTATCTTCCAGATCCAGGCCCTCATGGCTCAGATGCCACAGATTCTTATCCTTGGAATAGTTGGTTTCACGGTTGATCTTCAAAGGAACGTTGTGGGCTTCGGCGTACTCAATCTCTTCTTCACGGGACTTGATATCCCACTCACGCCAAGGCGCAATGATGGGCATAGAGGGTGCAAAATGCTTAATAGCCAGTTCAAAACGAACCTGGTCATTGCCCTTGCCGGTACAGCCGTGGCAAATAGCGTCGGCACCTTCTTTCAGAGCAATTTCTACCAAGCCCTTGGCAATGCAGGGACGGGCGTGGGAAGTACCCAGAAGATACTCTTCGTAAACGGCACCGGCCTTCAGGCAGGGCACGATAAAATCGTCCACATATTCATCGGTCAGATCCAGCACATACAGCTTAGATGCGCCGGTTTTCAGAGCCTTCTCTTCCAGACCTTCCAGTTCATCGTTCTGACCCACATTACCGGATACGGCAACAACTTCACAATTGTTGTAGTTTTCCTTCAGCCAGGGGATGATAATAGAAGTGTCAAGACCGCCGGAATATGCCAAAACGACCTTTTTAATGTTTTCTTTGTTCATAATAAACGCCTCCGATTTGCGTATTTTCTTTAGTTCTTGAAAATTATACGACGATATTCATTTTTTGTCAAGTGTATTTGCATATTTATGCATTCTATATATGACTAAATTTTGATAAGTTTCCAACTGCTTTTTTGTGTAGTTCGCTAAAACCGCTATTGCGCAACGAAATTTTAGCTTGATAATGACTTTATGAATTTGCAATTTCCAGAAGTAATCCGATGAATATATTCATTAATATATGTATATTATTCGTTTTGGAGATGTTTGGATTCGATAAGAGGGCCTGCTCCGAAGAACAGGCCCTCAATGAGATATGAGTGCTGCGTATTAAAGGGGGAAAGCATCCGGCATTGTGACATGGAGCAAAAGCTGTATTACATCGTCACGGGTAACAAGACCGTCTGCATTATAGTCTGCCGGAATGTTGATTGGAAATGCCGCCGGCATTGTCACGTGCAGCAAAAGCGCAATCACATCGTCACGGTTGACAATACCGTTGCCGTCAATATCACCCGGTTTCCAAAGTCTGCCGCAAACCGTGCATTCGTCAGTTCTGCCGTCAGCAAAGGTGTGCTCTGCATAATCCTTCTGCTCGCTGCAGGTGTTGCACTCGTGCCAATGGGCAATATCATCCTTGCTCCACTGTGCACCAAAACTATGATCGTTATCTCTGGTATAGATACAGCCGGAGCACGTGCTGTCGCAGGAATTGGTAAAGCCGTGGGTATGGGGATCAGCCAAACTGTCCACACCTTCAAAGGTCTTTTCCAGTTCTCCTGTGAATAATCCGCATCCGGTAACAATAACTTTAGTTCCGTTGGCGGTTTTCACAGTGGACAGGGAGTAATCAACTCCCTCAAGGAGCAGACGATCGCCCCAGATGACCCACGCCCCTTTATCCGGGCTGTAGTCAAAAATTATGCCCTCTGTTAAATCCAGTGCCTCCACGGTAACCATATGTGTTTGGATAAGATCTGCATAACGGGCAGTGATCAATGCGGTTCCGGGCTGATGCAAGGTGACAGTTCCTTTTTCTACAGTTGCCACAGATTCGTCGGAGCTTGTCCACAGAATATCACCCAGCACACCGTCATCGCCGCTTACACTCAGATATTCTTTGCGAAAATCTCCATCACCTTCAACATAATGCAAGGTCATAGAACTTGCGTCAGCAACTTTGGCGGGAATTGCCAAAAGCAAAGCGCCGCCAAAAACATCATTGTTTGCTGTTGCCCAAGAATACGACAGCATGTAGATTGCACCGCCTTCTTCGGCATCGTCTTCATAAACGGAGGAGAAATCGTATTCGAAGGCTGTATCTGAGAAATATCCGTATTTCGTTTCGTATTCGTCGACCAGAACAAATTCCTCACCGTCGAATTTATACAGCATATAGTAAGCGACATGCTTTGAGCTGGTATTCAGATGGGTATAAAGCCAGTTCGGGCTGATATACATTTCCGTGATTTGAATGTTATCGCTCAGTTCCTCATCTGCTTTTCCCAGATATTTGCCGTCGAGTCTGGTGTGGGTATCCATAGTTTCGATGGAAAAGCGGCCTGTTGTTTCGCCGTAGCAATCGCCTTTTCCGATTACACGCACATCTGCATAACCTAAATTGACGTTGTTTTCCAGGAAAACTTCATAATTCGTGTTTTGGGTCAAACTTGTGCCGGCGCGAGTCACAAAAACATTCGGCACAATAGGCAAACCAGTAAATTCCTGCCATGCGGTTACGTTTACCTGAGCTTCGGAGATATCTGTTTTCAGGATAGGATAATAAAAAGTTTTTTCATAACCTTCTATAACGCCTTTTCCTGTCAACACAAATTCGCCATCCATACCTACAATGATTTTGTTTGTATGCTCCAAATCGTAGTCATAGTTATATTCAAGAGGTAAAGTACCGATGGTAACGGTGGGCAGCAAAGGATGTTCGTAGCCCGTTCGTTCCTTTAACTCCGGAAATTCAACTTTGACCAGATCCAGGTGATTTGTTCCGTCAGTTACAAAGTAATCGTAAATAAATGCGTGACCGTCCGCAGTGATCTCAACGCTTTTTTGCCCATAGGAAGAATTATCGTAGGGACCGAATGTGACATTTGCCGGTGTATAAAGAAAATGCATTTCTGATGCATAGGCAGCTACGGCAAAAATAAAATCTTCCGGTTTCATCTGCGCATTGCGTGACCACAAGCGGGTTGTATCGCGCATTATCACAACTTTTGCGGGCTGCCAGTGGGTGCTTTTTGCGCCGTATAGCTCGGTTTCGTTTTTTGCCCATTCGAGCACAGTGACGCACCGTAGTACAGAGCCGCTGAAGGCATCCGGGGCAATGGTGGGTTTTTCGCCGAGGAAACACATAATTGCGCTATATCTGGTAATATCGGAAAATGCTTTTGTTCCGATAGATATTATACTGTTTGGAATGACCATTCTGCGAGCCTGCCATGCACCTGCAAAGGCATAATCTCCTATTGTGGTGACACCTTCTTCAATCCATAGTTCGCTGATATACTGAAGGTCGTGCCAGGGTGCCGGACTTTCCTCAGAGTAATCGTACATTTCACCGGTTCCGGATATGGTGAGCTTGTCATCAGAAAACTCCCATGTCAGATCCTCACCGCATACGCCGCTTGCTTGAGCAGCTCGAGCAGTCATAGACCCGGAAGGGAATAAAGCAATCACCATCGCAACAGCACATACAAATGTAATTAGCTTTTTCATAAACAATAGCTCCTTTTCTCGTTTGTTTAACATCTTCTACCCTTAGTCTACAGTTCTTAAACCACTTTGTCAAGAAAATTTTAATTTCATCTGATTGTGTTTGCTATAAAAAGGAAGGGGCAACGCCCCTTCCTCAGAGTATAAAATTACAGAACACTTCCTCCGACGGAGCTCATTACGGTAATTTCCAGAACACCGGGTTCCGTACGCAACTGGGAAAGCTTCATCATTTGCTCCTCGTTCAGCAGCAGTTCTACCACAAGCTCTGTAGCATCAGCTGTCATATTCTTATTTTTTAGTTGATAATGGCGGAATGTATGCAGTTTCTGTTCCACATCACATTGACCGCTATAGCGTACAACTACCATGTAGCTTTCAGCCCTTTTGCCTGTAGAGAACATATGAAGTGCAACAAACAGCGCACCCAGCAAAAGTGTCATCAAACAGGCAATGATGGTGTAACCCGCACCGCAGACAATACCTGTGGCAATTGCCCAGAATGCAAACGCCGTATCGGAGGGTTCTTTAATGGCAGTGCGGAAACGCACAATGGATAATGCACCCACCATACCCAGCGACAGCACAACGTTGGAGGCGATAACCAAAATCACCAGTGCTGTTACCATAGAAAGCATAATCAGGCATCCGGCAAAGCTTTTGCTGAAGCATACGCCGCCGTAAGTCATCTTGTAAATCAGAACCACAAATAAGCCTAATGCAAAAGATAAACCGATGGCAATCAAAGCATCCGTCATAGAAATGGCGGTAAACTCTTCCGCAATCATTCCCTGGATGACAGTAAATAAATTTTTCATTTTCAAACCTTCCTTATAATGTATTGGCACACAGTACGTATTTGGATATTGCCAAATTAATTTTGGGGATATCTTCAAATCCTAGGTAACCGGGCAAGAAATCATTGAATTTCACTTCCAGCACCACTTCTCCCGGTTCCAAAACTGGGATCATAGCGGTTTGTGCAGCCCAAAGATCCGGCTCGTAGGGTCTGGTGCGGATATTTTCGTCCAGTGTAATCCGGGTCTGTCCGGCGTTGCAAACAAAAGCTGTGCGGTCATAGTCAACCAGTACCGCGGCTTTGACAGATCCTGAAAGCTGCAGCCGCAGTTCATCCAGTAATTTTCCTTCAGATTTGGTCAAATCACCCCAACGACCATTTTGCAGATCTAAAACCTGCCGGGTTGTTAATGTCTGACTGCTTTTCCGGGTCAGATCTCCGTGTTTTTCCTTTTTTTCCAAGCGAACGAAGGAAGTGTTGTAGTCATAGCACCGCAGACGGTATTTCACCCGGTCACGCAGACCGTCAATTTTTTCTCCATATGCACGGAAGTTGAGATCGTCGAAGTACAGGCTGCGGATGGTGTATTGCCCTGTAGGGCCTGCGTGGGGATCCCGCTTCATCATGCACGGAAGACGACGCTTGAGAAGTTCAGCCGATGCCTGGGATATGATGTATTTATATTCGTGACGATAGCCATCTTTCACGATACCCACCTCCCAAAGTACTGCTTTTTCTCAGCCTCGGTCAGACCGATATACCGCTGTAGACGTGTGACGATATCTCCCATATGATCGTATTCGGTGATAAATTTGCGCAATCTGTTGACCTGAGAGGTCCATCCGTCATAGGTTCCGCCCCAGCGGGCCCGTTCCCGGGCTACTTCCGGTGATAAAAGCTGCTCGTAATAATCTATCTTTGCAAGAACATTTTCTGTGCTGAGTGTATTTTCCAAATGGTATTGCAGCCGCTCCAAAAACTGTCGGCGGAATGTGGGATTATGCATCAGCTTTGTAGTAATCCGTAAATGCTGCCAGTTCATATTCCGATCGTTGGAAAGAACGTCGGTAAAGGCAAGATGGTAATAAAAAGCCCAGTCCAGATCGTAGAAAGCCATCTCGTAGGTGTTTCCGTTTTCGGTGCTGCGGAAATAGCGCAAATTCTGCTGTACATCGCCGTTGGTGGAGTAGCCTTGAATAATGATCCAGTCGATCAGACTTTCCATATTAAAAACTGTACAAGCGTAGGCGTAATTGTCCGGATCGGACATATCGTGAGAACCAAGGTAATTCATAAACTGGAATATTTCGCTGGTAGAGTAGACCGGTGCCTGTACCACCTCAACACTTTCCTCGGATACTCCCCGATTGGATGCATAATAAAACTCGCCAAAAGCCTCTTTGATACAGTAAATGCCCCGATATTCTCCGTTGATATAGAGGATGCAGAATTTATCCCGCTGCGCCAGCACGGTGTCCGACATATCCCGGCATAGGGAAGTAAATAATTCATCCCGGAAAATGGACTGGGGATAATCCTGTCCGCTGCGTACGACCAAAGAATCGAATACTTCCGGACCGTCCTCACCGTAAACCGGGTATGTCAGTAGTCCATCACCGTATTTTCCACGAAAATTCACCTTAAAACTTTTCTTCGGCATTTCCAGACCGGTATGACCAAACATTTTGATGCCGCAATCTATGGAAAAACTCCCATTTTCCTCATACAAGGTCATATTGCAGGGGATTTCAATGTTGGCGGTATAGTTGGTGTAAATTCCTCCGGCACCAAACATCTGCTCCGGATCTGCTGAAACAGACAGCACAGGCAATGTGTGGTTCTCGTTGATAATGTAGCCGGTGGTCACAACAGAACTGGGCAGTTTATTTTCTTCATAGCAAACTGCCCGGACGGTTGAAGTGCGTACCAGTGTAATGGGTTCTGTATATCTCCGGGAATTGGCAGTAGGAATACTGCCGTCAAGGGTATAATAAATTTCACCTTCCCCGGAAAGCACAACGCTAATACGATCTACATCGTTATAAATTCCTCCCGGGGTCTGCACAAAAGGGTCGCTGGATATATCGGCATAGCCCTTCCCGTTTTCTTGTCCGGGTGTAGGCAGATCGTAATAAAATACCTGAGCACTGCCGTTTTCTCTGCCAACCGTACCGTTAAGGGGCACTCTGGTTATATGCATATAGTCAGCGTATCCGTTTGCTAAATGAGATATATAGAACCAGGATTCCTGCTTGCTCAGGGAGAACGGGGCATGGATGTATCGCCCGGTTAGTTCTATGTTTCCGGAAAGGATTATCACAGCCAACTCACCTGGCTGCAGGGTTTGCTCCGGAAGCTGAAACAGCAATGGCTGAGAACTATCATCGGAAATTGCAAAATCTCCGAGGTTGATAGCTTCATCAGATATGTTTTTCAATTCTACCCAGTCATAGGTCTGTCCGTCACTTTGGTAGAGATAGCTGCTGTTTGCGGGCATAATCTCGTTGATTACCAGCGGACCGGGAATCACCTGAGTCTGCCGATATGCGTTGATACCGCTTTCGGAGTTCTCATAACCGGGAGATACGGCATCGCTTGCAACATAGCTGCCGTCTTCTTTTCGCTGATAGGAGCTGTCCTCCTGCAGTGCAGGACAATCTAATGATGTAATTGTATTGCCGACAGGTCCGGTCAGGACTAATGTGCAACCATTTTTCGAAAGTCCGAAGGGCATTTCATTAACAGAACTTTCGTCATCTGTGCTGCAAATAACAGCATAGCCGCCAGCGTCGATGGTCAGCTCCGGAATTCGCCATTTTAATGGCTTTACAGGGTCATCGGAAATGTAGTAGCCATCCAAAGTGACAGGTTCCTGCGCTGCATTATAAAGTTCAATCCAATCGCAGAGCCTGCCGCTTGTATTGGTGATAGCGCTGTAATTGGCAGTCTGTACCTCGTTGAAAACAACAGAAATGCTTACAACACCAATATCGTCCAACCAAAGCGCATAACCCTCCTGGGTGTTGGCAAAACCGGGAGTTCCATGCTCGCCAATAACCCAGTTTTTTCCATCTTCCAGCATATAGGGCTTATCATCCGGCAATGCAGGGATCTCCAATGTCTGAATGCAAACGTTAGCGCTGTTATATAAATACACCGTTTCGCCTTGACGGGACAGACCGAATTTCAGTTCTCCAGTTCCGGTACCATCCGGATTGCACAGACAAAGCAAATATCCGCCGGCAGGAATTACGGAACCCTGGGGAAATGTGTACCCCAAATCATCAATTTTATCGGTGATTTTATAGCCGGAAATATCCACTTCGTGGCTTGAAGGATTGTGCAGTTCAATATAATCCAGCAGCCGTCCTTCTTTGTCCGGATAATGCTCGTTGCGGGTCATAACTTCACTGATCATAATGCCATCGCCGCGGGAGATTCCGCCGGGCTGACCCAGTATATTGCCAATCCAAAGCACGGCCAGCAGAAGAACCACACTGGCTGCTGCTGTCAGCAAAATCTTTTTGCGCTCCATATGGTTTTCTCCTTATCTTTTTTTGTTTATCATACTGCCTTTTGTCGAAAAATGCAATAGAAATTCCTATAAGAAAACAGCCATCAATGAGTGGCGGTAAATATTTGCTGCAAAATGCCAAAAGAAAATCTTGACATAATGTAAAGTGGATGATATAATACCTTGGCGATGGTGCTTAGGTACCTTTGTTACGGGCCCTTAGCTCAGTTGGTTAGAGCCTCCGGCTCATAACCGGATAGTCCCGGGTTCGAATCCCTGAAGGCCCACCAGCTCTTCAGGCCTAAGGCTTTCACATAATTAACATAACATAGGGGTATAGCTCAATTGGTAGAGCGGCGGTCTCCAAAACCGTAGGCTCTGGGTTCAAGTCCTAGTGCCCCTGCCAAGAAACAGTCAGTAAATCTT
>JAZRLK010000044.1:0-9516 GCA_045646805.1 Faecousia sp.
CTGCTCAAATGAGGTGAAAACACAAGAATCTGCAAGTACGGATTCTGTGGTTTTTTGTTGCGGAAAAACGGCTGCAGCGGCCCTTTGGGGCTGCTGCAGCTTTTTTGCTGTGCCGTCCATATGCAGATCCCCCTCTGCATAGATTGCCCGGACGGTCACAGCCCGCAAACCAACTGAATATTACTTTATTGATGCTGTTTGGGAATCCGGTGAGAATCCGGAACAACCGTCCATTGCTGTGTCTTAGTCAGCGAGCCTGCGGCATCAATTGGGTTTATCACGCTTTGACAGGAGAGTGCAGCCTAATTTATCCGTACTTGAGGATAAATGGGTTGCACTTTTTTGTTAAGCATCACAAAAAACTGCCCTTTTGCGATTTGAACACATCTTTTACCCCACTTCTTCATTTTACAAACCCCACAATACACAAAGTATTCCGGTGCTTGTAAAACTCGAATTGGAGCAAAATCTGTTGTCCCAATCATCAAAAAACAGTTTTCTGTGATGCCTGCGGGAAAACCACATGATAAAAGAAGGAGGGATGCAAGTGACACCCGAAGAAAAGAAGGCCTGGGCGGAGGACCTTTTACGACAAAAGTATGCGGAGCTTGGAAGACTCCCTACAAAAAAAGACTTTGACAATGCTGCTTGCGCCCAGATCAAGGCATACCTTGGGCCGTGGCCCCGTGCATTGGAGTCCGCAGGATTGAAAATGCCCAAGGATAAATCGTAGGGGACGATGCCCACATCGTCCCGATCAACTCAGAAAGGACGAATCTGAAATGAAAATCACGAAGAAAATTCTTAGCATGATCCTTGCACTGGTGATGGTGCTGGGTCTGCTGCCCGCAACCGCCTTTGCAACCGGAGTAGAGGATGTTGTGTACCTCTCTATCAGTTTTGACACCAGTTACATTGATGACAAAAACGGCAATCCCATTGCCTATGTCCCCGTTCCTCTGTCCAAAATCGAAGCTATTGATCTGGCAGAATACGGTCTGGATAACATGCTTTTTGACGCTGACGGCGATGGAGCATACGAAACCACCGCACTGCAGCTTTTGATCTATGCCCACGAAGAGATCTATGGTGGCGAGTGGGGCGATGTCAATTTTGATGCCCTGCCCGGTAGTTCCTACTTCCGTGGCGGTATCTTCGGTTTTACTGAGAACCTGGTTTACTTCCAAAATGGTGATTTCCCCGTGGATGAAACCCAGCAAAGCGATTATATGACCGTCGGCGCCACCTCCGACCGGATTGTACTGGAAGCAGGAGATTTCCTGGATGTTGCCAGCTTCAGTTGCTATCAATTCCTTTGGGATCAGGCAGGTGGCTTCCATCTGTTTGCCGATGAAAATGACAACTACACCCATGATTACACCGTAAATGCCGGTGAAGCACTGCCCATAAAGCTGAAGCACTCCTTCTGCGATCTGATGTTCGGCGAGTCCTGGGTAAAAGATGCAGCTGACTACGAACTTTACTATGGTTCTATCTTTGGAGAAGCAGAAGGTAGTGTCACCACCGACGAAAGCGGCTGTGCGGAGATCACCTTCCCCAATGCCGGCACTTATTATGTTTGGTGTGAAGGTGGTAATGGCATAGATGACGGTTTTACCCATACTAGCTGCGACCATTACATGGAAACAGGTGAACCTTGTATCGTTTCCGCTCCTGCCTATTCAGTAGTGCATGTAATTTCTACCGGGTGCCGGGAACACATTGTGGAAACGGATCCGGCTGTGGCTGCAACCTGTACCACACCAGGCTTGACAGCAGGTACACACTGCGTTAACTGCGGTGAAGTTATCACAGCACAGGAAGAAATCCCTGCCACCGGGCATTGCTACGGTTCGTGGAGCGTTGTGCAGGATCCCACCTTTACGGCAGAGGGAAAGCAGGAAAAAACCTGTACTTCCTGCGGTGATGTTATCCGAGAAACGATTCCCGTCGCTGTTGGCAAAGTGGAGCAGTGGAATATTACCTTAACCGATGCCTTGCAGGTCAATTTTCATCTATCTGTCAGCGAAACCGTTTCATCCACCGCAACGGTCAACATTGTTGCAGGCGGTACAGAAATCACACGTAATATAGCGGGACTTCCCACAACTGAAAACGGTTTGTATGTGGCATCTGTGAAGCTGTCCGCAGCGCAAATGACAGAAGATATCACCGTATCTATCCTCAATAACAGCGACATTGGAGATTCCAACACCTATACCATTCGGCAATATGCAGATACCTTGTTAGCGGATGAAACACAGAGCAAATATCACACTTTGGTGAAAGAAATGCTGAACTACGGTGCAGCTGCACAGGTTTATTTTGGATACAGAAAGGACTCGCTGGCAAACAACGAAATTGCAGGAGCCGGCCTGAAAGATATTCCGGAAAATGCAGACCGTACATTCTCTGTGAGTGGAGATGTAACGGGCGCATCTTTCTACGGAGCGACACTGGTTTACCGTGATAAGATTGCACTGCGTTATTATTTGAAAGGTGATATCAGTAAATGCAATTTCTATGCCAATGGCATAAACCAGGAAGTACATCCTCGGGATGGCCTGTATTATGTGGAAATTGCAGATATCTGCCCGGACAAACTGGATCAAATTGTAGAACTGGAAGTTTCCGATTCCTCCGGAAATATATTAACTGTCAGCTACAGTCCTATGCACTATATCGCCCGAATGAGCAATAAGGGTTCAGAGGCTACACAAAATTTAGTAAAAGCCTTATACAAGTATCATTTGGCTGCAAAAGAAGTGGCAAGTTTGTGATCATGGCCTCAATCGGAAAGAGAAGGATAAGAAAATGGTGAAAAGAAGAAATTGGATCAGTTTATGGATGGTTGTTTGTATGCTGTTTGGCCTGCTGACTGTAAATGCAGAAACACTCCCTCAGGCACAAAGTGTCAGTATCGTATTAAATGACACTATGGAACAACTGGCAAATACTGTTACAGCACCATCCTTTGGCACAAATGCCGGCGAATGGACCGTATTTGGTCTTGCTCGTGGTGGTTACTACGCAAATGACAGCCAGTATTTTGCAGATTACTACGACCGCATCGTGGAATATGTCAACGATACCGCAGCAAAGGTTGATATGAGCGGTGCTTTGGATAAAAACAAGTCTACCGACAATTCCCGTTTGATCATGGCGCTATCTGCCATCGGTAAGGATGCTACCGCTGTGGGCAACTGGAATTTAGTGGAGGCTTACAGCGCGGGTGGTATCAACTGGATCCGCAAGCAGGGTATGAACGGCACCATTTGGACGCTGATCGCCTTGGATTGCGGCAATTATGCAACCTCCGATCCTACTATTCGCCAGCAGTGTGTGGACTCCATTTTGTCTGCCCAGCACAACGACGGCGGTTGGTCTTTGGTTACTGCCAAGGCGCAGCCTTCTAATGTGGACATTACCGGTATGACCCTGACTGCTCTGTACCCCTATCGGGATCAGCCTGCGGTGGCAGCAGCTTGCGAAACTGCATTTAACTGGCTGTCTGAAAGCCAGCTTGACAACGGCGGCTTCCCCTATGGTAAAGGTGAGACCTCCGAAAGCTGTGTGTGGGCCATTGTTGCGGCAACCACATGGGGAATCAATCCGGATACTGACCCCCGTTTCATCAAAAACGGCAATTCCGCCATTGACAATCTGCTGACCTATTATCTGGAAGATGAGGCCAAGTTTGAACACATCAGAGGCGCAGGTGCCAATGCCATGGCTACCGACCAGGCTACTTATGGTCTCGTTGCCTATGACCGTCTGGTGAAGGGGAAAACCGCGTTGTATGACTATTCTGATGTGGACGCCGGTCCTGCTGCTCCCAGTGGCGATGAGATGTTTGCTGCATTGAGTCTGCCTGCCGAAATCACCCCCGATGCAGCATTTAATGCCACTATCAGTATCAACAATTGGGATAACGACGCTGGTTATAAGCTGATTGACCTGATCGTGAATATTCCGGAAAGTGTATCCGTTACCGGTGTAACTGCATCTAGCCGTCTGGAAGGCGGTGCAATCAGCTGGAATGTAGAAGCAGAAAGCGGCAAACTCCGTATTGTTTACTTTGATGCCAACGAGAATGCAAGTTTGATCATTACCGGCGAAGAGTTCCCCGCTGAACTGTTTACCATCGGTTTCAAGGCAGACAGCGTTGCCGGTGGCAGCGAGGTGAATGTAGCAATCTCCGGTATGTCCGTCAAGCTGACCTCCGATTCCCAGGATGAAGCCTCCATGGTGGTGGTAAACACGGATAACGCAAAGGACTCTGTAAATGTGGTCGTCGGTCTTTCCTTCAGTGCAAAGTGCCTGTACACCGGTGACGATGTGGATCTGATTCCCTCCACCAAAAAGGCCGTTGCTGTTGCAGTTACCGGCATCACCGGCGGCACAAAACTGACCTACAAAGACGATATCAACACGATTGATTTCAAGTATAGCGCAGAAATCTCTGCAAAGACCGGTGTTGCGACTTATGTGGCTTTGGTAGATGCTTCCATCCCTATGGAGAATTTTGTCAACGAGAACTACTTCACCATCCCCGGCGGCAAAGCTACAACCATCAGCTTCGGTGACAGCAACGGTGACGGTGTAGTCAATGCCCAGGATGCTCTGAACACTGTGGATGCCTGGCTGCGTAAGGGCGACGAGCCTGCTGATGATCAGATCCTCACTATGAATGTCAACGGTGACAGCCGCATCAACACCTTCGATGCTCTGGGTATTGTGGAAGCCTTTGTGAACAAGAGCGATTACATCGTGGTTACCAAGGCTGCAACCATTACTGCTAATCAGTAAAATTATATGGGTGGGAGAGTATTTCTCCCACCCAACCTTTGCAAAGGAGTGTTCCCATGAAGCAATTTATCAAAAAAAGATGGCCGTGGATCATCGGTGTCTGCGTTCTTCTCGCAGTGCTTGTACCGTTAATGGTACGGTGCGGTAATGATCCTGCTGTCAGCGAACCAACTTTGACGGTGGACACACCCCAAAAGCTATCGGCTTCCCAAAGGTCCGAATTTACATTGGATGTGACTATATCCACTTTGGGAGACGCCCGTTATCCTGCAATGAGTATAAGCATCGCATTTGATTCCTCCCGGTTAGAATTCCTCGGTGTGGAGGAGGGCAACATTTTCATCCTAAGCGATGAAAATAGTACTGGTCAGCAGCTTCCTGATTGGAGCTATAATGCGCAAAATGCCAATGAGACCGGCCGGATCAACATTATGTATCTGGATATCACCGGTGGTAAAAATGCATTTACTAAGGAACTCCTGGCTGAAGACTACAATGTGGTACTTCGGCTGAAATTCCGTCTACGAGGCAGCGTAAGGCCAGGAGATGCTCTTGATTTGATTGTAGAGGATGCGGTATTTGCCGCGTCCGATGAAACCCAAAGTCTTGCTATGACCACGAATACCTTGAAAGTCAAAAACGGCAGACTTGTGATTGGAGAATGATGATGAAACGACTACTCAGCCTTTTATTGGCTTTTACCATAATGCTTTCTCTTTGTGCTTGTCAGGGAAACTTCAGCAGCGTGAATTTGAACGAAGCCATTGAGATCCCCGAAAACGGCATTATCAAGGAAAGCATCATAAAGAAAATCCAAAGTGAAAATGCAATCGGTGTTTTTACCGGCGAATCAAACGGTATCCGCTATGAATGGACGATTTTCGGTAGTGACATTGCAGCACCAAAGGAAATCAATTTGGGCCTACAAATCAACAAAAATGCAGATGGCCATATTCATGTTATTCTGCGCCAATTAAGAGCATTCGGTTTTTCTGCACTACTGTCCATCTACTTGGACGAACAGTGGCTTGCCCAAAGCGCAACTGCATATTTTGGTACGCAAGCCTTTGCATCGGTGTCCATTACCGGCAGCAAGACTACCATTTTGAATCTGATGCTGGATGGCAGTGTCGATAATTTTGAGATTTGCCCGGATTTACTACCAGAGAATGCATATACTCCCAAAACAGACGCACCTGCCGGGGAAGCAACTGTTCCCACAACCGGAAATGACGATTATCTTTCCAAACCGCAAAACAGCGACGATAAGACCTATACCGGCGGCAAGGATAAATATAATACCGATCCTGTTCCCCCCGGAAAGCCGCAGCCGGTTGAACCGGAGGATCAAGAGGTAAACAAGGGTAATACCTATACCTGTACCTTCTCTATCGAGTGTTCCACCATTGTGAATAATTTGGATATGCTGGATCCCGACAAGCTGGAAATGGTTCCATCAAACGGTGTCATCCTTTCCAAGACCATCGTGACCTTCTATGAGGGTGAGTCTGTGTTCGATGTTCTGCAGCGTGTTTGCAAAGAAAAGAACATCCATATGGAAGCTTCCTGGACACCCATTTATAACAGCGCTTATGTGGAAGGCATCCACAATCTTTATGAGTTCGATTGCGGCGCTCTGTCCGGCTGGATGTACAAGGTCAATGGGTGGTATCCCAACTACGGCTGCTCCCGTTATCAGCTGAAAGACGGTGACACTGTAGAATGGCGCTTCACCTGTGACTTGGGCAACGACATAGGCGGCGGTTATGCCGTTGGTGGCTAAGATGCAAGATAGGTTTGCAAAGTATCACCCATTGGTGAATTTCTTGTATTTCACTTTAGTAATCTGCTTTTCCATGGCGCGGAATCATCCATTGGCGCAAGCTATTTCCCTCGTCTGCGCCATTTTATATGCGGTGCAGGCAGAGGGAAAAAAGGCGGTGTTTTTTACCCTCAAATGGTGTCTGCCTATTATGCTGCTGACAGCCTTTATGAATCCCGCCTTCAGCCATGAGGGCATCACCATTCTGCTGTATTTCCCCACGGGCAATCCGCTGACTTTGGAGAGCATCCTCTATGGTCTGTCCGCCGGTGTTATGATCGCCACGGTAATGCTGTGGTTTCTAAACTTCAATCGGGTCATCACCTCCGATAAGTTCATCTACCTCTTTGGTCGCATCATCCCGGCAATGTCCCTGGTGCTGAGTATGACCTTGCGTTTTATCCCCAAATTCAAAGCACAAATGAATGCAGTGGTGGATGCACAGAAAAGTATCGGGAGAGATATTTCGGAGGGCAGTCTTTGGCATCGGACGAAGATCGCCATTACGGTGCTGTCCATCATGGTCACCTGGGCATTGGAAAATACCATTGAGACCGCTGACAGTATGAAAAGCCGTGGTTATGGTCTAAAGGGGCGCACCGCTTTTTCCATCTACCGCTTTGATGACCGGGATAAGATGGCACTGCTGTATTTGGGTTTCTGCGGATTCTATCTGTTATCCGGCATGATCGTATCGGCCTTCGGATTCCGGTATTTTCCCAGCATCCGCTATATCGGTCTGAATGCCATAACCCTTTCTTTTCAGTTTGTTTATTTGATTTTGTGTTTGATGCCCGTGGTGCTGAACTGGGCAGAGGAGAGAAAATGGAAAGCTATTCATTCAAAAATGTAGATTTTACATACCCGGAGAGCGAGAAGAAGGCTCTTTGCAATATTTCCTTTACGGTTCAGCAAGGCGAGTTCGTGATCCTTTGCGGCCCTTCCGGATGTGGTAAATCCACGCTATTGCGGCACTTGAAATCTTGTTTGACACCTCACGGTCTATTCTCCGGTGAGATTCGCTATCAAGGAACACTGCTATCGGAACTCTCCCAAAGAGAGCAAGCGCAGCAGATTGGGTATGTGCTGCAATCCCCGGAAAACCAAGTGGTCACCGATAAGGTTTGGCACGAACTGGCATTTGGATTGGAGAGTTTGGGGTATGATACTCCCACTATCCGCCGCCGTGTGGCTGAGATTGCGGCTTTCTTCGGCATTGAGAACTGGTTTTATAAAAATGTCACGGAACTGTCCGGCGGTCAGAAGCAGCTTTTGAGCCTTGCTTCCGTCATGACAATGCAGCCGGGAGTGCTGGTGCTGGACGAACCTACCGCCCAGCTTGACCCCATTGCCGCCGCTGATTTCCTGGCTTTGCTTGGCAAAATCAACCGGGAACTGGGTACTACCATCATTCTGACAGAACATCGTTTGGAGGAAGCTTTCCCCTTTGCTACACGGGTCATTGTGATGAACGAGGGTGCGATCCTCTGCGATGACAAGCCGGAGAATGTAGGCTTGCAGTTAAAGGACAAAGGCAGCGGAATGTTCCTGGCTATGCCTACCGCTATGCGAGTTTGGGCGGCGGTGGAAACAAAGCTGGATTGCCCCATGACCGTCCGTGATGGCAGCAGTTTCCTTTCTCAGCGAGTGGATGAACAAAAGCTTCTTCCTCTTGCAGAAAAAGATTCACCAGTTTATCCTGAGGATGTAACCTTAGAGTGCGATGACCTTTGGTTCCGCTATGAAAAAGATAGTCCTGATGTGGTCAAAGGCTTTTCACTCCAGCTGCGCAAGGGCGAGTTCTATGCCATCCTGGGCGGCAACGGTGCCGGTAAATCCACCACGCTGAAGGTAATCTCCGGTCTGCGCTCTGCCTATCGTGGGGATGTGCGCCTGCAAGGTAAGCTGGGACACCTACCGCAAAATCCCCAAACTTTGTTTGTAAAACGCACTGTCCGTGAAGATTTGTACGAAGTGTTCCGTGGAGAGAAGATTCCCAAAGAAAAGCAGGATGCAGAGGTTGCCCGAATTGTAGAACTTTGTGGTCTGCGGGAATTCTTGGATCGCCATCCCTATGACATTTCCGGTGGTGAGCAACAACGCACCGCCTTGGCGAAGGTGTTACTCACCGAACCGGACATTTTGTTGTTGGATGAGCCTACCAAGGGTTTTGATGCAGAGTTTAAGGTGATCTTTACGCTGATCCTCCGCAGATTGGTCGCCCAGGGAGTAACCATTCTGATGGTCAGCCACGATGTGCCTTTCTGTGCAGAGTATGCCCACAAGTGTGGCCTGTTCTTTGATGGCAGTATTGTGGCTGAGGGCACACCCCGTGAATTCTTCTCCGGCAACAGCTTCTATACTACCCCCGCCAACCGCATGGCACGGCACTTGATTCCCCAAGCGGTGACGGTTGCTGATATTATCGGTTGCTGCGGTGGAGAAATTCCCGCCGAGCCGAAAATCCCGGAAGCAACTGCCTTACTGGAACCGAAAGAAACGACGATCAACTTCAAACCCAAGCCACTGCCGGTGTGGAGAAAACTCCTTGCCGGTGTGTCCCTGGCGATTGCTATGTTGGTGTTCTTCTATGCTACCAGCATCACAGATCTTTCGTCACTTATCAATATGGACGGCATCAGCGCCAGCGGTGAACAGCAGCTTCTTTTGTACTTGGTACTGATCGCTGCGCTGGGTGTGTTCATCGCTGCCATTGGACGAAGAAGCGCACCCTCTGCTATGCTACAGATACCCGTTAAGCAACGAAAACTGAGCAAACGAACCCTGGTGGCTGCGGTGCTGATCGTACTGTGTATCCCGTTGACCATCTTTGCCGGTGTGATGTATCTTGGCAATCAGCATTACAATGTGACCGCTATGCTGGT
>JAZRLK010000045.1:0-31804 GCA_045646805.1 Faecousia sp.
AGCCGCTTGTGCAACATTTGAAAACTGGTTTCCACCCTTTGTGATTGTAAATGTGGTTGAGGTTTCTCCGCTTGGCATCATATTTCCGCCCATCATTCCACCCTCATTATCTGGCGGTGTCATACCTTCTGGCATTTCTCCATTAGGCATTTCGGGTCTTTCACCTTGTGGGAATTCTCCGTTCGGTTTTTCGGGTCTTTCCATACCCTCTGGCATTTCGGGTGGGGTACCTTGTTCGCTTTGTCCGCCATCAGGCATTTGGGGTCTTTCGCCCTGCGGCATTCCACCTTGCATATTTTTCATAGAGCTTGCAGTTAGTTGAGTTTCGCCTTGCCAGAAAGTATAATCCCCAGGGGTAAGTTCATCCCCTGCAACAATAAGGCAAGTAAAAGCGTTCGCAGGCGAATATTCACCTACAACCTTTTTGTCCGAATTTTTAAGAGTGTAGGTGCTATTACCGTTTTGACGACTTGCAAAATTAAACACTGCATAAGTCTGGTTGCCACCTGCAATATGGTCAAGCATATTGCCCGAAGCAATCACTTTACCGCCATTCAAATAAATACCCTTGTCAGAGTCTATGCCTGCGTCGCCACTTGTAGCACACGCCTGCGCTATAACGGTGCCACCATTTATTACAAGCCAACCATTTGAATCAATACCATCGCCCTCACCCGTGCTGCCATCACAAAGAATATTGAGTGTACCCCCATTCATCGTGGTAACAGAAACATTGTCTTCATTGGTGTTAATTCCATCGTTACCCGAAGTTATATTGATAATACCGCCATTGACTGTAAGATGAAGTTCACTGTCAAGCCCTTCGTTTTCGGCTTTGATATTTAATACACCAGTTCCTTTATCTCCGCCGTTTATATTCATTGTCTTCTTTGAATAGAAAGCGGCATTATATTTATGAAGTTTTTTACTATCTACAACTTCTTTACCGTCTTCACTCAATTCGTATGATTTATAAATTTTCGCAACATATGAACCATTAATGTTGTTTTCCGTTCCATCAGCGATGATAACATTTGCACCTGCATTTTTAGTATCAACATCTTTGGTTGCTGTTTCTTCATCACTACTTGAGCATTCATAAACGTTATAGAAAATAATTGCAGGTGCTACCTTACAAGCAATGTCAACACCATTAAGAATTAGTGTAACTACTGCTTCTGGGTCTGTTTCTGCCTCTTCACCAAGGTCAATGGCAATTTGTCCTAGTGATAATTCACCACTTAAAACATATCTGCCTGGTTTTGTAATATGAACAACAGTATGTGCATCTGCTTCACTTTGCTCGTGTTCGTCTTGCTTTTCTCCCTCGCCGTAGGTGAAATCTTGTCCTGCAAGATAAAACACAATGTCATTGGCAAAATAAACCGCCTGTGTAACATCACTTGTAATTTCTTGTCCGTCAACTGTAATTTTGTTATCGGACAAGTTGATTTGAGTTCCTTCAATTTTTTGTTCGTTAGAACGGCAACCCGAAAGCAAAAGGGTTAGCACCACGAAACACGCTAATATTTTTTTCATATTGCACCCCTACAAACAATAATACAGTATTTATACTGTAACATATTTATGTGAAAAAGCAATGAACAGATTGTGAAAAAATTGCCCTGCCGAATACTTGGTAGGGCGATAGTTTTGCTTTATAAATCTAATCACTTAGATTTTTAAATTTTGGCGATATGTCCGCTTTGCGGACGCGATATATTTGCCTGACGGCCAATGCGATATAGCTGCTGCGCAGCTGCGATATGATATAAATCCTCGTTTGCGCAGCAAACATATCGCGTGCGTCAGCACATATCGCACCCAAGGGGTATATCGCAAATCCATTTGTGGATTTATATCGCTGCTAACAAAAAATGCCGACCCGAAGGTCGGCATTTTGTTGTTAGCAATTAGCCCTTAATAGCAGCCTGTGGTGCTGTTATCTATGGCGGGGGAAAGCTCCCCCGATACCATAATTTTGGTGGTTTGTTTGCGTTTTCCCCTCAACTGGCAGTGCAGCGGTTTATCCGGGTCGCCGTCGATTCGCAGATACCAATCGAATCCGTCTTTGGACACCACGATCTTCACCACGAAGGCTTCGATTACCGATTCGGGTACATCCTGCCCCTCGTCGATGTTGGTGTACCGTTCCAGGGCGTATTGCAGGATGGTCAGCTTTTCGGTATAGTCCACCACCTCCTTCGGTTCTTTCTCCACTGACAGACTTTCGATTTCTTCTTGCAGTCTCTCTATTTTGGGTTTCAGCTCACTCAACTTTGCCCGGTACATTTCCTGGCTGAGATCGCCCTCGGCTCGCATTTCGATGTAAGCATCCATCTTCTTTTGCAGCCGAGCCAATTCCATTTGCTTGGCGTTCAGCAGAGCCTCGTTATTTTCTTCTTCCTGGGTATCACCAATGTGGGCTTCCAGTATGGAATTTGCCAGGGTCAACACTTTATCCTTTTGAGACAGGTACTTGCGGAATATGAGATTTGCCATCATCTGCAACCGCCATTCGGGTATCATGGGGGATTGACAGATGCCGTCCAGGGACAGTCCTTTCTTCTTTCGGCTTTCGTAAGAACCGGTGTGCCGTGCGTTGTAGCATTGGTAGGCATTGCCGGGGGTTCGGTCTGCTCTGTCCCACCGTCGCATACTGAAGGTACTTCCACATTCGCAGATCAGCAGTTTGCCCCAGACTGTTGTCCGAGGCTTTTTGCCTTTCTGACTTCCTTTGTTGAGATACGGCATTTTGTTTGTCTTTGTTTCCATGATTCTTTGCACCCTTTCAAATTCTTCTACGGTGATGATGGGTTCATGTTTGCCCTGTACTTGGGTCAATTCAATTTCACCGTAGTTTTTAACCTTTTTCTGTTTCAGATAGTCCGGGACATATTCCTTGTGGTAGGTGATGATACCGCAGTAGAAGGAGTTTTTCAGTACATGGGAGATAACTGTGGGAAACCACTTGTCGTTCCCTTGGGATGTTTTATATCCCCGCCGTTCCAGCTCGTCCTTAATTTTGACCAAGCCACAGCCTTCCAGATACATATCGTAGATCAGTCGGACTGTCCGTGCCTGCTCTGGGTTGATAACCATATCCTTACCCACACGGTTATAGCCCAGAATGTTTCCGTTGCCGTAAATGACGCCGTTGTTCATGGATGTCTGCTGACCACTCTTGACACGGATGGAAGTTTTACGGCTTTCGTCCTGGGCAAGGGTAGCCATGATGGTGAGCCGAAGCTCACCATCGCCGTCAAAGGTCTTAATGCCGTCATTGATGAAGTACACCTCTACGCC
Organism: Faecousia sp.; assembly: GCA_045646805.1. Classification (GTDB taxonomy): domain Bacteria; phylum Bacillota; class Clostridia; order Oscillospirales; family Oscillospiraceae; genus Faecousia. The sequence continues at coordinate 3,307 of JAZRLK010000045.1, forward strand.
ATGTTCTTTCAGCATACGGGTGTACTGCAAGGTATCCACTGTGTTTCTTGCAAATCGGGATACCTCACGGGTGATGATCATATCAAATTTGTGCTTTTTAGCGTCCTCAATCATCCGCATGAATTCAGGACGCTTTTCTGCAGATGTTCCGGTGATACCCTCATCCACATACATCTCCACCAGTTCCCACTCCGGATGCAGTTCCAGAAGCGGTTTGTACCAATCCAACTGGTTTTCCAATGCAGACAACTGGGCATCATGATCCGTGGACACACGGGCATAGATACTGATTTTCCGATGTCGTAGGTATTCCATTGCGTAAGGGATCATGTTCCATCTTCCTTTTTGTTTATGATTGCAAACCGGGATAGATCCACTACATTCCCATACTCGTTTAGAATGTTGCGGAACATATACGCCGGAATTTCACCGTCCTTATATAGCTGTTCAATTAATTTCAAGGCGGCGAAGTAGTGGTCGGAGCTAAGTACAATGTCTTTTTCTTTTACTGTCATAGCGCAACGCACCTTTCGCAATCTACACAATACTCCAAAGCTTTTCCAATAGCTATTGGCGAATGCAACATAGATTCTTGGTAAATTCTGACCATTCCTACCAATGGCAAACAAATATTTTCTCCCTTACCAGGGACTTTTTTCATAGGCGTTTCCTCCGTAAAATAATAAGGTTCTACATTCCGCCCATGGCTTGTCCATGGTGCTTTTTCCGCTCGGGACGGAAATGTTTGGTAGTGCAGTCTTCAATATAATTGTCCTCCTCGATTATGCCGGAAAGATCAGCTGCCAGATATGCGGCATCCATTCCAACAGCAATAAAATCAGGCTGGGGATCATAGCGATCCAGAACAGAATTTTGGTATGTTTCTTCATCCGCAGCCCCTCCTGCAAGATGGCTTTCCCAAATTCCTCGTTCATTTTCCCAGCCTGTTTCTCTATTGTCGCTGCTGCCTGTTGCGCTGATGTCATCAATGTCTGCTGATATTCCTCCATCGTCTGGATGGATTCCTCCGCATGCCGCGTCAGAAGTTTCATCTGCCGATTCATATATGCTACCATTTGCTCCTCGGTTGCCAGTGTGTTCAGCTGTTGTAAAATTTCTACCAGAGTCTTGACCTGATCTCTCTGCAAGTCGATCATTGCCCTCCAGTTGGGTTCCGACACCGCAACGGTTGGCTGAACTGCGGCGGCTCGATCTATCATTTGTTTCTGTTTCTGCCGGAGCACATCCGGCGAGATCCTTTCGGATTGCGAATTCATATTCCATATTCTCCTTTTGGTATTTTGCTCCATTGAGTTTGCTGTCTCTGCATTTGTAACCTTCCGGTGTGGTGTAGGTAATGTATTTTCTTTCGTCTGTCCATCGGACCCCGTAGCCGTTCCACTCCATCAGCTTCAGAAAATGCTGCCGATCATTGGCGAGAGTCATACACTCGTCAATACAGATTTCCAAATTCATTTTCCAGCTGTCGCCTTTGCAGTAGGCACGGTACTCCCGTTCATTCATTCTGCGTTTCTTTGATTCTTTCGGTTGAGCAACAGACAGGTTGTATTCCTGGCACAGCTTGTCCGATGCGTTGCGGAGTGCCGTCAGGCTTTCCATATTGCTGTGATATTTCTTCCCAGTCTCATAGCTGACCGAGTTGATAATGAAGTGGGAATGAATGTGCTGTGTATCGCAGTGGGTAGCTACAACGATTTCATAGCCCGGTATTTGTTCCGCTAACTTCAAAGCAATCTCGTGTGCGACTTGCGGCGTAAGATTTTCCCTTGGGTGAAAGGACTGAATGAGATGGTAGTACAGCCTACCGTCTGTTTTGTTATGGAGCTGTTTGGTATTCATAAATTCCCGGAAGGCAGTATCTGCAACACAGTTTACACCGGTTACCAATCTGTGTTCTGCCAGTTGAGTTTTACTAGGTTGGATGCAGTAATTGATACAGCCCAGCATACTGCCGGAGGTTTGTCCTCTGGATTTTATGAAATTTACGATTGCCATTACTGCCACCGCTTTCGTTTCAGAATGTCGGAAAGCAGTTCACTGACAGTGGCATAGGTTTTGGTCAGTTCCTGCAGATATACAGTTTGTATTTTCCCCAAGTGTGCCAGTGTCGTCAGCTGATTCAGGTTTCTGCCGATTCCTTTCTGCTGACGGATCACTTCTTCCAGCCCATCAATGACGATAATATGTTTTCCAAGACAGCAGGCGGTAACATATTCGGTCAAGGTCATATTTGCCTGTTCTGCCTTGCTATGTACCTGCTGCCAATCCGCATCAGAAATGCGGATGCTAAGTTTACGATTTTTAATAATAGCTCCTCCTTATGAAAGTGGGTTCGGGCTTCTGCCCGGTTTTTCTGCGTCCGGCGACTAGCCGGATGCGATGCTTGCCTCTCCCAAAGGGAGAGAAAAACGATACTAAACCGATCGCCTTATCCCTGTAAGGCGTTATTACTCCAACTCTCCCCCAAACGCCCACACAGGGGCATCAGTGCCATGGCGGACGGGCAGAAAAGAACAATGCAACAATGCAAGTGCCTATTATTACAATCTTGGAACAATGCAGAGAGGACACTTTGCAATGTTACATTCTTCATTTTCTCAGTTGCCACATCCAACACTTGCCAGATTTGATGGAGGAGATTTCTAAGATGCTTTTCTTGGCCTCATTCACAGTTCGACGCGAGATACCTTTTCGCTGAGCCGCCTGGAAGATTTCTTCAGCCGGAATAGCATCCCCATTACATAATAAATTTCGAATCAATTCCTCAGCGGTAGCGGTTTTGGTTTGTTGTGAGACACCGCAGAGCAGTTCTTCAGATGTAATTGTGTCGTATCCCTCCAGCCAGTGGAATCCGTTTGTTTCACCAAGACTGAATGCAAGAGACTTTCCTTCTGGAGCTAAGGAAGATTTATCGTGGACAACAACTCTGACATTTGGTTCCTTTTTTATACGACCCACCAGAAGAACACTTCTTGCTGCTGCCCGAAAATCTATAGAACCCAGGCCTCGGTAGGCGCTGTTCAGTCCTGTGGCTTTGTTCAGATGCCCTACCAGTACAATTGCACAGCCAGTTCGTTCCGCAACAGCTGCAACATTTTTTAGTACTGTCCGTATTTCGTTTGCCCGGTTCATATCAATTCGATCTCCTAAGTAACCTTGTATGGGATCAAGGATCAATAGACGGGAACCGGTTTTGCATATGGCGGCTTCAATCCGGGAGTCCAGAAGTGTAAGAGATTTTTGATCCTCCACAATATTCAGTACTCGATCCTGATCGGCACCGGCATCCATTAGTCTTGGTTTGACGGTATCGCCCAAACCATCTTCAGCAGTTTGGTAAATTACATTAAAAGGTTTTACTTTATCCATTCCCGGAAAGAGCTGTCCAGCAGTACAAGCTGCAGCCAACCGCAGAGCAAGGGTAGTCTTACCTTCGCCAGGGTCACCTTGTATAATGGTGATCTTTCCAAATGGTATATAAGGTTTCCACAGCCACTGTACCTCTTGTAATTCCACCTCCGACATTTTCACAATTTCAATATTTTTCTCCATTTTTCTGCTCTCCTTCCATTTTCCCGTTATTTCTTTCCGGCTGTGTGATAAAAATATAGCAGAACGAATAGGAAACATACATAGAAAAGTAATTTTGTTGTTTTTATAAAAGATTACTTACAGACAAAGAGGAGGATAGAAAAATGGATACCAGAATGGGTTTGTATGTAACCTTGTTGCCAGATGGAAAAATAAAGAAAAGACTCACCGATAAAAACGGTGAGACGGAAGAATATGAAACAACGATTGCTGATGAGGTAATTATGTATGCCTCACTGAATTACGATACATATATGCAAGTGGTCGCAGCAATATATGAAAAATCTTTTTATCTGGTGGAAGTCGGTAAGGATGTTTTTGATAAAGTGGATATGAGAATTTTTGAAAGGGTTATTCTCGTTGTTCAGGAAATGGTGACAATGTTGTATAAGCATAACCCAGTCACCAGCGTATTACTGACACTACAGTTGTCTGACTTTCTTCCAAAAGATGATGGCAGTGCTATGTTTGCCTATAACGCAAGGGATGCTATTGGCTTCTGCTTTGAACAGGTTGTGCTGTTTCAAACTACAATTATCAACATTCTGAATAACTTGGTTGAGGGCATTCCGGTTGATATGAAAAATGAATATTTCTACCTTCGTTCATCGCAGTTTGTACAGATTGTTATTTACGATGGGGAATTGTCTACCCAATATTACTTCCGATCAGAGACAGATTACTGCCGATTTCTGATTTTACATTTTATGGCAAGTAAACCTACTGTGGCTAGGTGTAGATGCTGCGGGAGATTCTTTATTCCCAAAACAAGAAAGAAAACCTTATACTGTGATCGTGTTGTCAAAGATGGGAAAACTTGTAAACAGCTTGCTCCTAGACTTAAGCATAGACTGTTAGCACAAAACATAAAGGTGATTGAAGAGTTTGACCGTGCAAAGCAGCGTATGTATCACCGCCGGGAGCGTTCCGGGTACGGCAAAAAGAAAACAGATAAAGATCTGACATTTGATGAGTATTATGCTTGGATGGAAAAAGCAACTGCAGCACGGGAACAATTTTTAAAAGGAGAAATAACCGAAGAAGAGGCATTATCGATTATAAATGAGCTATAATATTTGGGCACATTAGCTACTTGTATTTTTCTTTTCTGTAAGGTACTATCACCAAAACTTTTTTGGGAGGTACTTTTATGAACGATATTGCCAAACAATTGAAAGCCTATATTGAGTCACATCCGCTTGACCTTGGGGACAGTGATTGCGAGACTGTTCTGGAGCAGTTGTACCAAGCCTATGCCGAATCCCACGAGAGCGACCCGCCGGAAATCAGCAACGGCTTTAAGGAACTGGAAGAGTTTCTTTGCGCTTTGCCCTTAGATGACAACAACGCGGTTTTCAACCTCTGTTGCCGCCTTTGCACCGCTTACGAACGCAAGGCATTTCTGGTCGGTTTTCAATATGGTGCCAATTTAATACTTGATCTATAAATGTAAATTGCCACCAGGCAGCACAAGTGTACTTGTACTGCCTGGTGGCATAATTATTGTTTACTCGAACTGCACTGATTATTGTGTCCTTGCGTTATCTTGCTATAATATGTTTTTTCATCACTCCTCTATTCTAATGTTCCTGAGCCAATTACCTACCACATCCCTTCTAAACTCATGTATTATGCTGCAAGAACACTATCGATTGCCATAAGGGTAAACTCTTTTTCCATATCTATTTTGCGGATTGTTGCAAGGACCTTTGCCCCAACAGGTAAGGCTGCATTAGCAAAGGCAACCAAGCCTTCTCCGTATGTAAGCAAAACACCCTTTACAGCGTGGCGAGTGACGGTTGCGTGAACGCAATCATACTTTTCAAATCCTGCGATTCTTTCTTCAAATGTCATAATCATGTCCTCCAATGTTTAGGTTATGGCATGATTATATTTCGAGTAAAGCTTAAAGTAAAAACGAGTTGCATGTCCGTAAATGTGCAGTTGTAAGAGAAAAGCAAATATGATATAATCCTAGATAATATCAAGTGAAAGGGGTAAGAATTTATGGACGAGATGCGTGTTTCTGATATTTTCAATCAATTTAGCGATTTTGAATCTTCTTCTCGTATGGATTTGTTTTTGGATAAATTGCAAAAATACATTAATGGCAAATATACAGATACAAAAACTACTCCATTGGAACAATTTAAGTCTGAATACTATGACGTCATCGGTGTAAAGAATGACAAAAGAGGTTCTGCAAGTAAGCGCATACAGCGTTGGTTTAAACATGAGGTAAAAACCATATCGCGTCAAGAAATCATCGGTATTGGTTTCACTCTTGCAAACGGTATAGACAGCACGGATATTACCGTGGCGGATCGCACCGTGAATAATCGAGAGCATATTGTCAACGACCTTCTCGGTGTCTTTTCTTATCCGCAACTTTCTGCCCACAATATCGTGGAACTCTTTTATATTCACGGATTAAAAAAAGGCAAGTCACTACAGCAGATTAAACAATTATATGAACAGTTTTCGAAAATGCCGCCATTGATTCCCGAAGCCTCTTTAGCAAATGAGAACACCTCGTATTTCTATAACAAAACCAAAGAACTTGCGGATGATGACGATCTTGCCTTGGGTGAAATTCGGAAGTTGGCCGGTGCAATGACACTCTGCTCCAGTATGCTTCGTAAAAAGATAGAATCAGATATGAATTGTTCGCCCCATGGACTTGATCATAGAGAACACATTAAAATTATGTTTTATTATATGTTTTGCGCTACAACTCGCAAGCCTCAAACGATTTCGATTCAACAACTGACGAATATGTTCAATCAATTCGTTGAACAAAACGAAGATAGTGATCATTGTGATCGTTATATGAAAGACAACAATATAGATAAGATGAGTGCATATATGACACCAGAAAATGGTTTTTCTTGCAATGTGATTGCTGGGCACAAAAAGGAAGATGGCACTTCCGAATGCAGGCTTGATAGTTTGGTCTCTGCAATAGAAGATATTATAGGAGGAAAAAGCGCCATATCTCGTGAGGGATTTATCTTATGGCTACTGTTTTGTGGGCTAGACAGAGATAACGTTGATAAAGTCCTTGCCAGGCGATTTGAGCCTCTGAATGATAGCTACTTTGATCAATATGCCGCGATAATTGCTGGATTTTCTCTGAAAAAAAAGGACATAGTCTATTTTGATTTCAAGAATGGGAAAGAGTATGCTGTCATTAACGATGCTCATTTGCGGACGGATAATGACTTTGCTCTACGAATCTGTGTGGCCCAGTATTTTGCCAAGGCATACAGAAAGGAAATGGCTATTACATTCAGAAGTAGGAATGCCTTTCTCTCGGAAATTTACCAATAGGACATATATCTCGTTTTGTATTACTGCTATTACGGTGATATGTTGTTTCGCAGAAGGAGGAAAACAACATGAACGATTACGGAACCCCATTAGCAGGTAACCACCTGATTAAAAATGGTACTACAGAATATACAGTGCTGCGGGTATTGGGTGCCGGTGGTACGGGGTATGTGTATTTATGTAAGCAAAGCAACGGTGCATATGTGGCAATCAAAGAACTTTACCCTAAAGAGTTGTGGCATGTATTAGAACGCCAGGCAACTGGAGATTTATTATTTACCGGCTCCTCGGATTCCCAGAAAATACTTGATTGGTATAGACAAACGGTCAAGAGCGCAGCCCTTTTAGAGCAAGATCATACCAAAAGCTCCTCTGGCGACAATAATAGCCCCTATTTTATGCAATGCCTACAAGCCCCCTTCGAGGATCACGGCACCTTATATACAGTCTACAATACCTTTGAGGGCAATTCTCTTGATGATTATATTAAAGAAAAACGCAAATCTTTGACAAATGCAGATTTTCTCAGCACCATATTGAGCGTAATTATTATTTCATGCAAAAAACTGAGTTATTTGCATCAACAGGATTTGCTGCACATGGACATTAGTCTTTGGAATATTTTTGTCACAAATCACGGTGGCTTAGAGGATATTCCCTATTTGCTGGATTTTGGCAGCGCTTTTAAATTAGGCTCCGATGTAAACCGTTGCCGTTTTTCTGTGACGGATGGTTTTGCACCGGCCGAAATATATAGACACGCTACCGGAATCGGAAGGCTGCCTATCTCTGCTGCCGTAGATACATATAGTTTAGTAGCAGTCTTGTTCTATGCACTGACAGGCAAAACATACGATGATGCACTCTGGGAAATGAATAACGATTGGAGCAAGCTCCTGGAGGATTACCCAGATTACGAGGCTCTTTGCGAAGTGTTTAGAACAGGGTTAAATTCCCAATATCAAAGATACCAATCTGCCGACGAATTGATGGATGCCTTGTGTGAATACCGTGCACAGATACGAGGTAATAACAAAAACGATGATTTAGACTTGAAGCTAAGTGAACTGAATAAAACATTCGAGACCTTCCAACAGAAAATGACCCAGCAACATCAAGAGTTCAAAAACGAGATCAATCAAAAACTTGATGATCTTGGGTTGACGGAAACTGCTCGGATTAACAAATTCTTCCGGATTATTGATTGTATTCTATCCGCTACAACCAAGGATCATAAGTCTGTGGGTAATGTAAAGAGTGTTCTTTTGACACGATACACTTTTCTTTCTATGTGTGCATATGAGGGCCGTGATAAGGCCATAAAAGCGCACATTGATAAAAATCCCGAATTTACAGCGCCAGACATCACCGCTGAAAGACTGAACCAATTGTTCCAAGAAAAAGGCCGCAAAGATCCTTTTTATGCAGCTTTTTGCCGGCAGTATTGTTTTGTCACAGAAAATCGCCCCCGTATCAAATTGTCTGTATGTCGTCGTTCTCCTCAGGGTTGGACCCCGCAGGCAGAGGATTATTTTGCGGCGTGGGAGTTTTTACTGTGCGCATACAAGAACTGCAACCACAGCGATTATCTCAGCCAGTTGAAAAATGAAATCAATGTAACTGTCAGTGAGTATATGCAGAGCCTGGTCCATATGGGACTCATTACGGGCACACAAATCAAAAAGCGGTACTTGGATGCCTGCAAATATCTGATTGAAACACACAACCATCATCCTTATTTTATTCTTTCTTTATTCGGTGCAAAAAACCACTTGGGAGATAATCGTTATTTCTTCAGCGATGCAGAAGACTTCGAGCCTGTCAAGTCTGTGACTGCACTGTATTTTGAAGACGGTTTTGCAACCGATATGCCCCAAGGAGATGTTGGAAAACGTTATATTAATTGGCTTTGTGCCAATAATATTTGTTCAAACAAAGAATTGTTTGATTTAATTCAAACAAGAAACTGCTTCGATCGTGCCATCTGGGAACGGCTTGTAATTAACAAGGATTGGGTGAAAACGCTCCGTACCTATGCAATGAATCACATTTTTATAAGAGATTTTTATGAATTTGAAGATCAGACAAAGAAGCGAAAAGCTATTGGTTTTATTCTTATGCTTTCGAAACGGACACTCTTTGGTGAGTTGGTGAAAACAACATATGCACAGGAAGAGAGAAATGCGTACAACAAAGCTTTTGCTCAATTCTATCGCTTGTTTAATTTGTTTTTAGAAAGCAAACATGCGCAGACAGATCCGTTGATAAATGATAAAAAGGGCACTATGCAAGTGACTCTAAGGAGAATCAAAGCAATACTATTTGAAAAACCGGAGCAGAACAATCTTCCTCAGGAAATCTCGTCAAAGGATTCTGACCGTCGAAAAGTGACGAAACAAGATGATTTGCTGGCCGGCATTTTGTCATTAGGCATTTTGGAAAGATGCGGTGATACATTTATTGTTAAATCAAAACTTTGTATGTATTGCCACAATGAAACTGCCGATAATTTCTTTGCCTATTTTGAACAGGTTTGTCACATTGCCGGAAAAGATAGCATTAGCAAAAAACTCTATAACATGTGCTATCATGTAGTTTTGGACTCTGCCAATGAAAGTGGTCTTGACAGATTAATACTCGATTATTGTAAATACCTGGCATATAGTAATTCTTATACGAGCGAAGAAAATCAAGCACTTGCTCGTGATACAATTGCTGCATTTCTTAAACAAACCGCAGAAAACACATATAATGTATTTAATTGGAAATGCATGCACAACATGGTGTTTCTCCTTCGTGGTTGTCAAGGAGAATGGTTATACCGGAAGCTATATTTAGACTTATACGAAAGCACTCCGAAAGATTATAAAGATTGTTTCGATAGCAAGTATGAAATCCTCGGCGATTTTTTCCGCAGCCGTATTCTGAATATATATACTCTGCTGAATAAATTTAAAGAAGAACAAGAGCAAACAGAGTGTCCTTATTCTCGCTGCTTTGGACAACTGTTAGGCGGTAGGCTGCGGTATTCTTGGCAGGTGGCACACATTATGCCATTGGTGAGGTTATTGTTGCAGCCTGCGAACTTTGATGCGCTTCATCCATACACGCAGGGAGCAGTTGCAACATTTGTTGCACGGAGGTTGCCCGCTTATGCGACAGAACTTTCCAAGGACTTGTGTCTCGGTGCTATGGTGATTGGCAGGCTACCAGAAATTCCTCCGTCTATGGAACCGGTGTGCCAAAAGCTGTTGAACCTCATGGAGCAAGATCCTCATGTTTTGCAAAAAGTCTTAGAGGTCAGAACCACTGATTATATCAAGCTTGCTAAGAATCTTCTAATTTTTTATAAGAACGACCCGGAACGAACGGCGATTTTAGCCGCCAGAGCTGCATCAATCCTCCAGGGGACAATTTGGGCTAAACTACAAAAACTGTCTTCTGATCAATCGTTGTTAGGAAAACGCATTGATGGTTTTAATGTAATTATGGGACACCCTTGTATCCGGGGTCTTGCAAAACATTATGCAGACCTGTTATACAAAATGATTGACCATAGTAACGAGCATGTTCTTAGAACTGAGAGCGATGCGGGCGATGACGCAGTGCTTCAGATGATCGTTGAAATGCATAACGGCATTTTTCCGGATTGGTGCGAACAAGCTGTCCGTGTGGGTTGGTTTAAAAAATACACTGAGATGAAAAAGATCACCGTAAAGCCCAATGAACTTATTTACCCAAAGTCAAACCTGCTCGAAGAAAAGCGGGGCGCTGTATTGGAAACCTTTGATCAATGGCGAAATCAAGCAAAAGACGGTGAGGTGTTCGTGCCGGAGTATGCTGTAACGGTGTATAAACAAGACGGGAAAATACACTGTATCGACGGAAGACATTTGATTTGGGCCTGTGAAAACAACCCCAGGGCACCAAAGAAAATTGTCGCATACCTTTGGATACCGGAAAAAGTAACGCTCACCGGTAAAACCACTCGGATTGTACCACCGACCACCTTATGGACAGCAGATGATTTGGCCGATATGAATACCCAATTAAAAGAAATACGATCCTCTATATCAAGCACAAAGGATTTGGCGCTTCTGGAAGTATTGGCATTCGGCTATGCAGAGTTGCAAAAAAGTGTTTTGTACCGCAAGTTTGACTACAATCAAATGGCATTTAAGCATTTTGGTGATCAGATGTACACGCTTTTGTCTCGATATTCCTCTCAATAGAACACCGACATGCAACTCGTTTTGAGAAAAAATTAATATTTTGGTAAATTGGTCCTGTCACCGAAAGGTGGCAGGACCAATTTTTATGGAGGTATTATTATGTGGCAAAGCCGAATACTGAATGAATTAAAGAGATTGGATGCGATTACCGGCTTGCACGGTGCTAATGTGCCATTCTCTTTCTTTAACCGCAAAAACACCTTTGGAATGTTTGTGCCCGGTCGTGGAAAAATGGAGTTTCGCTTTTCTAAAACCTTGTTTGAAGATCCCCTATTGCCGGACGAAACAAAGGTCGATACCATTCGACATGAATATGCACACGATATGGACTATATACAGTTGGGCCACTGTTCCCATGGCCCAACATGGAAGCATTGTTGTCATATTGTTGGAGCAATATCTTGCAAGTACTATGACGAAACAGCACTGGAAGAAGCTTATGGCAAGTGTCTCAATGCAATTTGCCAAATGGATTTGCAATTTGGAGCAGGCACGCAAATTACCCATCCCTCTTTCGGCGTTGGAAAAATAGTGGAAGTTGTAGGAAATGACCTACAGCGAATAGTAAGAGTGAAGTTTTCTGAGGGGATACGCGCTTTATCTGCGAAAGGGCTGTTAGAAAACTGCAAATAGCTTTCGGACATGTATCTCGTTTTTTCAAAATCAGAGATATGTGATATTTTTTCTTTAGAACAGATTTTAAGGAGGAGATAACAATGTTTTTGTGCCAGCAGCCAAGACCACCGTGAAGGAAAAGGATATATCCACAATCGTCCGTCTATTCACAATATTATAAAAAGGAGAATTTGTTATGATGAAGAAGTTTTTTGTTCGGTGTTTTTCTCTTGTACTCGCATTTGCAAGTGTTTTTTCGTTGTTTACGGTGTTTGCACCTACGGAAGTTTTTGCTGCGGAAAACACATATATAAAACCTGGAAATTATCGTCTTGAAAGCGCAGCCAAAAGCAATGTTATGTGGAATCTCTATGGAAACTATTCAGCTTCTTGTACAAAGATATGCACATGGAAAAAGGATAACTCTTCAGAACAGATCGCAGTTATTCGGTATGAGGGCGATGGAGCATATAGAATCTATTATAAAGACCATCCTACTAAATGCACCGATGTGCTACGCTATACATCTCCGTTAAAAAATGGGCAAAAAGTAGAACTTTACGAGGATACAGACGATGTAGCACAATTGCTAATTCCGTACAAAGTTAATTCTTATACAGTGATCTTTACAATGAAAGCAAACCCGTCTCTGGCTATCTCAGTGGACAAGACATCGAATGGTTCCCAACTTGTTTTACGACGGTTTAATGCATCGGACAAGAAACAACAATGGGTGTTTAGAAGTACTGATTCCTCTTTCAAAAAGGTGAATCCATTCACAACAAAGGAACCTAACACCAACGCACCAGTTTCCGCAGGCTTGACAGGGATCCCCAAGTCTGCATACAAGGTTAACGGCACATATACCATCTATGGTAAATCATACACTTTTTGTACTACGACGAAGAATTATAACGGTGTAAAGCAAGGGACAAAGTTTTATCTCGAAGGCAAAAAAATTGTCCAAGATCAAAAAACTTTAAATCGCTTGGCTACCATTCATTTGATGAATGATGTACGAAATACATATATTTCCACCCTGAAATCACAAAAGACAGTGGCAAACGAGGTCTACACATGCACAAATGCTTGGGTGAGAAATCAGCAGATGTCAAAGGCAATCGGAACAGCCGGTGGAGCTGCACTACGGACTATAGCAGATGCTTCTATGGGAAATCCTGTGGGAGTGTTTTCTAGTGCAGCAACGTTCGGAAAGGAAATGGCCGAGGCGGAAACGGTTTTGTCTGTTACCACTGTTACTGTCCTTAGGAGTGCGTCTATCAATTGTATATATTGGTGTGATACGGCAATCGCAAAACTTCAAAAGCCGTTTACGGACTACAGCCAAGCCGTTTATGCGGCGGAGTATATTTCTGAGGCAAATGCATGGTTTGCTGTGAATCAATATCTAGGCAGACCAATTCTCGATGATGCAATCAATTCAAACCCTTGGTCGGAAACTTTTGTGAACATAGGCCTAAGCGTTTTAGAGGGTACAGGTGTTTATGATATACTGGATATTGTATCAGACCTTCAAAATACCTTTTCAATGAAGGAATTTATTGATCGGCTTGGAATAAAAAAAGTACATCAAGCCAATTATGATTTAGTCTACGACAAGCTTGTTCTGGGATGATTAAATTATAAAATCAAAAAATGTGCGCTCTGGGCGGTATCACCGCCCAGAGCAAAGGAAAATACAGAGGCTTTAAGAGAAATCGAAAACATTCCAGATCCTTGAGGAGAGAAGATTGTATGGACAGTATATCGATTCTGAAAATTATAGGCGCTGCGATTATTTGCTTAACAGTACTCGGGTTAACTGTGACGTATATCGTTCTATTCATATACGGTTTCGTCCGAGGCATAAAAGAAGGTCCGGATAAGGAGCAACAGTATTATTCCTCTTATAGTGATTATGAAGAACCTGAGGTTTACCAAAACAGCAATTTTTGGGGCACACACGATGGACGAGCCATCATTCAAGGTGATAAAATCACCCATACTGACTGGCTGGGCACCCACACTGGATACTCAGAGATCCGAGACGACGGTAAAATTCGACACAAAACCTTCTGGGGGCAGTATGACGGTCACACTGAAATGAGAGGCGATGATCGCATGGTACATTACAATGAGTGGGGGCAGATTTCCGGATACTCAGTGAAGGAATACGATGGATCTTGGCGAAACGAAGATGTGTTTGGCGTAACACAATCTTATTCCCGAAAATTAGAGTAAAATAGGAGGGTAAAAAATGAAGCATCAGATTCGTAAGGCGGCCTTGCTGGGATTGCATTGCTATGCATTGTTGATTATTATGGGAGTAGCGATCATTATAATTACAAATAGCCCGGTAGATAATTTAATTCGCGGACACTATGCTGATATAGCCCGGTTATTAACCGTGCTGATTGGTTCCATACTAGGAACCGGTATGCTGCAGTCTGCCTTATACATAATCCATCATCGCTTTCCTGTAATGACGGTGCCAAAATATCTGTTTTTTACTTTTACATCTTTTTTGTTCCCGTGGTTACAGATTTATACGCTGGCAAGGAAAACACTATCTGTAGAAAAAGTAGTTGCATTTATTAGAAACGACAGATACTATGCATCTGTATCTGGTGGAGGAACAGAACCGGCTATTTTAATTGCCACCAATTTGGGCGATGTCACTGCCCTTTTTTACTCCGATGAAATTTATCTGTTTGTGCGGATGGAAGACCCTGCCGGTATTGCGGTACCGCCTCCTGAAAGTGCTTGGGTGCTGGAAACCTCGCAAGACGGAATTCATCAAGCGCTGGTTTGCAGATTATCCATTCATTCAGGCATCACGGAGCTGGAGGCTGCTCAGAAAATAACCAAAGCCGTGGATCAGATTTCCTGTTAATAATACAACACATAAGGAGGAAAAAATATGATTAACCCCGATGATATTATAATACCACTGCAAGACGAAATACTATTTAGCTATGCGCCGATGGGAACTATCCGGATGTTTGAAATGACTGATGGTAACTGTATGCTTTTGGATTTTCAAGCTGAGCATCTTTCGGTTGTCTGCCAGAGCGAAAAATTCGACATTTCGGAGAAGCATAATATTACTCTGGCATATTGTATGTTAGACCGGTTGAATAACGAACTGGTGGAAAATGCCAAGCCAGGAAAGTGGATTTTAGACATCAATCTACACGAGAACCTTTGCTTCTTATATGTGGCAAACATCCCATCATCACTGCCCATAGAGGCTGTAAACATTATGGTTCGGCAAGCTTGGGAAGCAATAAAGTCTACTTGCCCAAAAGCTTCTTTATTGGTGGAAAAATTCAATCGCAACGAGGCATCTCTTGATGATGTTTTTGGAGAGCTTGAAGATCAAATGCATGTTAGCATAGATCCGCTGTTGATGTTGTTGAACGGAAGGGAAGACGATGAATGAGCTGGTGAGAGCATTATATTGCTCTGTTGAGGGTAACGAGACAACAGTTGAACTTGATTGTGGAAATGTTCACCCGGTTATTTTATTCTATCCGGATAAAATCCAAATCCGGCATTGCGGATGTTTCGTTTCGCTGGATGATCTGAAAAATCACAAAAAGTTGGTGGAATACCTTATCGATCATCTTAACGACCAAACTCCCACGGGGGAATGGCACCTTGCAGTAGAGGAAGAGGGCGTCTATTTGGAATACTATGCGGAATTGGAGCGCCAGTGTTCACAGGAAGTACTTTGTGAGATTGTAACGATGTTGGTAGATACGGCTGAAACCGTGAAGGAATTTGCGTGGTATACACAGAATCAAGAACCCCTATAATTGAATAGGAGGAAACTTATGGAAATAGAAAAGTTATCTTTTTCACAAGCGTTTCAAAGGATCTATCTTCACCGTCACAAGGAGCCGGCGTGGAAACTATTTGAGCTTTTATGCGGAGAACAGCGCACTGCATTACAGGTTACATATAATATCACCGACCACACAATAGTTGACGTAACCGCATATATGTGGGCACCCAAAGCTCATTGTATGGTCCGTTGTTCTGTATTGCCTTGCTTTCGTAAGGCTGGCGAGGTTGACATTTGGACCATTGCATTTGATGAGAGATTGGATGAAGGATCTGACGATATTCAGGAATTAGAGCAAATTGTAAACCCTGAATTTCTAAAAACACGGTACAATCCCCATCAAATTGTGCCGGGGTGGGATTTCTATCAGGAGCGATGGTATATAGCCGAAGATCACGGCAACTATGATGGGTGGATCCAGTGCCTGTTTGCTGAAAAATTCCTGCAATCACACCCAAAATACAGTTTACCCAATTACATATTGTCAGAGGATTGAAATATCACATCCGTATATATTTCTATTAAAAGTTGATATTTTGTGGTAATCAAAGTATAATTTTACTTTGGACAAAGATAGGTTTAAACGCGAGCTGAAAAAATATGGCGTAGTAATCGATTCGACAGAATAGATGTTTGGGATTATTAGACTCCGTCATAAATAATAATGTGTATATTCAGCACATTTGGTTGGATGGTTTATTTCTGGACAAGCACAAAACGGTCAGCAATCGTTCTTTATATAACAACTAATCGGTAGTACCCGGAAACTTGTGAAGACACCCTCTTGGATATGTAGTGATACCGGCGCCGCTATAGGAAGCAATCCGATGCTCCTTAGATTGGATGGTATGGCTGAGTTCTATTTGAATAAATAACAAGCTGTAAACAGACTGAATCCCCAACTGCGATTAAGTGGTTGGGGATTCAATGTAAGACTGGATATGCCTTGTTCGCGAATAACGCTTGACAAACAGAATATCAAATATTATAATTTTACCAAACCTCCACAAAAGACATACATTTGTGGAGGTTTAATAAAATAAGGAGGGGTGCTGCATGCTGTTCTCATCTAAGGAATGTAAAGAAAAGTTTGGAAATTATTATCAGATAAATAAAGCGGTCCAATCCGGAAATCTTTATAAAGTTGCAGATGGCATTTATTCAGATATGTCTAATGTATCCGAAATTGAGATCATCATGTACAGATATCCTCAATCTGTTTTTACACTAAACAGTGCATTTTATTATCATGGTCTTACAGATGTGATTCCTAACAAGTATTATCTTGCCACGATCCGAGACACATACAAAATTCCGGATCCTAAAATCAAGCAAACTTTTTATTCTGAAGGTAAATTCGCAATCGGCACATCAACCTTGGAGTACCAAGGAACAAAAATTCGGATTTATGACCGGGAGCGCATGCTGATTGAACTTATTCGTGCTGCCAAGTATTTACCTTTTGATTATTACAAAGAGATAATTGAAAGCTATCGCCGTACCGTATATTCCTTAGATATTCAGAAACTACAAGAGCACATCACCGTTTTTCCCAAGGGTGATGCAATTATGGAAGCCATTGAGCTGGAGGTTTTGTAATGATACAGATTGCCGAGATGATAAAGAAGGCAAAAGCGGAAGGATACGATGAAGCAAATGCCGAAGCTAAGGTATGCCAAGATATTGTTCTTATGCTAATCTCCCAGACTTCTATGAATCGGAACATTACTGTAAAGGGTGGCGTTGTGATGCGCAGCATCTCTCACGATGCAAGACGCGCTACGCAGGATATCGATTTGGATTTTATCCGCTACTCCTTGCAAGACGAAGCAATCCGTACTTTTATTGACAAGCTGAATTCCGTTGGTGCTGTTTCTATACAAGCAACTGGTTCCATCGAAGAATTACGACAGCAAGATTATCACGGAAAACGAATCCATATTGCAATCCGAGATGAAGATGGTTATCTGCTCTCGAGCAAGATTGACTTAGGCGTACATAAACATTTTGATATTGAGCAGGAGGATTTTTGCTTTGATGTGGGTATTGATGATGTGGGGGTCAGTCTGCTCATCAACTCAAAGGAACAAATGTTAACCGAGAAACTGCGATCTATTTTGAAATTTGGGGCACTATCTACTCGCTATAAAGATATTTTTGATATTTTCTATTTATTCAGTCTGGTGGATCGAGAAAAGTTAATGCATTGCCTAAACACTTTAATTTTTGCAGACCCCGGTATGCGAGAAAATACAATGTATGATATTATTCGCCGGGTGGAAAACACATTCACAAATAAGCGATATATTGGCCGACTCAAAGGATCTGAAAAGAATTGGATTGGTCTCGATGTAGCAGATGTTCTTTCCGGTATTCTTGATTATTTGAACTCTTTGAAATAAAGCTAGCAATTACCAGAATAAAAAAATAACTTGCAATAATTTAGATTCTAAGGTAACATCACCAAAACTTTTGAAAGGGGTGTTACCTGTGGAACATGGAATCCAATTTGTTTCTCCAAGATTTCATCCGCCGGATAAACCTTTTTAGCGTAATATCCAACTACATATTAATGGTATTTCCTAACTTCCCCCTTTGATACCAGAATATACATAGGGTGAGAAACGCGAAACAGATTGCCTATACCCACTAATTATGATATACTTTACAGAGAAAATCCCTCATTTGACATATTTCTTACTTAAATATAAAAATAGGGACTATGAGGTGAACTATGCCTTACGAAGGAAAATTTCAAGTTTTTGAAGACATCATACAAGAAATGATGGTTGTCTACCAGCATGATCGTAGACCGTGGTTAATCGGTTACAGCGGTGGTAAGGACTCTACATTGCTTGTGTCACTTGCTTATGAAGCAATCACCAGACTTCCGGCAGAAGTACGGACAAAGAAAGTCTATATTATCACATCAGATACCCTGGTTGAAAACCCTATTGTACAGCGATATATGCATGATTCCTCCATTCGTATAGGTCTTTCTGCGAAACAGCACCCAGACAAAAACGGGAATCCGTGTGATTTAAATATAGAATCACATATTATTCAACCTGATTGGGATCAAACATTTTGGAGCCGTGTAATTGGTTTGGGGTATCCTACTCCCGAACCGCCCGGTTTCCGTTGGTGTACAGAACGTTTGAAAATTGCTCCGATGAACCGCTTTGTGGATGAGCGGATTAAAGAGAGTGGCGAAATTGTTATTCTGCTTGGTGTTCGAAAAGCAGAAAGTGCAACCCGAAATCGTACCATCACTGCGCGGGAGATTGAGGGCAAGCTGCTAAATATGCATAGCGACATAAAAAATGCCTATGTATACAACCCAATCACAGAGATTCATAACGACCTCGTTTGGGAATTTCTTCTCAAAGATGATGCTAGAAGTCCCTGGGGAAGTGATATGAAATACCTCTTTAATCTTTATCAAGGTGAAAACCTTGGTGAGGAGCAAAGCGTTATCGGTCAAATCGATAAAGATAGAATCCCTGTTACCGGAAATTCAAGATTTGGTTGTTGGTGCTGCACAATTGTTAAGGAGGATAAGTCTCTTTTAAATTTTATCAGCAAGGGATCCACAGAATTGATTCCTCTTCGTGACTTCCGGAATTGGCTCGTTTCTATCCGGCAAGATCCATTATATCGGGACACTAAGCGGAGAGATGGCACAGTCTATTATAAAGCCAACGGCGAATTTGGTTTTGGTCCCTTCACAATGTGGGGACGTCAGCAGATCCTAAAAAAGCTGTTGGAACTTCAGCGCGATACACAAATGGAGTTAATTCGAATTGAGGAATTGAAAGTTATTGATCAAATTTGGGATAACGAAGGAGATCTATCCAAGAGAATGTTGGTAGACACCTATTACGAAGTCTTTGGCGAACGCCTGCCCTGGGATCCGTATAAGGAACCGCTTTTTGACGAAGAAGGAATTGCTGAGATCCACAGTATTGCGCAGGAGTATGACTTACCAGAGGAGCTGGTTACGAAATTAATCGTAACTGTTGAGAAGAACAAGCACATCACCCGAAACAGCCGTATGCAAAAGGAATTTGACAAGGTGATGCAGCAGGAGTGGATTCATTTTGATGCAATTAGGGACGGGATGAACAATGAAAATAACTAATATTTCAATTGAAAATCTCGGACCTTATGTGGGCGAGAATGTGCTCACTTTTGATATTTCAGACAGTTCCCGTAATGTATTCCTTATTGGCGGAAAAAATGGTGCCGGTAAAACAACGCTTTTCAATTCTATAAAAATTGGACTGTATGGTTGCCACGCTTACGGTTATGAGAGTGAGAACCCTAAGTATTTGGAAGCCATTTCTAATCTCATTAACAGTAAAGCCAAGCTTGAGCGCACGGGTGTAGCACGAATCATTATTTCCGTACTTATGGAAGACGGCAAAGATGATTTTTGTTATCGGTTTGAACGCACATGGAAGCTTTCTACCAAGCAGCTCCGGGAAGAACTTCGCATTTACAGAGATGATGTATTGCTCAACGAAACCGAAAAGAGTGATTTCCAGAGCTATCTTATGCAGTTGATCCCGCCGGATATGTTCCGTTTCTACTTCTTTGACGGAGAAAGCATCAGTGGCTTTGTTTTTAACGGTGTTAGAAATACGGACTTTAGAAATGCCTTTCTAAAACTGTGCGGTCTTGATACAATGGATATTATCCATGAGAATCTTCTGCGACTCTCCAATACAAGAAAAAAAGATCTGACCGGTGCGTTTGAAGAATATCAAGCTGTAGCTGCAGAGCACAAGGCTGCACAGAAGGAACTGACCGATGCAGAAGTTGCAAAAGCTGGTATTCATGATAAAATCATCGCAATTGACGAAGAACTTGCACAAAACGAAAGCAGCTATATGTTGCGTGGTGGTATTTCTAAGAAAGAGTATAACGCCATGCAAACCCAGATCAGCCGTGAGGAAACGCGTAGAGATGCCACTAGAAAGTGGCTCCGGGATGCCGCAAACGATTTGATTCCTTTCGTTATCCTGCGTGAAGAACTGATCCAGCTTAGAACTCAAATTGTAGAAGAGGATCAGCAGCAAACTGCTCAGGCATTTCAGTCTGCCTTAAACTCTTATTCTACACACAACAAGCTGTATTCCTTATTCCTGGAAGCTGGTGTTGAAGATCCGATTATCCTTTCTGATAAGGTTATTGCTTCGTTAGCGGATACTGTTAATACAGATAAAATTGAAGCAATTTTAAATCTTTCCAAGCGGGAGCATATGGAACTCACAGCAAAAATCAGCACCCTGTTGGCATTTGATCCTGCTAAGGTGAGTTCTGCTTCAAAGGATATTGAAGCTTCTTTGAAAACAACTAAAAGCATCCGCAAAAAACTGGAAAAAAGCGATGCGTCCGGTGCAGATGACTTCTTTACAGAGAAGGAGCGGCTCCTTACCAATAAGCAGGAACAGCTACAGTTGCTTCTTTCTGCAGAACGCAAGGTTGATGAGTGTTCTGCTAAATGTGACGAAACCTCTGCAAAGCTAAAAAACGCACAGAAGAAATATGAAGAGTTTCTCAAATCCCGGTCAGTCAGTGATACAACTGCAAAAGCTATTTTGGCATTTACGGATTTGCAGAAGCGGCTATATAAGAAGTATATTGCCGATGTGGAGCGAAATTTCCAGAAGAGTTTCCACGCATTGATCAACAAATCCGACCTCATTGACGGAATTGTCATCGATGAGCAATTGCAGGTATTCCCTTATAAGAATTGTACATTTAAGCGAGTTGAATTAAAAAAGACCCTGCAAAAAATGGGGGAAGCCTATTTTATTGCTCATCTTGGCAATATTGCTTATGATGCTTACTTAAAGAGCGCCAACGATGCAACAGAGGAAGTTATCCTTCCGGTAGAAGTTAAACAACAACTCTCTGCCGGTGAAAAACAAGTCTTTATTATGGCGTTGTATCAAGCATTATCAAAGCTGAACAAAGTCTCGGTTCCTTATCTGATTGACACACCCTTTGCAAGAATCGATACCGAGCATCGTCAAAATATTCTGAACAACTTCTTTATGCAATTGAAGGGGCAGATTATTATCCTTTCTACTGATGAAGAAATCGTTGGTTCACACAAGGAATCCATCGAGGATGCTATCTCCAATACTTACCTTCTGCAACATACAGAGAATGTTGGCACTGCAATTGTTGATTCTGCATATTTTGGAGGTGACACGGATGGCCAATAAGCTGAGAGTCTCAAAGAATACCCAGCAAATCTTTTCTAAAGTTGGTTCTAAAAACGGTCTGCAGCCGTTTGCTTTGGCTAAATTAGCAATCGCTTTGTCCGTAAAAAAAGGTGCGCTTGAAGAAAGCGACTTTAACACGGATAACGAAGGACAAGAACTAAATCGCCAAACCATCTTCGGTGATCATGACCTGATCTTCAAATGTCTGATTATGATGAACGCCGGAACTTCGCTGACAGAAGATGAGTACTTCCCCAAAACAGTGAAAGCCCATTTGGACAGAGGCGCCCAACTCCTGGAAAATGAAGATCGATATACCAAGGACCTGTATGTGAGCTTGTGTAATCTTGAAAAAACCATTTAATGTAACGGACCCCACCTCAATATAAGGTGGGGTCCATTTTGCTTTATGTTTAGCCAATTTTATACATTCACCAGCAAACACTTTTCCTGTGCTGTTTGCGCTAAATATTGTCTGTAGGCTAGGTGCTCATCTTTAACATACGGAATGTCGACAACCTGTCCATTACAATCTGCGTGGTTATCTACATGTACAAGTACTTTGGTTTTTGGCTTAATATAGAACTTATACGCATCAAATTCCGCATGGTGGTTAGGACATAAAGCAATGATGTCATCAAAACTATCTTTTTCCAATTCTGAAATGGGCTTGATATGTGCTCCCTCTACCAAAGGTTCTCCGTCTAGCGATGTACATGACCAACCACAGATGACGCACCGTTTTCTACACAATCGAATGGCCTTTTCTGTTTCTTCTTTTTTACGAGATGCCATATCTCTTTGTCACCTTTGTATAATCAATATACGGCTTAATTTTGGTATACATCATATCCCACAGATTGGGATCCTTTAGTGCTCTTGTTACATCACGATTATATGTTTTCATATAGAAGTCGCTGAAAATCTTGCAAAGTTCCTTTTTTGCTTTTTTAAAAAGCTCTCTATTATCCATATACCAACCAATTTCATTTGTATTAGCAGCATAATAAATATTTGCGCGAAATGCTGCCATCATCGGCATAAACACTGCTTGAGGAATATCAAACGGAGGCTTTTTTCCGCTGAAGGGTAGTACGATCTTTCCCTTGTCGTTCTTATTTGACTGAATACATTGTAATCTACTAATTCCTGTCTGTTCCGTTACATCCATTTTGATAATTTCTGACAAATCAATTATGTCATTAATCAACGGATATATTTTTTTAAAACTGTTATCCTGTTCGCATACTTTTTCCCATTTCGTAAAAACACTGCTCTTGCTACTTGCGCTTTGCGTGGGCTGAGCACTACTCTGTGAATACGCACTGGCATATAAATCAATATGGAAGAGATTGATCATAGCAATCAAATCGTCGGGCTTAATTCCACCTGTGGCAGGAAGTTCGCACCCTTCATACCACATAATGTGCTTTTGTTTGTCCTCATCCATTGCTTTTTTGATAGGCACATAAAACCCACGCTTCTCTGCAAGGGAGTATTCCTTTACAGCAGAACTGCTGTTTTGTGCTGCAGCAATTTCAGCGACGCGCTTTAATTCGTATTTCTTTTCTCGGACGCTAACCTTTACGATTGCTTTTGCGATATTCGGATCTACCTGGGAATCTAGAATGGCTTTCTGTGTATGTCCACCATTCAGAATGCCAGTGCCAGAGGGGAATTCTAATTTGAACTTGGACTTATTTACTTCTGTAACTTTTTCAGCAATTACAGTAATGCCAAGATTGTTTTCAAAAAAATCTTCCGGTTTTGTTGCAAGTGTTTCCAACATTGCCTTGTACGGCTTAGCTTTTACATCAGGCAGTCTTACGTTTGCATCGAGCGGAAGCTCCTTGTATTCCTGACCATTAATGTAGAATACATATTCTATGGTGCCTTGAATGACAGTTTTGGAATAATTGACAACATTGACCGTAACTTCAGTAGGAGTTGTTTTCATAGTAGGCATAATTCCTTTATCCTCTCTTTCTCTATGACATGTGTTTCAATTGTTATACAGTATCACTATGCTTGTATTCATCTTCGATTGCAACAGACAATATTGCACCCCACTGCGATTTTAGGCTATCGAAGAGTGAGTTGTTGCTTTGATCAAACATTGTTTCTGCTTTCGCATATGCAAAGAGCAGCATCAGCATAGCATCCCAGACCTTCTTGTTGGCAGCAGATACTTCCCAAGAACCGCCTTCGCTGTCGATACCACACAGTGGTTTCATCACCTTTTCATAGAACGGATGGTTTACATTAAGTTTGATGATTTCGCTGTTTGGGGTGTGCACAGTATCGAACAAGAAGGATTTGGGATAAGAAACGGGTTCCACAGAGAACGGCTTTGACTTCAGTTCCTCTTTCTTTTTGTATACTGCTTCCTTCTGTTCCTGTTTGTCTGTTCTCTTTGTGTCTAACGACTCCTGTGCAACTAAATTTAGTTTGCGCTCTGTTTCTTCGGGCGTCATATTCTTCGCACTAAGTCCTAGTGGTAGATTGTGTATTATTCCTGCCATAGTGGTTTCGGCAGCCTCAAACACATTAGCCCCTTGATTGCTTGCTGCTTCGTTTTTCGCAAACAGTTCATGGATCATTTTGCGTGCACTAGGAATGTATTTCATAATCTCTGTGCGAATTTGTTCCTTTAGTCCTTCAACAGGTTCAGCACCACGTTTAATATAACGCACCTGGAAATAGTCATCCAATTCAGGGGGGAAAGAGATTTCACACCCCCAAAAGCGATCAATATCCAGCGCCTTTGCTGCACCTTTGTTACCTGTCATAAACGGGACATGACCATACAGTACTTCTCGATCTGCACGGAGAATGGAGAAACCTTCATTTTCGTGAATGCGTCTTTTTTTAGCTTCCGGACTGCCACCAGCGCCTTTGAACATTCTCCATTCCTCAGGGAGCAAACTCATTCGGATTACAACATCTGCAGTTTTACCGGGTTGTCCAGTAATCTCTTTTGGAATGCGAATCGTTCCCCAATCGGATGCTTTTGGTTCAAAAGGTTTTCCACACTCCCGGTTTTCGTTATCAAACTTGGTAGGACCAGACAGATAAAGTGGATCATGCAGGAATACCTGCTCCGTTTTGTACTCAGCATCATTTTCCATCTTGGTGCCAATATAAATTTTCAAACCTCGTTCGATAAACCTACGATATGTACGCCCCAGATAATTAGCCAGTCCTTCCATGTCACCGCTAATGCGGTCGCAATTAGTTAGGATAACAATTGTACCACTGGAGTTTTTTAGAAGGTCACCATACTCAGCCTTCGGTGTCCTCATCTCCGGGAAAGGTATAAACAACTGATCGCCATTGCCAATCATCTCTAGGTCGATATAGGTGTACATAAAGTCATCGTTGGCCCTTGCACGAGAATACACCTCGACACGCCGAGCCAAGGAGATGCTTCCCAGCGTCATACCTACGCCAAATCTGCCAATGCCCATTTTTCCGTGATTGACAGGGCGCACAGACTCACCCAGTGCTAAGCACTTGCTGAGGATATCTTCATCCATTCCGTAGCCATTATCAATAACGGCAATTTCCTGAATTTTGTTTTTTGTTTTTCCCTTGCCCTGCTGCTTCGTGCGAATAATTCTTACATCAATTCTCGTTGCACCAGCTTCTACAGAATTGTCCACGATTTCGCCCATGCCATTTTCGGAAGAATATTCGTTGTAGCGCAGAGATTCGTAAAGCCTATCTACACGAATCAATTCTACCTTTTGCTGATTATCCTGATTTTGATTGATTTCTTTCGTCATATATATGACCTCCTTAAAATTTCTGTCGAGCCCAGCAAAAAACACCTTGCAAATCTTGCAAGGTGCAAACAGAACATAATCATCGGATAAGCCATATATAGATAGACCAACCCCAAACAGGCTAGAAATTCACTATCTTTATGAAGCGTATATCTCGTCGACGATTCTGCATTTCTGTCCCTGCGAAACTATGTCACAGAGCCCTTACAAAACTCAACACATATCTTATACCATATTTTCTATATTTTGTCAAGATAGGGCCTAAAAGGGCATTTGATTGTAAAGATTACAGGATAATCTTTACAATTAAGCTGTATTGTGCCATAATTAGCATAGAAACATATATTTGGTGTGAGGATGTATACATATGACAATTTTGGATTGCATTAAAGCGGTATTGAAAGACTACCCGAACGGATTGACTTCGAAGGAAGCCTACAATCAAATAATTACACAAGATTTGTATCATTTTGGAGCTAAGAATCCTGTCGGTGTGGTCAACGGAGAATTGCGACGGCATTGTATTGGGCTAGATTTCCCCACTGCGCACCCTGTAAAGTATTTTTCAATCGTAGGCTATGAAGGAAAGCAAATTCGTTTTGCGCTAAAGGAGCAGAATGAGCAACCACAAACAGCCTCATTAACGAAACCCGCGAGCAGCAGCGAGATCCTTCCTGAAGAACGAATTGCAGTTGCTTACGATGAGCATATCCTAACCTTAAAACAACAACTTTTAGATGCTATTATGAATCAACACCCATCATTCTTTGAGCGATTGGTAGTTGATTTGCTTTTGAAAATGGGATACGGATATGATAGGAGTTCCGGGGTTGTAACCGGCGGTTCCCATGACGGTGGCATTGATGGTATTATATATGAAGACAAACTTGGTCTTGACCTTATATATATACAAGCAAAGCGGTACACTGCAAGGAACAAAGTTGGCAGAAAGGAAGTCCAAGCTTTCATCGGTGCTATGCGTAATGTCCAAAAAGGTGTGTTTATCACAACTTCTGGTTTTACAAAGGATGCTCAAACTTTTGGAGAAGAAGGACAACAGAAGTCTATTAAACTGATTGACGGAATCATGTTGACTGACTTGATGGTCAAATACAATGTTGGTGTTGATATCGTTCAGTCGTTCTGTGTTTACAAACTTAGTTCTGATTACTTTGTAGATTAATTACAAGCCAAGTTTTGGGAATTTATTAGAATAGTATTCATATCAATAACGGGCCTACCTGTGTGGTGGATGTATACGATCGAACAAGAAATCTTCACAAGGCACAAACAAAGTTCAGAACAATGACTATTGAAAAAATAGTGTTGTTCTGCCAAGAATTTTCAATAGCTTTACTCCAAGGATAAATGATTTGCTTATAATTATCGAAAACGCTCATCATCAAAATGTTTTTTGTAAGGCATGAAAAATCCCCAACTGCGGTGAAGCAGTTGGGGATTGATATTAGATATACAGGTTTACCTTGATGTCTTGGAACTTATATACACGACGACGGGTGGAGAAGGAGTAGAGGTACTCTTTCGCATCTTCGATCGTCACAGTGAAGGTTCCAAACTTCCGGTAATCACTTAATTCCTGCCATCCTTGATAGCAGCCTGGGCGGCGGCCAATCTTGCGATGGGCACACGGAAGGGGCTGCAGGACACATAGTCCAAGCCGATCTTGTGGCAGAATTCCACGGAGACGGGGTCGCCGCCGTGTTCGCCGCAGATACCGTAGTGCAGGTTCTTGCCGCTGGCCTTGCCCTTAGCAACAGCCATTTCCATCAGCATACCAACGCCGGTCTGATCCAGCTTGGCGAAGGGATCGTTTTCGTAGATCTTGCTGTCGTAGTAAGCATTCAGGAACTTGCCGGCGTCGTCACGGGAGAAGCCGAAGGTCATCTGAGTCAGGTCGTTGGTGCCGAAGCAGAAGAACTCAGCTTCCTTAGCGATCTCGTCAGCGGTCAGACAAGCTCTGGGGATCTCGATCATAGTACCGACTTCGTACTTCAGCTCGATGCCGGAGGCAGCGATTTCAGCGTCGGCGGTCTTGACTACAACATCCTTAACGAACTTCAGTTCCTTCACATCGCCAACCAGGGGAATCATAATCTCGGGAACGGTGTTCCATTCGGGATGACGCTTCTGGGTTGCGATAGCGGCGCGGATGACAGCCTTGGTCTGCATAGCAGCGATTTCGGGGTAGGTGACGCTCAGACGGCAGCCACGGTGACCCATCATGGGGTTGAACTCGTGGAGGGAAGCGATAATATCCTTAATCTGCTGAACAGTCTTGCCCTGAGTAGCAGCCAGAGCGGCAATATCTTCCTCAGTGGTGGGAACGAACTCGTGCAGCGGGGGATCCAGGAAACGGATGCAAACGGGGTTGCCTTCCATAGCCTCGTACAGACCCTCGAAGTCAGCCTGCTGCATGGGCATAATCTTAGCCAAAGCAGCTTCACGCTCTTCCACGGTGTCGGAGCAGATCATCTCACGGAAGGAAGCAATACGGCCTTCCTCGAAGAACATATGCTCGGTACGGCACAGGCCGATGCCTTCAGCGCCCAGCTCGCGAGCCTTCTTGGCATCACGGGGGGAGTCGGCATTGGTGCGGACCTTCAGGCGGCGGTACTGGTCAGCCCAGGCCATGATGCGGCCGAACTCGCCGGCGATCTCAGCGTCCTTGGTCTCGACAATGCCGTCGTAGATAGCACCGGTGGAACCGTCCAGGGACAGCTCGTCGCCTTCGTGGAAGGTCTTGCCAGCCAGAGTGAACACCTTGTTCTCTTCGTCCATCTTGATTTCACCGCAGCCGGAAACGCAGCAGGTACCCATACC
>JAZRLK010000046.1:0-13766 GCA_045646805.1 Faecousia sp.
AGGAATGATACAGTCCATGTCCAGAGTGGGCCATTGTATTGATAACGGCCCTACAGAGAACTTCTGGGGCATTGTAAAGAGCGAAATGTACTATCCGAATACCTTTACGGATGAAGACTCCTTGCGTAATGCTATTGCAGACTATATGTCCTTTTACAGCAATGAACGTATTCAGGAACGATTCAAGGGTAAGACGCCGGCTGAGGTCCGTGCTGAGGCTATGGCGACTGATACACCGGTACAATATCCGATTCCTGTAAATAAACGAATCCAAAAATATAAAGCTCGATACGCTGCTTAAACAAAACAGCTGCCACCATAACGGCAGCAGCTGCTTGCAATTCTATCTAGTTATTTTCCTGGTCTACTTGACAGGGGGCTGTTCACCATAAGGAAGCTGCCCAATTTGTTGTATTAGTCATTTTCTACCATGTAAATAGAAAAAGGCAAATTGACATTCTCTGTAGCTGCCCAGTGGGCTCTTCTGCGAGCGCGCTCTTCTTCGGGGTACTTTTCCAGGCGCTCCTCAGGATCATCTGTAATTGCCACAAACTTCTTTCCGGCATCCATCAGTCGCGCGATCGTCTCATTCTTAAACTTCGTTACATAACCGATCTGGTCATCTTCCGTCAGATAAACTGCGATGGCCCATTCATCATGTTCGTTATCCGGTTCACGGTATAAGAGAAGTTCTGTACCGGGAGCTAGGTTATTGATCTTTTCCCGTTCTTCCTCATTTTGAACATAGAATTTAGCACCTGCCAGGCCAGTCCTCAGGACCATGATCTGACGTTCCTTCGGCTTAGAGGAATCCTGTCGAAACAGTCGACCCCGGAAAGACTGTGGTGCTTCCTGCATCAGTTTATTCATGGACTGCCACCCTTTCTATCATACTGCGAATCTGCTGACCGAGATAGTCCCTTTGCTTTTTGGCTTCATACAGACGGTATTCCAGTTCTTTCTTGTAGGCATCCAGCTGCTCAGGATCGGACAGCATTTGCGCAGCAGAAAAAGGAAATTCCTTCTGCATACCTTCAATCACCGCCATCATACCATCTGCTTCTGTTTTATAACGGTCCCATTCTTCCTGCAAAGATGCTTCTTCTGCAGTATGTCGGAAATACGGATAAAGTACAGAAGCCAACGCATAGTCTGTGGTATATTCCCTGCGTACTGGCTCTGTTTCTCCTTGAGCCACAGAATCTATCAGCATATCCAGAAGCTCATCCAGATCAACATCACCATCTGCCTGAAGCAGCATATCATGGATCAGCCGCAATGCCTCTAAATCTTTCCGGCGATAGGCATCCTGTGCCTTCAGGAAGAGTTTTTTGTGGATCTCCGTCAGCTCCGGGTGCATCTGAGGATGATAGCATTTGACAATGGTATGGTACAGATCCTGCAACTCGTTGGTCTGCTCCCCTGTCAGTTCCATAACATCGCTGTTTTCACCACAGCCATAATTTGCAGCTTCTGTCAGCTTCTGCTGTCGCAGTTTTTCAATTTCCGCATCGATCGCCGCTTCCTCAACAGGTTCCCGGCGGTTGATGGCCGCCTGGATCATCTGCTGCTTTTTCTCTAGCAGTTCCACTTCGATCTCTTCCTGGATAATAGATTCCTCGAAATTTCCTACTTTATCCATATAATCCTGTTCCAGCATGGGACCAACGATAAAACGCAGCTTATCTCTCTTTTCATACAACGCCAGCAGCGCAAAGCGGGCAGAAGATACTTCCCGTTCCAGCCAAGTTAAGAAGCTGTGTTTCTCCATTTACAGTTCCTCCAAAGCTTCGCGGATATCTTCAACTGTCAGTTCTGCCAGTTCTTCATCGGTAATCTCGCTGTCCAGAACCAGCCGGTTGGCCTGGTTGTTGATAGCATGTTCGAAGAGATTACGGATGGCACGCGCGTTGCCAAAATGTTCCTCACGGTTGTTATACATTCTGTCCAGCGTCCGTTTCAGCATAAACAGCGTATCCGGATTCAGCGCATAGCCGTTGCTGTCACAGAAACGCTGCAGAATCTTTAGCAGCTCGTCGCCGGTGTAGTCTGGAAACTGGAAGTATTTATTGAATCTGGAACGAAGGCCCGGATTCGAGTCAATGAATTTATGCATCAGGTCATCATAACCTGCTACAATTACCACAAGTTCGTCACGGTGATCTTCCATAGCTTTCAGGATCGTCTCAATGGCCTCTTTACCATAGCTGTCCTGTTCGTCGTTAGCCAGGGCATAGGCTTCATCAATGAACAGTACACCGCCCAAAGCGTCCTGGATAACTTTCTGAGTCTTGATGGCAGTCTGACCCAGATAGCCTGCCACCAGGCCGCTTCTGTCCGTTTCCACCAGCTGTCCCTGAGGCAGGATTCCAAGAAGATAATAGAGTTTCGCTACCATACGGGCCACAGTCGTTTTGCCGGTGCCCGGATTTCCTGTAAAGACCAGATGATAGGAGATAGTCGGAACCTTCATCCCACGCTGAATGCGCAGCTGGCAGATTTTAATGAAGTTAAGCAAGCTCTGAACGTCTTCCTTAACTTTATCCAGACCAACGAGGGAATTCAGTTCATCCAAAACGCTGTCAAGAGTCTCCTCAATAGATCCTTTCGCGGATGGCTTTTTGACTGTAACACCAACGGTATCTTCTTTCTTTTCAGACTCATCCGAGGAAAGGTTCAGTCTTACCGTGATGGTTGGCATATCCTCATTAGAGGTATTTGGGCCTCTGGAAGGCGCAGAAGGCTCTGGTTCAGACTTATCCTCTTTCATTACTTGGTTTTCCGAAAATGG
This sequence comes from Faecousia sp., assembly GCA_045646805.1. Classification (GTDB taxonomy): domain Bacteria; phylum Bacillota; class Clostridia; order Oscillospirales; family Oscillospiraceae; genus Faecousia. Next base: position 2,792 of record JAZRLK010000046.1, read on the forward strand.
CTGGTAATAACCGGTAATCTTTTTCGGAGTGACCATCTGAGGAATATACTCAGGAGCCTTTCCGGAGACTACATTGGCTGTATTACAGCTATCCTGCAACATATTGCTAATTGAGCGCAGAACCGAGGCTTCCTCAATAGTAAAATCACCATTGATCAACGCCAGATCTGCCAGAAAACGGCAGATCTCATCTGCAATATCTCTGCTGTGGCTTGTTAGATTCTGGACATCCTGCTGAACAATCACCCCAAAAAAGGGAGGAACTTCCATTTCTCGGTCTTCCTCGCCAACACAGTTCAGCGCAGTCACGACCTGTGCAATGGTATACTGCTGACCATGAAAAACAGGAAGTACTTTGGTATATTCTTCGGCACAAAGTTTATTTCCGGCCCAAATACGCAACGTTACTGCCATCAACCAGTTTTTAATCTCGTTGTCCTGCTCAGGATCTATGTAACGATGAACTTGGGATAATAAATCACCTAAGGTTTGCCGGATCTTGTCAATATTCATAGGAAGTCCTCCGAATCATCAATACATGTTTCGTTAAAAACGAGCATTCTTCTTGTAAGTTTAAATGCTCTTCTCAAGCTCGGTTAAATGAATAAGCAAGTCATCTCCATACCGCGCTTCTTGCTCAAGTAGAATCATGCCTCGGTCAATATGAGCCTTTACATGCCCTGGGAAGAATTCTTCATCTGATAAATGTTTTTGAGCATATAGTTCCATTAGGCATTTATACATGATATCTGCATCGCCAGTGATTGTTTGCCGATTAAGCTCTCTGCCCAATGTGTTAGCCTTGAAATCACTTTCTTCCAGCGGCTTTTTGCTTCTCAATGAAAGAGCCATAGCAAGCTTGACTAGTGTGTAGCACGGCAAATTATGGGACAACTCTAACCGAGAGATAATATCTTCGGTTTTTTTTGATGTTTTAATCTTAAATGCCATGGTTACACCTCAAAATAAACATTCTGATGAATATGGGTACTCTTGTCTTCACCGTATTCGAGCATGTAAATATGAGCAATTTGGTCTTTCATAGATGCCATGTGAGAACCGGAGATCTCCTCGTCAGTAGATAGCACAATTAGCTGACCATTCAACTGCTTAAAGAAGTAATCTGTGATATTAGCACGATGTTCTGTGTCGATACGGGCAAAGGGAGTGTCGATAACATAAGGCAAACTGTTCTTACTTTGCTGCATCATAGCCCAATACAAAGACATTACAAAGATTTGTTTTTCACCGCTAGATAGGCGGTTCTTATCGATTTCGAAGGGGAGCCAATAGCTATCACAGCGTGACATTGTTAGACGACTCTTTAGTTCTTCGTATGTTTCAACATTCAACAGTTCCTGCAGCTTTTGAACAGCATACGGACCAATAGCTTTTTGCAAATTCGCAATACTGCGTCCCTTAAATTGAGAAAGCAGATCCTGTTTCGAGATGTCACGGTTTCTCAGAATGTGGATATTGAAATTGCTGTCGATCTTAATGTAAGAGAAGAACTCCCTCTTGCGAATAAGCTGTCTAAACTTTGTATTAATATCGGCTTCAACTTTCTGGATCAGCTTGGTATACAGCTCTTTCTGAAGATCCTCCAACAAGAGCAAAATACGACCGGATACAGCAGAAACAGACTGCTGTTTCAACTGCTCCTCAAAAGCCTTTTTCGATGCCTTGACTTTTGCTTCGAGTACTGCAAGGGTTTCGGTCAATTGCTGTAAATTAGCCTTGCAATGGTCGATTTTAACATTGAGGATCTCTTGCTCGGATTCTAATCTTGTCCGTTCTCTAATATGTTCCTCGAAGTGTTCAATATCGCTAGCCTGAAGTTTGCCTCGGATTGTTTTGGATTCTTCTACAGATGTACTAAGCTGTTCTTTCAACTCTCTAAAAACAGAACCATCAAGTCCTTGAAGTCTGTTTAGAATTACATTAACCTGGATTTCTTCGTCGTCAGACAAACCTAACAGTGGTTTATAGTCATCCCATTGCTCCATAAGGAAATATGTCTTTACATATTCTAGCAGAGTCGCGCCGTCACGTAACGGATCGCGACTTCCTATGTCATGAGCAGCAGACGAGAGCATAGCAGAAAAAGTCGGTGCTGCGATTAAGGTTTGAATGGATTTATAGGCATTAAATTCCTTCTCCTCACGGATCTGAGAAGGAATCTTTTCTACCAACTTGGCAGCGATGATGAACGGAAGAATTTCAGTTGCAAGAGTTTTTTTCTGAGAGTTAATTTTCTCGCGCTTGTCCTCTTCCTCTTTGAGTTTGCCTTGTAACGAAGACCATTCCTCTAAGGAAATACCACCTTTTTCGCCGTACTCCCTCAGCAGTTGATTTAATGCAACTCGCAAGTCTTCTTGCTCCGTAATCAGCCCCTCTAGGAATTGTGTTTCAGCCGCGATGGTTGCCGTCATTTCATCTGCTCGTTGCTTTGCGTCGATGTATACTTTTGCACTGTCGGAGTTGTTGCCACCAGAAAGCTTAAGTACCCTTTTAACGTTCTCATATAGCAAATCAAATGTGTCATTACCACTTAGAACCATGAGGGCATCCCGAATATTTACCTCACGATTTCCCAGGAAGTAATCTGCTACTTTTTCGCCATCAAAAAAGTAAAGTTTTAACAATTCTGGTGGAATTAGATGCACCAAGAATTTTTGGAAATTTGCAAGTCCATCTTCGTTAAGTGGAATCCCATTTTGGGTGACAATTAACTGTTCCTCCACGTCACCATTTAACCATGTCCAAAGGCGCTTAACATTGAATAGTACGATCTCCGTGTCGGTAACTTGCTCAAAAATCACTTCGGCATATGCTGTGGCGCATTCGTCTAAGCGGACTTTGTTATTGATGAGATTATACACTTCTTTGAAATACTGCTTACTAGCACTTTTAAAACCAAAAGAGTAGTAACCATACAAGCAAAGCTGTAATGCAGTAAACAGAGTGGTCTTGCCGGCACCATTTTTTCCGCCGATGACAACAACACGTTTTTCTGTGTCACTATTTTCAAAAGAAATAGTGTTGTGTCCCTCATAGGAACCGAAATTATAGAGATTAATCGTTTTGATTTTCATTCTCTAAGCCCTCTCGTATGGATTCGAAATGAAGCCAACCTTCATTTAAGACTCGTTCGACATTCTTGGCGATCATCGAAGATCTTGTGTAAACTTTTGAATTATCGACTGTAATCATTAGTTTTGACATCAACTCGAAGGGAATCTCATGCTTGGTGCATAACTTTTCAATGAGTGCAATATCCTCTTCGCTGTACTTAGCATGCTTGTACTGATCCCAAGGTAGCCGTTCGCCTTTCACTTCATTATAAATGTCGACAAGTGCACGCCTGGAAAGGTCGCCCTCGTCCTCCCACATTTTATCAATCATTTTTAGTTCAGGAATTGTAATCAACTCAAACCCTGTGTCCACTTCGAGTTGCAGTAAACGGCGTAATATTTCCTGGCGAGCAGCCATGGTAAAGGGGCCACGACCATATTCACCATTAGCCAGCAAGTAAACAGAGCCATTTCTGCGGCGGTAATCTCGTGCATCCCGGTTGCTACGAAGTTCCACCAGCCAATTTCTAAAGTCGCGAAGAGGAACAAGTTCTGTTGCACCATGATCGATAAAGTTTTTCAAAGACTTATCTTCCTTGACCATAGTGCAGATCCAGCAACCGAAACGAGAATTGCCGGTAATTTTCATGTTGTCCTTATCGACCTGACCAACCACACTGTCCTCTTCACCAAGATTTTCACCTTGATACAGACTAAACAGGTATTTGTTGTCTGTGTTCCAAGGACTCATACCATTTCCAGACAAAAGGTATTCCCAAACATTCTCATTTTGAACATTGGATAAAGGGCTATACACATATGCCTTGGGGATCTGATCATGTCTTGTCAGAATTTTTCCCTCAATTTCACGAGAGGAAATGCTGCGAGATCTTGCGCTACTCTCCGCCTTTCGAACACCGAGTAGAATTACGATTTCGCCATCTTTTTTTATGGTGTTATAGGTAAAAGCATTAGAGGGATTGATTTTCAAACGTTCTGTACACCACCGGAAGCCGGGTGCCTCAGGCGTTGGATAACCCAGACCAATAACTAAACTCCAGAATGTGTTTTTGGTTTCCGGATATATTAAATGAGCCTCAACATTCAACTTTTTCTGTTTGCTTGCTTCGTTAATGGCATGACTCATTCTGTGCATATATGCCTTAACAATGGGGTTCTCGACTAATGTATCGGATGTTACAACATACACTTTCTTCCACCGTTTTTCCTCAGGAAGTTCTTCAAGCATTTCGAAAACCAACTGACACAAAAGTGTAGAATCTTTGCCACCGCTAAAGCCAATCATCCACGGCCGTTGATCGTGTAGATAAACCATGCGCATTTCGCGCTTTATCTCTTTATATTCGTCCATATTAATCCACCTTGTGAGCAAAAGCTCTTTCTTTTTTTCTTTCTTGATCATCGAGTGGAATCCCAAGTTCTTGCTTCAAGACATTGCAAGTCAAGATAATCGCTTCTTCGTTGTTAATCATGCGCCCATTGCCTTTGATGGTTCGAGACCTCCACAATGGCTCATTTCGCAACCAACTAATCTGGCTTAGATTTCTTAAATGCTTGTCTAAGTCGTATTCCCTATGCAAGTAAAAATAATTGCCCAATCTGCCGAGAACCTGAATGATCACGGACTGTGTTACAATGTAGTTTTCTCTCAATTCTACTTTGCTGATTTCTCGTCGAACGAGTTCTTGCCATGGGACAATGTTTTGTACAACTGATTGCCAGTAATGATCTAAAAATGCTTCAAGATTATCGGCAGAAGAACCGTTCCGTGCAATTCTTTTATTCGCATTATACAGGGTGCTGAGGGTAAATAAATTGGACGAATACTTTCCGAGAATATCTTTTTCCTTATCTGTATAGATATTGAGGAAAGGGTTTCGTTGTATTACTCGTCTGGTAATTACTGCCAATTCATCTCTGGAATCATAGAGCTCTGCAATGGAATTCGAAGTTTTTACAGCATGTTTATTCAGGTCGGTGAACATCTGCTGGCTACGCTCTAATCCTTTGTCAGAATAGAACACCACAGAAATGGTTTCATTGAGAAGGGAGGTATCTTCTTTGATTGCTTCAATGATTGCAGCTTTTCTGTGCTGACCGTCGTTGATTAGCAGTGTTGCATCCATTGAGACTTCCAACACACCAAGATCTTTGTTTTCAGGAACGGGAGTGAAGATGTAATCGCCATCAATCGATGCGGCCAAAGCAGAAAATACATAGTTATTTCGATTGTCGATAATATACTTGCACATAACAGGAATTCGGGAAATATTCAGCTTTCTCTGAGCACGATATTCAGGTGCAACATACTCTTCGTCAGAAGGGAATAGTCTTGCGATCATTTTCAGAGGAACCATTGCTATGTAATATTCATTGTTAGCCTGAATTCCTCTAACAACAGGAAACCGATATGAAAACTCCATAATCCACCTCAAAAAGAAAGCATGCTATACTTAAGTATACTACTTAAGTATAGCATGCTTTTACTATTGGGTCAAGCCAATGGTGAAGGTAGTTTTTGGATGCCTGAACACTGGATTAGCAATACATCAATTTATTCTTCGTCTAATTCCAATTCAATATCAACTGTTGGATCATATCCTGTCTCGTAGATGCCATCAAGAAAATCTCTAAATTCTTGCATTAATTCAACATCTGTAGCATCACCGATGGCATCTTTGATTTTTAAAATACCGTAGTTAGCATATTTGGTTAAAAAGTGCATTGGATTAAAGTCTTTGACCGCTTTTGAGCTAAATGCTATTTCCAAACGTTCTTGCTCTGAAAAATCGACATGTTTGGTTGTAATCATTGCTGCTTGGAGCATGAACTCTAAAAGGCTCTTGTTTTTGTTCTGTATTAAAACATTTCTGGGAATCAATCTAGGATTTTCCTTATATCCAGATGGAACCATATCATCGTTCTCGATTTGGCCATCATACATCATTCCGATTGAAATGCTTAGAGCGTATAAATCCCAGTATCTGGTAAAGATATCGGTGACCAAAAGATCCAACATCTCAGCCCAGACAGGACCCCGTAGAGAAACATCAGTTGTGATCTGCATTGATTTTAAACACCTCCGGATCATATCCAGGTTTTACCTTGGAGATATGACGATCTTCGTTACTATAAATGGTCCAAACATGATCAGGTCCCTTGGGGCCAAAGCAGTCGTTGATATCATCCTTCGAAAAGAGAATGACCTGGGGAGCATAAGTGGGAATGGTGTCAACGACATTTTGACGATGCTGCGCATCGAGCTTAGAGAATGGACCATCTAGAACAAGGGGGAATTCTTTGTCGCTTAATGATGGAATATCACTTAGAAGCTTACAAATACCTCCGATGTATGCAAAAGAGGAAATTGCAAACTGACCTTCGGACTTGTCTTCTTTGCCGAAATTATCTTTAACACTAAGTTCGAACTTGGGTGTCATCGTAACTCGTCTAGTACCAGATAACATGCGGTCCAACAGCACTTGGATTGCCTGTTGTAGATTCTTGCTGTAGGCATTGGTTTCGATAAGAAGTTTTTGGTTGAAATGATTTCGCACTTCCTCCATAACATCCATACGGAACTGAAGGTCTACAGCAACATTATTTTCAGCAAGCATCTTGTCAAGTTTTGCTTTTTCTTGGTCTACAAACTTCTGCTGAACACCAAGGTCCTTTTCCTTTTGGGACAATTGTCCACGCAGCTTTTTGAGTTCCTTTTCTGCAAAGGATCGCCGCTCGATTAAATCATCAACATTATCCCCTTGCTTCAATACTTCATCGATATCCCGAATACTTTTTCTGGATTGCTCAATAGTATCTCGGATCTCAAAAATCTTTTTGAGATGTCTAGATAATGTTTCGTCATCATATGTAGCAGTCCAATGTGCGGAAGACTGCTTAAATTGATCGTAAATATATTTATAGGACAGCGGAGGGAACATTGATCGCAAACTTTCTAGAATGGTTCTTTCGCTTTCACCAATGGGGTTGCCGCAAAGACACGTGTTGTCTGCGAGCAAGGTTTCAACCAACTCTTTTGTGAGGCCTCGAGGCAGTTTTTGATCCTCTACTTTGAGCCCAATTCTTAGCTGCGCTTCCTCCACAACCCTGGCAATGAACAAATACGGATATTGCGCCATTATACTGGTTCCGAATTGATGCTTTTGTTCCTTAACGGAATCCTCTAGAGACTTTATATTGTTCTTGATAGATTTGCGTTGTGCTTCTAGTGCCTTTTTCGAAGTTGCTTGTCCAATCTTTTCGGATAGGAAGCGCACTTCTTCCTCTCTTTCGGCAATTGCTGTTTTGAGATCTTTGACTTCTCCGTCGATCTTTGCATGCGTTTTTTGAATACTTTCAAATGTTTTGCGCTGCATCACAACCTTATGGTCAGTAGCTTGCTTTGCCCATTCCGTATGCAACTTGCCCAGAACTGTAGAGGTAGAGTCCTCTTTACCTAAATGCGAAAGTGCATTTTCATAAATGTCTAAATCAAACAGGCGGTATAATGCTTTGCGAAGAGATTTTGCAGATTTCTGACCGGTGGTACCTAGATCAGCAATCATACTTTCACCATCAAAGAAGAAATATTGAGACAATCCGCTGGGAAGGATTTGCTCAATCATTCGCTCAGGATAAGTAATGGGGTTTCCCCAATCATCACCCTTTCTTCGTTGCAATGAGCAACTTTGACTGATAAGCTTAGTTCCTTTGAGCTCTTTGCGATAGACCCATTTTCTCCGTAAAGAATAATATTGTACTACATTATCTTTATCGGGATGCTCAAAATCAATTCTTCCGCGGACCGCAAACTCCTGGTTTAATTTTGCACTTTTTTCAAAGTCCAGGTTGTACATTTCGTTTCCTGTGGTTTTGTTAAAATGCGTTTCACCATAAATCACCCACTGGAAGAATTGGTGCAAAGTGGTCTTTCCAACGCCATTAGGACCGTAAATTACAGTAACATTGCCATCATGTGGGAAGCTAATAGATCCTTTATCCCGATAGTTTCGGAAATTCTCAAACTCAATTTCATTAATTCGCATTGTCTATTGTAACCCCTTTCACAGCCTTTATAATGGCATCCACAACTTCCTGTTTTTGCTTGTTGGGATCGGGTTCATAGCTTAAACGATCGCGCTCAAGCTCCTCTACTTTTTTTATCATGAAATTAATTGCTTCTTGTCTAGTCATCGAGGTCAGCCTCCTTCTCTTCGTCAAATATTGTAACAAAGTTATCGAGTTCGAGACCATAATCTCCTGCTAATTTTTCTAATTGCAGGAGAAGTTCATCTTTGTTTTCTGCCAACTGAGCATACTCATAAAATCTGCGGAATTCAATTTCAGCAATCTTTTCGGTATCTACAGAAGGTAAAACAATTACATCATAAATATTTGCATATTGTTTTGTTCCGTATGTTCGAAGAATTCTGCCGCGCCGCTGAACAAATTCGCGATAGTCATCATTGCTAGCCAGAATTAATGCACCGGTGATCGAAGGAATATTTATTCCTTCATCCAGACAGCGAATGGCAACTAGGGCATCAATGGCGCCTTCATTAAACATTTCCACCAATTCCATTCGCTTTGCCATATTTTCCGAGGCAGTGAATTGGCTCGGTTTATACTTTTGATTAATAAGCGCTTCTTTAGCAAAGTTGATATGTCTGATTTGTTCGTCTTTGTCGTTATGTAACTTGCCATCGCCACAGTAAACAATAAGGTGATCTCGTTCTTTGACTTTAGCAAGTATTTCTTCAATTCGATCTATTTTTTCCTGGGCCATAGCAATGATACGAAGCCGTGCTCGGAGATAAAGAGCAAGATTTTCAGGATCAATACATATGCCTTTTTTATTGAAGCAGCCTGCTATTTGAGCGCTCTTTTTCCTAAAACGATCTTCTTCGTCCAGAGTAGCGTTAACAAAAATAGGATAATAATAGTACTTAACAAGGAATCCTTTTTTCAGTGCCTTTTCAATAGGAAGACTAAAGACTTGCCCACCAAAGAAATTCATGAGGTCGATACCCTTTGCAGTATTCTTTCCGCTGAAAGGCGTTGCGCTTAATCCAAGCATATATTTATATTGGGTTACTAGCTCTGGGGGACGGTTTGTAAATCTATGCGCTTCATCTACGATTAGCAATTTGTCTTGCTTAGACTTGCTAATAATCTTTTTAAAACGGTCAAGATTAAACGATGTGATGGTGGAAATAGCGACAATTTGTGTGTCCTTATCGATTCTCTGGCGAACGATGGCCTGAGTAAGCTGATCCTCCCATCCATGGTTCTCAGAGGAAATCATAATTAGGATAGCGGTGGGCATAGCTTTAGAAACATCTTCTGCCCACTGCCGAACCAGATGTTTATAGGGAGCGCAAATAACTGTCAATACCGGCTGCTTTTTCATTAACTCGACGGCAGAGTAAATAGCTGTCCACGTTTTGCCAGTACCGGTGGCCATCACATAGAAGCCATGATAGTCATTTGCAACCCAGGCGTTGATAGCATCTTGCTGGTAATCTCTAAGGATTATAGGAGAGTTGCTGCCTTTGGAGGAAGTTTGCCTCTTTTCGACTATTCTTAAGATATTCTTTGCAGCTGAAGTTGTATAGTCGTACGTTTGCACATGAGGGTTTGTTCCGTTCCACAGTGCATCGAATTCGTTGCATTCATCGTGGATGCTTTCGAGATCAGAGGCATTCCAACTTTTAACAACGCGAATCTTTTCGTAATTGTTTTGATAGCCCGCCAAGCTTGAGTTGGAAGAGCCGTAAAAAACAATAGTATTACCATCAAAGTCATCTAAAATACCCAACTTATCGTGGTAAATACCTGTGCCGGTAGTGACTGCGATTTTAATATCCAAAGTCCCTGTGGAGATTAATTCAGCGAGTAATTGCAAGTTAGGATCACTTAACTCTTCAATTACAGAACAAAAATCACGATTAAAAGCGGCAGCGATAATCTCTTCCCTTTTTTGATATCCTAGTTTAATTGCTGCAATATCGTCTTCACTTAGGTTGGGGCTTGCAATCAATTGAATTGTGCCGCCGTTGCGACACAGGTCAACAATGCCGTCAATAATGGGAATAAAAACGCTCGAGGAAAAGAAACCGACACTTCTGCGGTATCGCTGTGTGTACGAGAGGACAGGATTTAGAAATGCGGATGCAATATTGTCATCACCATAGCTGATGTAGCTATGATTGATGGGTAGTTCCAAATAACTCATAATATCACCAGAACCTTTAGCTAGAACGAAATGTTAGTTGTAGTTTTAAAGGAACTCAACAATATCATCTATACCGCATTTTAGTGCCGTACAGATTTTAAGAAGTACCTCAGTTGTAACATGCCCGCCTTTTCCCATTTTTGTAATGGTAGCAGGACTAACACCTGCCATAGCGCTGAGATCTTTCTTTTTGATCTCCTTATCAATGAGGAGTTTCCAGAGTTTTTTGTAACTGACAGCCATATATAATCCCTCCGGTATAACAAATAAAAGCTCTGCGATCGGCAGAGCTTTTTACGTTTCATCATTTACTGCCGATATATGACAACACTCGACAGCGTTGTATAAAATTATACCAGTCTTTACTTACAAGATCAAGAAATTATTTATAGATTCGCAGGGTTTTTGCTAAATAAAAAAGATCAATAGAAAAATCAATCCATTAAAATATATATTATCTCTATAGATATGACTTTCACGGTCATAAATCTATATTAAAGGGAGAAAATGTAAACGCTAATATAAAAGTGAGCCACTTAGCCGTAAAACGCTCATGAATAATTGAGCCACCGAGAAGTGTCCTCTATAATAGTCTCAGACTATGTAGGGGGCGAACAAAGGTGGTTATTACAGTGGAAATTTACAA
>JAZRLK010000047.1:0-86432 GCA_045646805.1 Faecousia sp.
GATGCTCCGCATTTTTCATACGGTTGTAATCCTTATAATACTTAGCGGCATTTTGCTGAGGGGACAAGGTAACGGAAATGGGGATTTCGATGATTTTCATATCCTCATCGTAAAAATCCTGGCATTTTGCCACACTTTGACCCTTTTGGATGCTGTGGAGATTGGCCATCAAAATATCTCCCAACTGGCGCAGCCGTTCCCGGTCATAGGTGGCGGTCAATTCCTTTTCCTGCACCGCAATCTTCCGAACAGTCCGGGTCAAAAGATTAGACACCGTTTTCCGGATTGCCTGACCTTTTTGACGCATCGCCTCTTTTTGATCCCGGAGGGTATAGCAGGCATCCAAAAGCTCCCCGAAGGAAGCTGCCTGCAGGCTTTGCCCGTACTGATGCACCGGGCAGAACGCATACTGCTTGGGCGTACCGTCCCGATCCGGATAGTAACAGGGCTTTGGATCTTCCAAATTTGCCCGGAAAAATTCTGCCAACGCACAGGAAATTTTCTCAAGATCCTGGTTTTCCAGTCTTGCGTGGGTATCTCCGGCGGCAAACAGCGCCGCCTCCCGGCACACCAGGGGCGATAAGCCGCCAAAGCTGTCCATCAGCCGGTCGCAGAGAACATCCGCACCGGGCTTGCTTAAAATTTCCACGAATTTCGACGCCGGAATATCCCGGATATCCTCTTTTTCCACCGCCTCGGGAAGCTGATAATACAGCCCCGGCAATGCCGGTCTTTTAATATTTTCGTCAATGCCGATGCGGCGCAGGCAATCCAAAATCCGCCCGTCCGGACCTAAAAGATACAGATTGCAGGTTCTGCCCATCAGCTCGGCAACCAGTTTCTTCTGCACCGGATCGCCCAATTCGTCAATGCAGTCGAAAGTGAAGATGGCAAGTCTTTCCATTGGCGGCTGGGTAATTTCTGCCAGTCTTGCGCCGGAAAGATGCTTGCGCAGCAGCATACAGAACATAGGCGGCTCTGGGGGATTTTCCGGACTGTCCGCTGTCAGATGGAGTCGGGGCGCAGCAGGGTTGGCAGCCAGCAGCAGCTTTTCCCGACCGCCTTCGCATTTGAGCAGCAGCAAAATGGTATCCCGCCGGGGCTGATGAATTTTTTCAATTCTGGCGCCCGTTGCTTTTTGCCGGATCTCATCCAATACAGCAGTCAAAAAATACGCATCAAACGCCATACATTCCCTCCATACCGGCAGCGAACAGCTCATTGAGCCGCTCCCGTCTACCCATCAGATACAGTGCGCCGAACAGTGCCTCCAAGCCCGTTGCCAAAGCATATTCTCTGGCTGTTGCACCCTTGGGATGACCGTGGGTGTGGGCATTTTTGCCCCGGCGGAAGAAATCCTGCTCTTCTTCGGTTAAAAGAGGCTTGATGACCTCCGCAAATTTCGCCTGCGCAGGGGCGCAAACCATCTGCACCGTATCCTTGTGCAGCCGCAGGACAGTCTTATCCCCCCGGACGCACAGATAACTGCGGCACAGCAGTTCAAAAACACCGTCGCCGATGTGGGCCAGTCCCAAATTGGAAACCGACCCAACCTGCTGCAGCGTAAATTGAAGTTCAAATAAATTTTCCATAACCATTCCTCGATTTTGGGAGTCTTGGCTCCCTCGTTTTGAGGGAGCTGGCAAATTGCCGACCTTAGGCAATTTGACTGAGGGAGTCTCGGCTCCCTCGTTTTGAGGGTAAGCGAAGCGCAGTCGCGGTAGTGAATGACAGTCCGGTGGACTGTCAGAGCCGCGACCGGATGCTCCGCAGAGCATTGGCAAATTGCCGACCTTAGGCAATTTGACTGAGGGAGTTTCATCTCCTGTAATTCTCCTGCACAGCACGATCGATCGCACTGCATACCTCATAAAAATTTCGATCAACATCTGTATTGCAGAAACGAATAACTTTAATTCCTTGTTTTTCTATTTCCTTTGTTCTGAGAAAATCTCTTTGCTGTTCTTCGGGCGTGTAATGTCCGCCGCCATCAAGTTCTACAGCAAGTTTCGCACCGGCACAATAAAAATCTACAATATAGTTACCTATGGGTTTTTGTCTTTGAAATCTAATCGGGTAAGCCTTTAAAAAACAATACCAAAGTTTTCTCTCCCAAGGAGTCATTTCTTTGCGAAGTCTTCTTGCGTTGGCTATGTTTTTGTGTTCGTATGGCATTTTTAAACTCCCCCTGTCAGCTTCGCTGACATCCCCCTCAAAACGAGGGGGACGAGATTCCCCCTGTCAGCTTCGCTGACATCATAGTATTTGTTCGATTGCCCCCGGCAATCGTTTATTAGGATGCTGCTTTGCAGCTTGCCCTCAAAACGAGGGGGACAAGGCTATCCTCTTTATTTTATGGTATCAAATTTTTGGGGCTGTGTCAATGAAGGGAAAATGGGGATAATTTGTCCTGTTTTGCGGACAGATATCCTTCTGTGGAAAACAGCCGGGTAACGGAACATCAGTTGACATAATTTGTTATTTTACCGGTTTTTTCGCTGTTTATATTTTTGAGTTTTCCACATTATCCACAGGTTTTTCCACAGGCAGACCCGAAACAGAACCCCTGCAAACCTTGAATTTTGCAGGGGATGTTAAGTAAAACGGGGTTTTTAACAATTGGTTGTCATAAAACAGTTTGGTTGACAGAACACTTATGAAAAAATCAGTTTTGCCGCAAAAACACGCTCTGTTTTTCCGTTATCCTCAGGCCGGACACGGGTTCCGTCCAGGGTCAGCATATCCGTTTCCGAGCCGGTCCAGCCTAAGGTTATTTCCTCTCCCAGGCGAACCTCCGATAAATAGCAAACCGTAAATTCTTTCGGGCAGCTGTCTGCGCCAAATGCGCCTGTCAGTTTTTCCGCCCGGTCTAAATAGACCGTATTATTCACATGGCGGTTTTTGTCCAGATCCGCTTCCGTCACCTGCCATAGGGTATGCGCTTCGTGGCAGCCGGGGACAAGGGATGCAGGCATTGCAATTTCCAGATCCCGGACAATTCCGGGCACATCTATGCCGCTTTTGGCAGGCAGGATCATAGCTCTCGTATTGCAATCCATCAGCACCCACAGGCTCATAGCCTCAAACAGCACATTTCCCTTACTGTCCAAAGCCCGAACCGCCCGGGGGTATGCCACTCTGGTCATAGGCAGAGGCCAGGTTTCCAAAGTAATTTCCTCATTTTGCTCCGGCAGGCGGTGAATGACAGCCCGGTGGCGAAGCACCGCCCAAAACATTCCCTTGGCAGCCAAAGTATCCCAGTCACATTCCAGGCCGGCGCAATGACCGCCGGAAATCTCCTGCGCATAGTACAAAAGCGCAGACAGCTTAAATTTTCCGGCAGCATTGAAATCACCGGATTTTACCGTAACCTTTTGCGAAAACACAAGTTCCATTTTTTATCCTACCTTCAGCAGCACTGTGATCTGTTTTTCTTCCCGGTACAAGGTCAGCTTTAACACGCCCTCGGCAGACACTTCAGAAACCGCCTGTTCAAGCTCCTCCTGCAACGCCACCGGCGCACCGTTTACCGCCACCAGGATATCTCCGGGGCGGATATCGCCTTGATCTGCCACACTGCCCGGCTCCACCTGAGAAATATACAGCCCGTCGGGCCAGCCGTTATAGCTGCGGTAGACCCCGGAAATTTCCTGGCAGGTCATACCTAAGATACTGCTCTCTCCCACGGCAATTTGCTCATCCAGACTCTGCGCCATAGCAACCTTATTTTCTTCTTCCGGTGCCTGCACTTCCACATTTTCCAGAAGGTTCCACAGCCGGATGTTCATCATCCCCAAAACTGTAACGAGGCTGCACAGCACCGTCACCAAAATCAGCAATGCCGCAATGATCCCCTGATAATTTTTCGGAGGAACGGTGCTGCCCGTGCTGTAGGTATCGTTATATTTTTCCTGCTTATTTTGCTTCATAAAATCCTCGCATCAATTTGCCATTGTTTCAAGTATTGCTGCTTTTTCTCGTCCCCCTCGTTTTGAGGGGGATGTCAGCGAAGCTGACAGGGGGAGTTAAAAACCTTTATTTTTAAAACTCCCTCAGTCAAATTGCCTAAAATCGGCAATTTGCCAGCTCCCTCATAACGAGGGAGCCAAGGGCTCAATCGTTCGTACTTCCATCGTCCAAATACAGGTCAATTCACCAGCGGAAGGGTAAATGTAAATTGTGTTCTGCCGTCCCGGCTGACGACGGAAATATTTTCTCCGTGAGCGCCGATGATGGTTTTTACAATATAAAGACCCAGCCCCCAGCTATCCCGGTTTTCCGACCGGCTCTTATCCAGCTTATGGAAGCGGTCAAATACCAAAGGAAGCTCTTCCGGCGGAATGGTCTGACCGGAATTGGCAACATACACATAAATCTTGCTGCCGCCGGTACGGATTCCCAATTCCAGAACACCCTGCTCCGGGCAGAATTTCACCGCATTATCCACCAAATTATACAAAACCTGGACAATGTGATCCTGCTGCGCCCAGGTGTAAACCGGGTAATCCGGCAGATGTACCTGCACATCCAGATTTTTCCCTGTGATTTTCTGCTCAAAGCCCAGAAGGACCTGACCGGCGCATTCTCCCAAGTCAAACCGCTGTTTTCGATCCTCAGGGATGCCCTCTTTTTCCTGGAGCCGGGTGGCATCGAGCATACTGCGCACCAATCGGTTGAGCCGTTTGGTTTCATCGGAGATCATCCGCAGATAGTGCTCCTGTTTTTCCGGCGCAATGGTTCCGTCTAAAATGCCGTCGGCAAAGCCGGATATGGTGGTCATAGGGGTCTTCAGCTCGTGGGATACATTGGCGACAAACTCCTGACGGCGGTTTTCACTCTGCTGCAAGGATTCTGCCATATTGTTAAAGGCCAGCGCCAATTCCTCCACTTCCTCCGGGTGGGACCCGGAAAGAGAAACACGGGCATCGAGATTGCCGTGACCGAAATCTACCGCAGCCTTGCGCAGCTTTTTCAGCGGAGCACTATGATACCGGGCGACCCAGCCCATAACCAGCACTGCAAGCGCCAAAGATACGCCCGATGCTACCAGATAAAAATTGGTCATAGAGTGCAAAAACGCTGTCATATCGCTGGAGGGCTTGGAGGTCATCACAATGCCGATGGGATTCTGGTAGCTATCCAAAACAGCCACCGCTACCACAAACCGCTTCTGCTCATAAAGTCCCTGCAAAAGACCGGTATTGCGCACCGTTCCTGCCTGGACAACGCCGTTGACAAAGCTTTTTTCCATGCGCAGGTTCAGATGCTCGCAGCCCATGGGTGCACCCGAACACAAAACCACCCGTCCCGTCAGATCGCAAATCACCGTATCTGCGCCGGACACCCGGGAAACCACAGAAATATTGATATACAAATCATCGCTCAGCCCTGCACCGATGGAATGATAGGCCGAAACCAGACCGGATATGGTCTGCGCCTCTGTCTGCAGCTGATCCAACGCCCGTTTTTCTATAATATTCCGGGCAAGGACCTGGAAGATCATTCCCACCGCAAGCAGAGCCGTCAGCATAATCAAAACTGCCGGGTAAAAGCTCCGGCTAAAGGATGACTTCATTTACTGCGCCTCAAATTTGTAACCTACGCCCCAAACAGTCCGCAGGCACCATTTGTCCGAAACACCCTCTAATTTTTCACGCAGCCGCTTTACGTGCACGTCCACAGTACGGGAATCGCCGAAATAGTCAAAGCCCCATACTTCGTCCAGCAGCTGATTACGGGTATAGACCCGGTTGGGGGAAGAAGCCAAATAAAACAGCAGCTCCATTTCCTTCGGGGGTGCATCTACCTTTTTGCCGTCAATCAGCAGCTCGAAGGCATCCATATCGATCACCAGCTTGTCAAAGACCAGTCTGCGGGATTTTGCCTCTGCTGCGCAGGGATCTGCCCGGCGGAGAACAGCCTCGATACGGGCAAGAACCTCCTGCATTTCAAAGGGCTTGGTGATATAATCATCCGCACCGGCCTTCAAGCCGGTAATTTTGTCGTCCAGTTCTGATTTTGCGGTGAGCATAATCACCGGTGTGCGGCTCTCCGCCCGAATGGCCTTGCAAACTTCCCAGCCGTTCATCACCGGCATCATCACATCCAAAAGAACAAGATCCGGTTTGATAGCCCGGAATTTGGTCAAACCCTGTCCGCCATCGGCAGCAACCGTTACCGCGTAACCCTCTTTTTCCAGGTACATCTGCAAAAGATCCTGAATATTCTTGTCATCTTCCACGATCAAAACAGATATTGCCATAAAACCACTCTCCTTATATGTTTCTATTTTACCTTATTATACCGCATAAATGCAAGATAGGGTGAATATTTTGTTAATAGTTTCCACGCAAAATGTTAACAACCAGATTCTGCTTGCATTTTTCCCCATTTTGCATTATGCTAACATAAATTAGGATTTATCATACTAACGCACAGAGTATCGTACCTCTGTGTCATTGCGAGCCCCGTCAGGGGCGTGGCAATCTCATAGTAGGCAGTTTCTTCTATTGCAAGCTTACCTGAACAAGTAAGATTGTACCAAGAGATTCCCACGGGTCTAACGACCCTCGGAATGACACCCGGTTCGATAGTTTTCATAGTAAGGTAAACAATCATTTATAAGAGAAAATCGGGCGGCTCAAATCGAGCCGCCCGGTTGTTTGTTATTTGGAATTTTGTTCTCTTCTTTTTCTGTTTCTGCGGCGGATGCCCTTGATAATCAGCAAAACCACCAATGCAGGAAGACCGATCAGAATAGCAACCAGCACAAAGTAGGGGCTGCCTACGATCAGGAATACGAACAGCTCCTCGAAGAAATTACCAACGCCCTTCAGGCTCTTGACAAATCCGGTGCCGATTCGCTCCCAAACTGTTTCGGGCTCTTCTACAGGCGTATATTCCGTCACTTCGCTGATATGCAGCTCCACGGTGGAGTAGCTGACCTGGTTATCCATAACCCGCAAAGTGGAGGTGATCTGCTCTAATTCGGTGCGGACTTCGGTCAGTCTGCTTTCTACGGTCAGCAGATCCTTCAATGTTTCTGCCTTGGACAGCAGCTCCAGAAGCCGTTCCTGTTCTGTTTCCAATGCCTTCATGCGGCTTTCTGTTGCCACATAGGACAAGGTGATATCATCAACCGTCTTGTTGGAGGAGACCACATTGGAAACTTCGCCAACAGTATCGGTGAATTGGCTCAGCTTATCTGCCGGAATGCGGATAGTCAGATCTGCGCTGCGGTAGCGCCGACCGGAGCTGTAGATGCTGCCGTTGCGGACGTTGGAGGCTTCCATATAGCCGCCCAGTTCGCCAATACGGGCATCGATCTTTCTCAAAACCTCGTCCAGATTTTCTGTCTCTACGGACATATTCACAGTTTGGATCAGCTTGCGGTTGGCAGGCAGGGAGGGTTTTTCTGCGGGAGCGTCGTTTTCGGGAGTTTTGCCGGATTCGGTTATGCTGTCGCTCACAACAGAATCACTGTCAGCTGCGTAGAAGTAATCGTTGCCGCCAACAGCAGATTCCGGGGCGTACATTCCGCCGGTGTTTTCCATTACCATATCCTTGGATGCCGCACCGCAGGCAGAAAGGCTGAGCGCCAGCATCAGGCACAGAACGATTGCAAAAATTCTCTTTTTCATTGTTTATCCTCCTTTTTAGTTGATCTCAATTTGGTTACGGGAGAGAATCTCCCGGATTGCCTGAAGTTGTTCCTGTGTTAAAGGAGCTTGACCTTTGTCGCACCGGGCGTAGCCCTCATCCAGGTGAATGCCGTATTTCACGCCGGATATTTCCAGGGTGAGTTGAGGCAGACATCTGCAAACTCTATGGGGGTTATAATTCAGCTTGGATAAGATTTTTCTCAGTGCGGCGGCATCCTGTTCGGAAACGGAATACCTTGAACCACGGACAAGGATGAAAGATGTTTGTGCAGATGAGCCTTCTACTATGGAATCAGCTGTTGCGCCATAGTAAATATCCTGGATGGATTCCGGTGCGCCCATACCGTTCATATTGTTCATTGCAGCAGATTCCGGAGCAGCGGATTTTGCAGGCATCATTGCCGGCAGGATCATAACAGACCAAGCGCCCATACATAGCACCAGCGGCACACAGCAGGCGATGATGCTTCTGCGGATGGTCTTGCGTTTTTTGATTCTGGCATTGCTGCGACGGAAAACCTCAGCTTTTGCCTGTTCCAGATCCCTCATAACAGCTGCTCACCTTCCTCTCCCAAAATGCTGCGAAGTTCCTTTTTTGCCCGGTACAGCAGATTGTCCACCTGCTTGCGGTTCTTTTTCAGAACTGCGGCGGCATCCTGATAAGAAAGTTCCTCGAAATAGATCAGATAAACCGCCTCTGCCATATCATCGGGCAATTTTGCAATGGCATTGTGAATGATTCTTTTGCGCTGATCGGCAAGGATCTTTTCTTCCAAAGATGCGGAATCTTCCAGCATATCCGCCTCGGAAAGTTCCGTAAAATGGATGATCTTCCGGCGCTTTATGTAGTCCAGAGCCCGGCTTCTGCCGAGCATAAACAGATAAGTTTTGAGAGAGGTCTGAAAATTGTACCGTTTGGGATGCACGATCAAATCCGAAAGACTGTCGATGGCCAGATCCTCGGCGGTGTGCAGATCCTGCACATAGCGGTTGATGAAAAATACCAGGCTGTGAAACAGCTCCTTCATAATTTCATCGAAGGCGTTTTCGTCACCGTCAAGGAAACGGCGGTAGCTACTTGCGCCGTTATCCATATGATTTCCTCCTTGCAGAAATCCTTTCACTTATTATACGATTGAGCGGTTGAAATTCCTTTTTTAAAATAAGAAATTGCGAAAATTACTGCAAAAATTCCCAAAATAGGGAAAATAGATGTGACCAGCATACCGGCTTTCATACCGATC
Source organism: Faecousia sp. (assembly GCA_045646805.1). Lineage (GTDB taxonomy): Bacteria > Bacillota > Clostridia > Oscillospirales > Oscillospiraceae > Faecousia. The sequence goes on from JAZRLK010000047.1 coordinate 8,906, forward strand.
TGCTCCGGATTTCCGCTGGCAATGGCAAAGTCGCTTGCGGCAACAGCGTCGGTGACAGCACCCAAAAGCTGGGGGGCAAAGCCTGCGCCCAGATCGCCGCCTGCTGCCATCAGCGCAAAGGCGGCAACGCCGGCGTTGGGGACGTTTTCTTCCATTAAGATCAGCGTACCGGGCCACAGCATAGAGGTAAAAAGTCCTGTGAGAATGCAGGCAATAAAAGCCGGTGCGGCAGACTTGGAAAGACCTGCCACCAAATAGCAAGCCACTGCGCCGATCATTCCGATCAGCAAAACTCTTCCGATATTCTTACCGAATCGGGCATAGCTGATGCGCATAATGCCCAGCAGCACCGCAAAACCTGCTGCGCCCAGAATATCGCCGATCTCCTTGGAAATTCCCAGGGATGTTTCCATAAAGCCGGAGATCCAGTTGCTCATGGTGTTTTCTGCGCAGCTGCCCAGGAAAATGCAGGCTAAGCAAAGCAGCAGACCGATGGTGCGCCGTTTGTTCTTGCCGGGAGAAAGGGTTTTCTCATTGGCAGAAAAATCGGGCATAGGGGAGGTCATAAAAAGAACAGCCGGAATCAGCGGCAAAGCTGCTAAAATCAGCATCAGGTACATCCAGTTTTCTGTGCCGAAGAGCTTCAAAAACACAGAACTCAGCGTAATCATAGTCAGCGTGCCAAAGGCGTACAGAGAATGAAGCATACTCATATCCCGCTGGGGATTTTTCGAGGGAATGGCGGCAATGGTGGGGCTGAGCAGAACCTCAGAAAAACCTGCCGCAACGGAAAATATAATCGTTCCGCCAATCAGTCCCAAATAGGCTATATCCGGAAAAAACCAAGGGATCAGGGCGTAGAGAACCATACCCAAACTGGTGAGGATCGGCATGATTTTAACAATTTTTGAGATGGGAAAATACCGGGAAAATGCGGAAAAAATCAAATCAATGCCAAGCTGCGTGAGAAAGTTTGCCACAACCAAAGTGCCAAGCAAAGTAAAGCTGATGCCGTAGGTTTCGTGGAAGGTAACATAAAGCAGCGGCGGCACGCAGAAAATGGAGGACATAGTAAAATATGCCGCATAGCAGGCGAATTTTGTCCGTTTAAAATTTGGTGCTGTCATTTGGCTTCTCCTTTTTCCAGCCGTTCCCGTTCTGCCTGGGAAAGACGCAAATAATTAGGCTGCATACTTTCTGCATCGCAGATCTCGCCACGCAGCAGCATTTTTTCTGCGATGATCGCCACGCCGGCGGCACGCTGATGCAGCCGATGCTCCGGGGGTAAAATCAGATCAGGCAGATCGCTGCCCAAGGTCTGATGGGTAAGGTTGCTGCCGTCGCCCACCAAGTAAAGCGGACCGGAAATTTTGGCAAGTTCCTCCCCCAGTTCTGCCAGAGAGATGGCTCTATCCGGAGTCAGCCGTTCCAGAATACCTTTTTCTGCCCGGAAAATGGCGTTGTATACCTGGCTGCGCCGGGCATCCATAGTGCAAACGACAGTGCCCTCGTAAATTCCAAGGTTTTCTGCCATAGCTTCCAATGTGGAAACGCCGCAGCAGGGGATTTCCAGACCCCAGGCAAAACCCTTTGCGGCAGCTACGCCGATGCGTACGCCTGTAAAGCTACCCGGACCTGCGGCAACTGCCACAGCCTGCACATCCTGAGGTGTAAGATTGCAGCTTTTTATCATACTTTCTGCCATGGAAAGAAGGGTCTGGCTATGGGTCAGACCGGTGTTCTGATAGCTTTCGGCCAAAAGCCTGCCCTCCTGCAAAAGGGCGACAGATCCGGCTTTTGCCGATGTTTCAAAGGCTAAAATCAGCAAGGCAATCTCCTCCTGTTACAGTAATGGTGCGGCTGTTTTCGCCGGTTTTGCGAATGGATACCAAAATGGGATTTTCCAGAGCATCTGCCACATTTTCGCTCCATTCCACGGCGCAGATTCCGCCCCGGTCCAAATAATCATCCCAGCCAATGTCAAAAAGATCGTCGGCGCAGGTCAGCCGGTACATATCAAAATGAAACAGCGGCATTTTGCCGGAGAGGTATTCGTTGACAATGGTGTAGGTTGGACTGGTCACCGGCTCGCCGCAGCCTAAACCCCGGGCAAGTCCCCGGGTAAAGGCGGTTTTGCCTGCACCCAGATCGCCTTCAAAGGCAATGACCGTGCCGGGCGTAAGAATTTGGGCAAGGGCTTGTCCTATTTTCTCCGTTTCCTCCGGCGAATTTGTTTCAAATATCATAATGTTTCCTCCTAAATACCTTCCCCTTTGGGGAAGTCTACACCCTATGGATGTAGGGGCGGATATTATCCGCCCGTGGGCGACTAATAGTCGCCCCTACGAATTATACCGATAGATTTGCGCGCCCATTATCCTTGATTTTTTAATTTCTCGGCTTGGTCGGCGGTGGCGAGGGCATCGATGATCTCGTCGATTGCGCCATTCATTACCGCATCTATTTTATATAAGGTAAGACCAATGCGGTGGTCGGTAACACGGCCCTGAGGGAAATTATAGGTGCGGATCCGCTCGTTGCGCATACCTGTACCCACCTGACTGCGGCGCATACCGGTAACCTGGGCATCCAGCTTTTCCTGTTCAATTTCATAAAGCTTGGATGCCAGCATCCGCATACATTTTTCCCGGTTTTGCAATTGGCTCCGCTCTTCCTGACAGGCGACCACAATGCCGGAGGGCTTGTGGATCAGACGCACGGCAGAGCTTGTTTTGTTGACGTGCTGACCGCCTGCGCCGCTGGCACGGTAGACCTGCATTTCGATATCTGCAGGATTGATCTGCACGTCCACTTCCTCCATTTCCGGCAGAACCGCAACGGTGGCGGTGGAGGTGTGAACACGGCCGCCGGATTCCGTTTCCGGAACACGCTGCACCCGGTGGACACCGGATTCATACTTCAGCCGGGAATATGCGCCCCGTCCGTTGATGATAAAGTCCGCTTCCTTCACGCCGCCAAGCTCTGTTTCGTTGTAGTTCATCAGCTCGATGCTCCAGCCCTTTTGGGCAGCGTACATAGAGTACATCCGGAACAGGCTGTGGGCAAACAGGGCACTTTCTTCACCGCCGACGCCGCCACGGATCTCCACAATAACGCTCTTGTCGTCGTTGGGATCTTTGGGCAGAAGCAGGATCTGCAGTTCTTTAAACAGCCGCTCCTTTTCCTCTTTGGCGTCGGAATATGTCTGCTGGCAAAGCTCCTTCATCTCCGGGTCGCTCATCAGCTCCTGGGCATCTTCCATATCCTGTACTGCCCGGTTATAGGCGTGGAATGCCTCAATAATGGGCTCTAAATCGTTCCGCTCCCGTAAAATGGCGGCAGCCTTTTTGGGATCGTTGTAAAAATCCGGCTGCTCAGACCGGGCGCAAAGTTCCTCGAAGCGGTTTGCTACCGCCTGTAATTTATTCAGCATAAGATCTCCTTAAAAGAATAATAGAGAATACCAGGTGACGATGTTGGTGCCGTAGATAAAATCCAGCCCGTTTTCCTCCAGTGTGGGGATGATGTTGATGCCGTGGCTTTCCACGCAGGGATGCATTTTCCCCGGCATCCGGCAGGGCAGACCGTCCAAATAAGCGCACCGCTCGCAAACTGCGCAGGCCTCCGTGGACAGAATATAGGGTTTGACACCCTGCTCCCGGAAAAGATCCCGAACCTGGTTTGTCACCTTTTCGTGATCGAACCGGGTGTCCAGACTCTCTTGAATGTTGCAAGAATCGGCAACTTCTACGATGGTGCCGATGACAAGACAGTTTTCATAACCCAGACATTTTTCCTTGCAGGCGGCTACTTCACCCACCGCCGGCGGACAGGCCCAGGTTTTGCCGTACATAGGGCATTCTGCCTGGCAGATATAGCGGATGCGGTCGGAAAATTCGATGCTTTTGGGATCGGTGTAAAAATAGGTGTAAAGAGGAAGTTCGGATAACTGTTCCTCCAACTTGTTCAGATCTATCATAATTCCTCCAAAATCCGGCTGCAGCCGATCTGAATGTCCTCCCAGGTCTGACCGAAATCCCCGGAGTACCAGGGGTCAGCCACATCGTAGGGCAGGAAGGGTAAAAATCCGTCAAAATTCGGGAACAGCCGCCCCAAATATTGGGCGTTGCGGCGATCCATATAATAAATACGGTCAAATTTTTCCAAATCGGCAGCGGTAATCTGCCGGGCGCGATGGGATGCGCCGATGATGCCGTGACGGCTCAGCTCCCGCTGGGCAGGGGGATAGATGGGATTGCCGATCTCCTCCCGGCTGGCAGCGGCGGAATCAATGTAAAATTCCTCACTCCGCCCGGCTTTTTGTACCATATCCTTCATTACAAACTCCGCCATAGGACTTCTGCAAATATTCCCATGGCATACGAATAGTATTTTTATCATAACTTATATCCCTTTATATTTGATTATTACCGTACTTTTTAGTAGTATTTCTAACTTTTTACTTAATAAAAAATTACAAATATTTACAACTCTACGTATTTACACCACCAAATGGTGTAAATATGGTGTAAAGATCATCCTGTCTTACGCGCTTCTTGTGGCTGCCTAAACTGCAAAATTTTCTGCATTGCTTCCTCTGCCCGGTCATAGCTGGCGTGGGTGTACACATTCATTGTGATCGCCGCATCGGAATGGCCCATCAGGTATTGCAGGCTTTTTAAGTCCATGCCGGCGTTCGCCATATTGGTACAAAAAGTGTGCCGCAGTACATGGGGTGTAATAGTTGGTAGAGGAATCGTTTGTGTTCTGCGATATTTTTGCATTGCCCACTGCATATGGTGATCCAAATGCATAGCCACTTTGGGATTACTGTTCTTGTCCAGCAGGATGAAACCGGTATACCCATCCACAATGCGCTCGGCTCTGGGAACAATTCGGTTCTTCAGAATATTCTGCAGGCTTTCGCATACCGAGTCCGTCATAGGAATGTACCGAACACCGCTTTCGGTTTTCGTCTTTTCAACGTGGTATGTACCGTTTCGTTCTTTTATGAGCTGTTTTTCTACGAAGATTCTTCGGTTTTTGAAATCCAGATCGTCCCTGGTTAGTCCACAGAACTCGCTGACACGCATACCGGTTCCCAGTAACACATTAAACTCATCGTAGTACCGACAGTAATGGGAATCGTTTCGAATAAAACTCATAAAGATTTCCTGCTGCTGCGGGGTCAGAGCCACCCGTTTTTGGGTATCATTGACCACAACACCAGCCAAAGAAAAAGCAAAGGGATTCTTTCGGATGATGTCCTCGTCACAAGCTATTTGAAATGCCGGCTTGATAACACCCCGGACACTGGTGATGGTGCTGTAACCCCGACCGTCCTTTTGCAGCTTCCTAAACCATAGCTTAGCGTCGGATGGCTTGATAGTATTGATTTTACGAAAACCGAATTCCTCTTTTTTTACCAGGTTCAGTACAAAATTGTAGCCTACCTTGGTGGCATGGCGTACACCCTGCTTCAGGGCAATGTAGCGCTCCAGTAATTCAATAACGGTAACATTGCCTTCGCAGTAGTTAATACCATCCTCTACATTTTTCTGAATCGCTTTTTCCTTTTTTCGCAGCTCCTGCAGATCGTTTGCGTAGACAGTTCTTCTCTTATCCGTTATGTCTGTATAACGGTATTGGTATGTCAGGTCTGTGCGTTGGCTCTCTCCTGTCCGTAGGACGCGGCCTTTATTGTCTTTTCGCTTTGCGGACATTATCAAACTCCTTTCCGCAGTGGAAAGAGCCTTGATTTGACATAGATATATTATATCACATCAGAAATTATAAATCCACAGCTAAATTGAATATGCCTGTTCCAAGTATTTGTCCAGCAAGCGTCGCTTGATCAGCCGCTTGTTACCGACGAATAAAACAAAGTTGCAATTTTTCTCATTGGTGATCTCACGCAGCTTGTTGATCCCAATTCCGGAATAGGCTGCCGCTTCTTCCAAAGTTAAATTACTCTTTTCCCAAATGGGCACTTCTTTTTTCAATATGTGTCCTCATTCCTCGTTTCCCCATATTTCTTACATGTTTTGTGATAAAACCATAGCAAGACCAGTGAGAAATATCCATAAAAATGTGATTTCTGCGGTTTTTATGAAACATTACTTATGGACAGGAGTGGAGGATAATGAAGACCCACGGGGGATTATATGTTGTATTGTTTTCGGATGGGAGAATCAGGAAGGAAGTTGTTGACAATAGCGGGGAAATAGTGGAATTTTGGGGGACAGTTGCAGATGATCTGCTGTATTATGCAGATATGCTTTATGAGCCTTACGAGAATGTGATGGGCTATATAGAAAAACTGCTGAGCGAAGACGATACGAATAATTTGGAGGTATCTGCAAAAATATTTAAACTGCTCAACGGTATGGTTTGTCAGCTTTACGAAAGCAACCCAGTTTCCGGTATTCTTCTAAATTTATATTTGGCAAACACCAGCCACGGAATTATGACGGCAGAAATGATATACAATGCCTTTGAACAATGCTTAAATTCTGTTGCTGCAGCACAGGTAATTATAATCAACGCCCTTCGTGACATTACATTGGGAATCACGCCGGATATCCACTGCATCAAAGAATACTATTTTATGGAGCACATTGATTTTGGTGGGGCACAGTGCAGTCGTAGGTACTATTTTCAGTTGGAAAGCGGCTATATGATATTCCTGTTAACAAAATTTATGGAGAACAAAAATCTGATCGCGTGCTGTTGTTGTTGCGGAAGATTCTTTATCCCTAAAACGAAGAAAACCACATTGTACTGCGACAATATTTATCTTGGGGAAATGACCTGCAAGGAGATCGCCCCACGGATGAAGCATAAGGTGCTGGCAAGCACGGAGTGTGTGATCCGGGAATATGACCGAGCCAAACAACGGATGTATAAGCGTTACGAGCGCACATTGGACGGCAAGAAACCGTCAGAGAAGGATCTATCCTATCAGGACTACATTATCTGGTTGGACACAGCAACCGCCGCAAGGGACAAATTTCTGGCAGGAAAACTTACGGAACAAGAAGCACTGGAGAGCATAGTTGTTTAGAAAAGAGCGCCTATACGCTTTCTAAAACAACAAACCGGGCAGATGATACGCACTTGTATCATCCGCCCTTTACCATGCATACGACTGTGGAGAGGGGCAGAAATGGTTGACACCTATAAGGCGTGTCATCCATTTCTGCCCCTTAACTCGACTGTTCTGTTCGGCCGTTTTCCAGCTGCAAAATGTCCTCACAGAACCCCTCAAAAAATCGGTGTTAAATTGGGCGGATACCCCCGTGCTAATTACTGCATAAGGAGTTCAAATCCGTACCGATTACATCCTGTTTCACAGAGGTACCCCCCGGTCTTTTTCCGTACTTTCTATGACATTTTTGAAAACCTCATAGAATTTCGTCATTTTCATTAAATTGGGGGTGTTTATTCATTGCTGATAACTCGCAAATACGGATCGTTGTACTACCAATTTCGCCCCATTTTGCTATGACACTGAAGGCCATATGTTCAAAATCATCGTCCCGGAAAAAGATGCCTTTCAGGTTATTGATGATCAAATTGATTGCCCGGTTGGAGGTATCCCAGACCTTTGGATTGTCCGTTTCTCTTGGGGTTGTGATCTCTATTAGCACCATTACCTTTTGAAATGGATCACCGGAGAATGGAGCGTTTGTATTCTGTGGGGGTCATATGGGTACTGGCCTTAAAGCATTTGGAGAAATACTGGGCAGAATCGTAGCACAGAAGTTCCGCAATTTGGGCAAGGGTATGACGGTTTTCCCGAATCAGCCGCTTGGCTTCGCGTATTTTCAGATTATTATAATACCGCATAATGCCTCCCGGCTGGAACCGGGCGAACAGAGTTTTTACAGTACTTTCGGACTTTCCGACCTGTCTGGCAATGTCCTCGATGGTCAGCTTGCCGTATAGATTTTGATTGAGTATATCCAGCAATTCCCGAATTTCAAAATTCACATCTACGCCGTCAATGTGTACACTTTGGCGGCTCTTTTTTGTAAAGCTCTCCCGGTGCCGGTACAGGCTGATAAGGAAAATTTCCAGCAGGTTGCGGATCATCTGAAAACCGCCAAAGGGGGCATCCGGCTGAATTCGCAGAGTTTGCAGCAGGGGATTGCTGGGGTCTTCCAATCGGAAACAAGATAGTCCCTCGGACATCAGCATAGAAAGCAGATTCTTTTCTTCTGCGCTGAGCCGCAAAATTTTGCCTTCAAAATGCTTCATCGCCACACTGTCGCACTCAAATGTCAGAATACTGACATTGGGTGCGTTTTTTCCGTCACCGGAGAGATTGTGGTATTCGTTGGGTTTGTGAAAGGTGACCTCACCGCTTTTTAAGGTGAACTGGTGCTTGTCGGCGGTGCAGAGCATTTCGCCCTTGTCGATGTATACCATTTCCCAGAAATTGTGGCTTTCTCCCTCGTAATGAAAATCCTTGGAAAGCTCCATATAGAAAATGGTAATGATCTTCCGGATGTGAATCACACCGGGCAGACCTTGCCTAATAAATTTGTCCATATGAAAAAATGTCCTTTGTCTGATTTTGTTAGTATTATATCCGATTTTCCATTTTCCTGCAAGTACAATGTTTTATACTTAAAAGTAGAAAGGAGGTATGCGTATGTATACCGTTTTAGTTATTTCCTGTCATCCTGACGATATGGAGATCGCCTGTGCCGGTACGCTGCTTAAATGTAAAGAGCGTGGCGACCGGGTTGTGATCTGCCATCTGTCCAGCGGCAATCTGGGTCACGTTGTCATTCCGCCGGATGAACTGCGTGTTATGCGTGCCAAGGAGGCAGAAAAAAGCGCCGAAATAGGCGGTTTTGAGGTCATCCACAGCAGTTTCGATGATCTGGAGATCTATGACAACAACAAAGAGGCAAGAGATAAGGTCGTAGAGGTCATCCAGCAGGTTGATCCTGACTTTATTATCACCCACGACCCCAACGACTATATGCCCGACCATACGGCAGTGTCCCGACTGGTGTTTGATGCCAGCTTTACTGCGACTTTGCCCAACTATCCCACCAAGACCGGCAAGGCTGCAAGATTGGTGCCCATCTACTATATGGACACTTTGGCCGGCGTGAACTTCAACCCCACCGAGTATGTGGATGTGTCGAAATACATTGACAAGAAATTGGAAATGTTGGAATGCCACGAAACTCAGGTGGTATGGATGCGTGAGCACGACGGTATTGACTTCCCGGATATGGTGAGAACCTGCTGCCGTTACCGGGGCTTCCAGTGCGGTGCGGACTATGCCGAAGGCTTCCGCCAGTGCCAGGTCTACTTGAAGGGTACAACAAAACGGCTGCTGCCGTAATAGCATAAGCCCCTTGCCTCCCGCATTTATGAGGGAGGTGGCACGGCGTAAGCCGTGACGGAGGGAGTAAAAACTCCCCCAGTCGCCTGCGGCGACAGCCCCCTCTTAAAAGCGGGGGCCAAGAAAAGGAAAGATAATATTAAATTTGGAGGAAACAATTATGGACTTTAATTCTACTGTAAAAGGCTCTGCCCTGGAGGGCTTCTATCCCGCTGGTTGGGACTTCGAAAAGATCGATGCTTGCGTAGGCGCACCGGAAACCGTTTGCGACCGCCAGAGCTTCTGGAATCCTAATTTTAACCCCGTTATGTGCGACAGTCTGGGCGAGTTCGAAACCTATATGGGTCACGAAATCGCCATTCAGATTAAGAAAGCAGCAGACCGGGGCGAGAAGATCGCATTCATCCTGCCTGTTGGCCCCATGGGTATGTACAAGTGGGTTGTCTACTTCCTGAAGGAGTGGAATGTTTCCTGCGGTCATGTTTACACCTTCAATATGGACGAGTGGGCAGATGCAGAGGGCAACACCCTGCCTTCTGATAACCCCGGCGCATTCCAGTATGCTATGGAGCAGGCTCTGTTCAACCCCCTGGGTGAGCTGACTGTTCCGGCAAATCAGCGGAACTTTGCCACCAAGGAAAATCTGCCTACCTACCCCGAAAAGATCGCTGCTTTGAAGGCAGAGGGCGCAAAGCTGGTACTGGTTTACGGTATCGGCAGAATGTGCCATATCGCTTTCTGGGAGCCCACCTTTGCTGCTGACTATGAAACCGCTGAGGAGTGGGCAAAAGCTCCCTACCGCATCGGTGCCAAGATCCACCCCCTGACCGTTGAGCAGAATGCTCTGACCAGCTTCAAGTCCCGTACCACTTTGGTGCCTTGCCGTGCCAATACCATCGGCCCCGGCCTGTTCCTGCAGGCAGATTATGCCATCGGCGGCGCTGACGGCGTACTGGGCAGAGGCATGCAGTGGCAGGGCCTGAGCCTGTGGATGACTCTGCGCCACGGCACAACTCCCTGGATTACTTCTTCCTACATCCCCACTCTGGCAGGCAGACTGTTCTTCCTGAAAGAACTGGCAGGTCCGCTGGAAGCTGAGTGCAACTAATGGATAAGATGAGAACAGGCATTGCCGTAGCAGGCAGTGTTATCGTAGATAAAATCAATGAAATCAGCGCCTACCCCAACGCAGGCGAGCTGACCCAAATCCGCAGCATCCAAAATGCTGCCGGCGGCTGTGTTCCCAATGTGGCGCTGGATTTGAAGAAAATTGCCCCCCAATTGGCAATCAGCGCCATCGGTAAGATTGGCAGCGATGCCGAGGGCGAATTTGTAACGGATATTCTGAAGGCCGGTGGTGTATCCACCACCGGCCTTGCGGTGAAGCCGGTCGAAAAGACTACCTTTACCGAGGTTATGAGCGTTCCCGGCGGTCAACGGACATTCTTTGTCTATCCCGGCTCAGGCGCAGATTTCGGTATTGATGATATGGATTTTGATGCCATCGATGCGAAAATCCTGCATTTAGGCTACTTTTTGCTGTTGCAAAAGGTGGACGATGGTGACGGCTTGAAGATTTTACAAAAGGCAAAAGAAGTGGGCTTGGAAACTTCTATCGACCTGGTCAGCGAAAACTCTGACCGTTACGGTCTGGTTCTGCCTTGCCTGCCTTATACGGATTATCTCATTATCAATGAACTGGAAGCCGGAAAGCTGGCAGGTATGGAGCCTACAGCAGAAAATCTGCAAGCCATTGCAGAAAAATTAAAGGCTTTGGGCGTGCAGAAAAAAGTCATCATCCACATGCCGGAGCGATCCGTCTGCCTTAGCGAGGAAGGGTATAGTGTCCTTGGTTCTTATATTCTGCCCGATGGCTACATCCAGGGTACAACCGGCGCCGGAGATGCTTTCTGCGCAGGTGCTCTGATTGGCATTTACAACGGTTGGAACGATTTGCAAATTATGGAATTTGCATCCGCCTGCGCGGTAATGGCACTGAGCAGCCCTGATGCCACCAGCGGTATGAAAACAGAGGAAGAAATCAAAGCATTCTGCAAGCAGTTTGCAAGACGAGAGGTAAAAAAATGAAAGCAGTAATGTATGGCGGCGGCAATATCGGCAGAGGCTTTATCGGCGCATTGCTCAGCCAGTCCGGTTATGAAGTGACCTTTGTGGATGTGGTGGATGCTGTAGTTGATACCCTGAACCGGGATCACAAATATCCTGTGAGAATCCTCTCCAATGATGGTCACGAGGATGTAGATGTGTTGAATGTCAGCGCAGTCAACGGTAACAATATGGAGGCTGTGGCCGATGCCATTGCAAACGCCGACATTATGGCAACAGCCGTAGGCGCAAGAATTTTGAAGTTTATCGTTCCCAATATCATTGCCGGTCTGCGCAAGCGCTGGGCAATGGGAAAAGCACCCCTGAACATCATCATCTGTGAAAACCTGATGGATGCCAACAAGGTGCTGGAAGAAATGCTGAAAGCCCAGCTTACCGAGGAAGAAAAGGCGATCTTTGATGAAAATGTCGGCTTGGTGGAAGCCTCTATCGGCAGAATGGTGCCTGTGCAGACAGAGGAAATGAAAGACGGCGATCCTATGCGTGTCTGCGTGGAAAGCTATGGCTTTTTGCCTGTGGATAAGGCTGCCTTCAAGGGTGAGATTCCCCAGATCACCAATATGGTTCCCTTTGAACCTTTTGATTTCTATATTAAAAGAAAACTTTATATCCACAATATGGGTCACGCAACCTGTGCATACTTAGGTGACTTGTTGGGCTTGGAGTATATCTATCAGGCCATCGATGTGCCGGAGATCCGTATCATCGTGCAAAATGCTATGCTGGAAAGCGCAATGGCTCTGTCCCAAACCTACGGTGTGGAGCTTGGCAGTATTGTTTGCCACATTGAGGATCTTCTGTACCGCTTTACCAACAAGGCACTGAAGGACACCTGTGCCCGTGTGGGCGGCGATCCTGCCCGAAAGTTGTCCCTGGAGGACAGACTGATCGGTTCTTCCAGGCTTGCGCAGAAAACAGGTGCAGTTCCTGCCTATATTGCCATTGGCGCAGCAGCCGGTTTGCACCGTCTTGTGGCGGAAAACGATCTGGAGCAAAGTATGGAGAATGGCAAAAATCTGCTCCTGCAAACCTCCGGCTTGGAAGAAAACAGTGAGCTTGCTGATATGATCCTGAATATCTATCAGATGATTGTTGACGGCAGCAGCGTATCGCAGCTTCGCCGTTTTGCGGAAAACCAAAAGGCTGAACATAGATCCAATGTTATTTAATCTTTGACGTGGATCGGCAGCAAAAAAACAGCGCAGACATCTGTCTGCACCAAACAAAATCAAGCGATCCTGTGCCCGTTTTGTGGTCACAGGATCGCTTTTTGTGTGTCAAATCAAGGCTTCCCAATGGTTACAAACTCCATTGGTGTAAGTATAGTGTAAAAAAAGCGCAGAGTAGGCCAAAAAGTTGTTGCGGCGCAAGGGTTTTTAAGCTTTCTGTTCTATGCTCCCATGGCAGACGAATAATATTTTTGTCATAGAATGCCCTCGCTTTCATTGTGCGTATTATAGCATAGCGGCAGGTGGATTGCAACCAAAGGCTTCTCCTGAAGGAGAAGCTGTCACCGCAGGTGACTGATGAGGTGTCTGTCAACTAAGTCACCACCTCATCCACCGCTTGCGCGGTCCCCCTTCCCCTCAAGGGGAAGGCTTGGCCAGTCCCGTCGGCAAGAGTTACGCCTCTAAAGTAGATGACGAAAAATTGGCTTTTTAGAAGCGGAACAAATACCCGACGATATGAGCATAAAAAATTCCGCTACCTCCATTGTAGCTGCTTTTGCAGATAACGGAGGGTAGCGGGAATTTGAGAGATGCTTGCTTTCTTTGCTCTATCGGTGTATAATTCAGTTAATCATAGTAGCATTTATCTGCTACAAGAAACGGAGGTTGTCTATATGGTTAGACTTCGTTCTTCCTTCTAATCGATAGAAGGAAAATTTGATAATCCTTCTATCGTTTGTAAAAACATAGGAGGTTAATATGAAAAAATATGAAAATAGAAACCGCCGCTTTTTTGTAGGCGCATTGATTTCAATCCTTTGCAGTAATCTTTTTGCCGTTTCTTTGCAATTTTTCAAGGGAGATGTGCTGGACTATGCCGTCGCAGGAGATGTAAACAGCACTATCCTATACGGCGCACTGCTGATTGCCTTTATTCTGTGCGAGGTTTTCCTCTACTTTGTCCACAAGAGGTTAGCTGCAAAGTTTGTAGTCGGATGCACCAGAAACTTAAAGCAAGACATTTTTGCCAGCATCTTCTCTCGCAGCTATGTTTCGTTCAAGGAACATCCCCAGGGAGAGTATCTGGCGAAGTACTCCAACGAAGCAGACACAATCAAAGACCGTCGGTTCAGTATGCTCCCTATGTTCTGGGACATCTTGTCCAAGATTATTTTTGTGAGTATCGCATTGTTTCTGCTGGATTGGCGAATTGCCATCATAACGATTACCTTGCTGACAACACCCCTATATATTCCGAAGCTGATTGAAAAGCCATTGCAAAATGCCCAAGCTGAGTCAATCAATGCGGTGGAATACGCCCTGTCCAGAGCAACAGATTTGCTGTCTGGCTTCGAGGTCATTAAGAATTTTTCCGCAGAACGCGCAATCATTTCAAGATTCCATTTGGTCAACGATAGTGCGTCGGATAAATGCTTGCAGGAAGAACAACTCAGCGCAGTTGCGCAGTTGATTACAACCTTGATTTCCTATTTGTCCTATTTCATCGTGTTGGCTTGCTCTGCTTGGCTGGTATGGAGCGGGGATTTCTCTGCTGGTGACTTTTTTGTTGCAATCGGCATGATTGACCAGCTGTCCTATCCCTTGATTTCCTTGGCAGGCATAACACGGCAGCTGATAGCAATCCGCCCCACTTGCCAAATGATGGAGACGTTCCTTGAGGACACCAAGCCTCTTCAAGAAGCAAATCGGACAGATACATTCAATCAATGCATTCAGTTTGATGGTGTAGATTTTGCATATGATGCCAGCACACCTATACTGAGCGGTCTCAATCTGACCATTGAGAAAGGAAAGCGGTATCTTTTGCAAGGCCCTAGTGGTTGCGGAAAGACAACAGCCGTCAATTTGCTGCTGCGGTATTATGATGTTACCAATGGCTCTATTTTCATCGATGGACAGAACATCAATGCTTTTGACAGCACATATGGGTTTATGACAGTTGTTCGCCAGGAAGCCACTCTGTTCAATGACACCTTGAGAAACAATTTGACTATGTATCAATCTGTGCCAGATGCAGAATTGCTATCTGCTCTTAATTCGGTTGGCCTTGAAAAGTACGCATCGGTTGAAATGCTGGACAGTATGGTTTCCGAGGATGGAAGCAATTTTTCTGGCGGTGAGAAGAAACGAATCTGTCTTGCCCGTGCGTTGTTGCGGCATACGGATGTGCTGATACTGGACGAGCCTTTGGCGAACTTGGATGCAGTAACCGCCGAAAAAATCCAAGATTTGCTATTGTCCATCAAAAACAAGACCCTCATTGTGGTGTCGCACCAATTTACCCCCGAAAAGGTATCTGCATTCGATGCAACATTGAACTTCTCTGCCAACTAGAATACGCCCCCAAATAATAAAAGCAGCCGCCTCCGTGATGGAGGCGGCTGTGCTATTTCGTCATGTTGGGGCAACATGTGGTTATTTTGAAAAGTAGTATGCGAGTAGTACAAATGGCATAAACCCGTTGCAAAGGGTAGTATAGCATTGTATAGCTTGGTATGCCGTGCCTGGCTTAAATCTTGCCATGGCAAATGAATAGTATTTCATCGTTTTTATTTAAAATATTTAACTTTCTTGTTGGTTTTGTGCCTTGACAGTATTGAAAGACCAGGGATATAATGATGCAAAAAGTAGGAAAAAGGGGTTGTTTGGTATGAAACTGAATCCATCGCAGCTTGGCAAAATCATTCATAATGTTCTGTCTTATTCCTTTGACGAAAGCGGCAATCTGCATTTTTACAGATTCAGTGAAAAACAGCGGGAAGTCTATGCTATGGAATCTCAGGATTGGGCGATGAAGACCCACTCCAGCGCATCGGTGACCTTTGATTTTATCACGGATTCTGATTTTATTACACTAAAATTTGATCTGTACCCTGGTTCTTCTCAGAAGTGGGGCTCTATTGACCTGTATGTGGACGGCGTATTTTATGCCAATCGATATGCAGATGACCTGAGTATCAAGCTGGCTGGTTTTGAGCTGCCGGCAGGGCAGCATCGGGTGACGGTGTATTTCCCCTGGTCGGCACAAACCGTGGTCAGCGAGGTGCATCTGTCCGATGGAGCGAGCATCATCCCTGTGGAAAAGAATCTGAAAATGCTTTGTTTTGGCGATTCCATCACCCAAGGCTATACCTCTAAATTTACATCCTTATCTTATGTGAATCAGACTGCAAGAGCGCTGGATGCAGAGGTGGTCAATCAGGGGATCGGAGGCTATTATTTTAACAAGACTACCATTGACGAATCCATTCTTTCCTACAAGCCGGATATCATCACTGTGGCATACGGCACCAACGACTATTCCCGCTATGAAACCGCTGAGGAGTATGCAGAGCATACGGGAAGATATATCAAAAAGTTGGCGGAGTTGTTCCCGGATACCAAGATTTTGGGCATCCTGCCCATTTACAGAAATGACCAGAATCATCAGGTTCGGAAGCTGTATCGCAATTATTCCCTGGATGATGCCCGGCAGATCCTGCGAGGACATTATGAAGCTTGCCCCAACGGTTATGTGCTGGAGGAAACCGGGATACCCCATATCCCGCAGGCTTATGCCCCGGATTTTCTGCATCCCAACGAATTTGGCTTTTCCCTGATGTCCCAGGGAGTCATTCGAAAAATTCAAGAAATACTGAAATAATCAAACGGTGCGGTCTCCAAATCGAGACCGCACCTTTTGCAATTTCTGTAAGTGATTGTTTAGCTGATTACGATTAGCACCAGCCAATTGTCATTGCGAGGCGCAAAGCGCCGTGGCAATCTGGAAAACCAGCCTTGTACCAAGAGATTCCCACACCAGTGTGCGCACTGGTTCGGAATGACAATAGGGGTGGTTCAATGTTGGCGCATTATCGCAGTTGGTGCGATAAATTCCAAGTTATTGTATTTGCTGAACCGTTACCTGCGGATAGATGGCTTCAATATCTGCCGCAGTGGGGGGCAGAGAGCCTTCGGTCAGACAGGCGGCAGTGCCGTAGGTGACGGCGTTTTTCAGACACTCGGCGGCATTTTTGCCTTCCTGGGCCGCGGCAATAAAGCCGGCTAAAGAGCTGTCACCGGCGCCGATGGTGGAAATGGCTGTGATAACCGGAGGTGTGGCGATATAGCATTTTCCGTCATTTAACAGCATAGCGCCCTGCTCACCCAGAGAAACCATAACATTGGTTATGCCGTGGTCAGCAAAGATATGTGCCCTTTGGATAGCTTCTTCGATGGTGTTTACCTCACAGCCCAGATATTCGGAGATCTCCTCTTGATTGGGCTTGATCAGCCAAGGCTGTACTTCGAAAATATCTTCTATGGAAAAAGATTTGGAGTCCAGCACAATTTTTGCGCCCTTTGCCTGCAGATTTTTCAAAAATGCCTTGACCTGATCCATAGACATTCCCGAGGCCACTCTGCCGGTAAAGGTGATGACAGTATCGGCATCCACATCCAGCAGCGCAGTCACTTCGTCCAAAAGACTGTCATCTACCGCAAAGCCGGAAAAGCTGATCCGGGTTTCCGGTTGATCGGCACAGTGGAGAGTCAGATTTTCCCGAATCCGTCCCGGTTTTTCCAGTAACAGA
Organism: Faecousia sp.; assembly: GCA_045646805.1. Classification (GTDB taxonomy): domain Bacteria; phylum Bacillota; class Clostridia; order Oscillospirales; family Oscillospiraceae; genus Faecousia. The sequence goes on from JAZRLK010000047.1 coordinate 26,158, forward strand.
GTGGAAAGTCCTGCCGCTTCCAATTCAGCCTTGAATTCTGCGCAGTTATCCTTGCCGAGCACAATCACAGCGGTATTTTCTGTTCCGCCATTTTTTAAAGCACGGCTTAAGTTTACACCCTTGCCGCCAGCCTCCCGGGAGGTGACAGTTGCCAAATTTTCGTGGAATGGGACAAACTGCTCCGCATAGGCGTGGACATCGTAGGCAGGGTTTAAGGTGATGGTATAAATCTTCATACCGTTCCTCACAGTCTGGGTGCGTGAGCCAGCAGGTAATTTTCTGCTTCAGCACACCACATACCGCCGTTTTTCTGAACAATAGCAGCCAGCTCTGCGTACATAGGATCGGTTTTGCCCAGTTCGGGGAGCTCGTCAATAGCGATCAGGGGAATGTCCAGCTCGTTGTAGCAGACCTTCTTGGCGCCGTTGGGCTTTTCCATAGCATAAAGGGTAGACTCCACGGCCTTCAATCCCAAAATGTGGGACACGATAGCACCGGGATTGATCTTATGATCTTCCATCAGCTCCAGAACATCGGTCATATCCACAGGGATGCTTCCGGCAGTGCCCACAACGTGGATGCCGTCATAGTGTACACGGTACAGGTTCAGGCTGCCCGGCAGGTCATGGACAGGAGGGCCTGCAAAGAAGTTGATGCAGCCATCCTCCCGGCAGATTTGCTCTGCCATGGTGAACAGATCGGCAACGGGAACCATTACAAATACATCGTCAAAACCGCCCTCGGACAACTCGATCAGAGCCTGGGTAGGGTCTTCCATATTGGAGGTGTTCACATAATGGAGTGCAACGCCCTTTTCTGCGGCTTTGTCCACGGGGCACATTCTGGCGGCATAATCCAGCCGATCCTGATTCAGGTCAGTCACTACCACCTGAGAAACACCGGCATAGCCGATAGCCAGCTCCACACAGCCGATGCCCATGGGGCCTGCACCGCCTAAAATGGCGATTTTGCCGCCCTTTTTGGCGCCATCAAAACGCTCGTAGTTGGTGTAATCGGTGTGATAGAAGCCCTTGTAGCCACGGATGCAGCAGCCCAATGCCTCAGCCAGAGAACCGGCAAAGAAGCTGTCACCGCCGTAGGGCAGCAGGCAGCCACGCTCCAAAACCAGCTTGGGGACAACGGCATACTGGGTGTTGCCGCCGATATAGGGATAGGAGTAACCGGGGTCAAAGTTATTTGCAAGCTTTAGGGCAGGCTGAATGACCACCTTCTGACCCACATTCCAGTCGTTTTTCACATTGTCGCCCACCTGTACGATCTCACCGCACATCTCGTGACCGATGATAACGGGGTTTTCGGCAATGTCATTGGGAACACGCTTATGGGCAGAGCCCTGCTTGATCGCCTTGTATGTAGAAGCGCAGACAGAGTCACTGACCACCCGGATTAGCACCTCATCAGCGGTAATTTCCGGCAGATCAAATTCCTCCAGACGGATATCGTAAGCACCGTACATTCTGATAGCATTTGTTTTCATGAAAATTCCCTCCTATTGTTGTTTCTGATCTCATTATAGAGATAATAATAAAAAAATCAAACTTCGCCATAAAAAATTGAAAATAATCATTTTATGTGTTATAATAATCAAAAATAATCATTCTGGAGGGGTAAAAATGCTGATCAGCGAAAGACATAATCAAATTATCCTGGAATTGCAGAAGAATCCGGAGATTACAGTTCGGGAGATGGCGAAAAAACTGAATTTTTCCGAGCCCACCATTCGCCGGGATTATACGGAGTTAGAACGGCGTGGAATTCTGACCAAATGCTACGGCGGTGCGATTCTTAACCGCAATGCGGGTGCGGCTGACCGGGAAATTCCTTTTATCCTGCGGGAAAACGAAAGAAGCAAACCAAAGGAAAAGATGGGAATGCTGGCTTCCCAGTATATCCGGGATGGAATGGTCATTATGCTGGACGGCTCTACCAGTGCCTATCATTTGGTTCCCTATCTTTCTAAATTCAAGGATATTATTGTCATTACCAGCGGTGCAAAAACCGCGGTGGCTCTGGCAGAACTGCAAATTCCCGTATTTTGCACCGGCGGCAGAATGCGCACCAATTCCTTTTCCTATATTGGCAAAGAGGCAGAGGATGCGGTGCGAAAGTACAATGCGGATATTGTATTTTTCTCCTGCCACGGCTTATCGGCCGATGGCAGAATGAGTGACCCATCTGTGGATGAATGTCACTTGCGGCAGGTGATGATGCAAAAATCCCGGGAAAAATATTTGCTGTGTGACAGCAGTAAGCTGAACAAGACCTATTTTTATGATATGGGGAGCATTCAGCAGCTCGATGGCGTGATTTCCGATGAGCCGCTACCCAGTCAAATGCTGAAAAATGAGGATAAATGTTAAAAAAACAATCAAAAACCTCAAATTTTCAACTATTTAACGGTTATTTCCTTGCAATGAAAAACATATTATGCTACGATTCCTAAAAAATATGGGAGGCGTGATTCTATGTGGATTTTTGAAGAAATAACGGTTATTCGGGAAGTTACATATTTCGCTGTTGCCCTGAGAATTCTGGTTGCCGCTATACTGGGCGGATTTATGGGCCTGGAAAGAGGTCTCAAAAATCGGGCGGCGGGTCTTCGTACCTATATGCTGGTATGCATTGGTTCTTGTTTGATTATGCTGACGAACCAGTTTATCTTTCAGACCTATGGTCAGGGCGATCCGGTGCGTATGGGTGCCCAGGTCATCAGCGGCATCGGTTTCTTGGGTGCCGGTACCATCATCGTTACCCGCCGCACACAGGTCAAGGGCCTGACCACAGCTGCCGGCCTTTGGACGGCTGCCGGTGTGGGTCTTGCTCTGGGTATTGGCTTTTATGAAGGAGCCGTTGCCGGTGCGTTCACGGTTTTGGTGGTTATGACCCTGATGCAGTATATGGACAACAAAATGCGCAATAAAACAAAATCCTTTGAGATTTATGTTGAACTTTCCGGTAAAACCACTCTGGGTGACCTGCTGCGGCAAATACGGGAAATGGAGATTGAAATCCGGGATGTACAGAAGCAGACCGGCGCAGATATAGAAGGCAATGTAAGAGCTTACTCCGCCACCCTGATCACAAAAAAGCGTACCCCCCATCAGATCGTTTTGGAAAAGATCGTCACCATTGAGGGAGTCATCTACGCGGAAACCTTGTAATATAAATAACCGGCGGGCAATACCCCGATGTCATTTCGTTAGTTGTCATTGCGAACCAGTGACCGATGTCACTGGTGTGGCAATCTCAAGAATAAGGCTTTACTTTGAGATTCCCACGCCAGTGTGTGCACTGGCTCGGAATGACAATTTTTCTTAACTAAGTGACGTTGGAGGATTGCCCACCGGCTTTTATACGGAAAGGCCAAAGCAGTAGCGTAAAAATGCCAATGCGTTTTGAGTCTGTTCAGAGCTGGCGCAAATACCAATCACGGCATTTTCACCGAAATGATAAGCTTCCTTGAATGCGTCAGTGGCAGCATTCAGGGAAATGGCTACGGGGATAGGATTCTCCATCAGCTCCGGTTTTGCGGAGTCGGGGTGCTGAGAATAGGCGCTTGCATAGCCTTCGCCTGCATTTTCCTGCTGCTCGATCAGCTTGCCGTCAATGTAGTGCAGATATGGGGAGAGCTGATCCAATTCCTCTTGGGTCAGCACTGTTCTCAGATCCAAGGCATATTCCATATAGGCATAATAAAGGAAAAGATCATCATTTCCGGCAAAGCAGTCTACGGATTTGGCAGCTACCATTGCGGTAAAGGTTTCCATAGAAGTGTAAATTTCCTGGGTGATTTGCTGATCCATCTGAATATCTAAGTGGCACTGCACGGAAATTTCGTATTTTTCCGGGTCAATACCGGATGATTGCCCAAATTGCGCCAGATAACCTTCAGCGCTATCTTGCACAGCAGCACCAAAAAATACGCCGGTAAAAGCATATTCTTTTTGGGTTACCATGCTGACGATAAATGCAATGAGTGCAACTGCTGCAAGAATCAGGCAGATCGTCTTGATCCCATAGTATTCCCAGAAAAAGGAAACCCGCTCTTTAAGACTTCGGTTTTTTATGGATTTTCGCTGCTCTTTGATAGCTTCCCGGATTGTCATAATATGGATTCCTTTGCAAGATAAATATAGGTTTTAGTTCAAGTTTACAGACAAAAGTAACGAAAGTCAAGAAAAAATACGGATTCGGTTTTTACAAATTGTATATAACCCGAAAAAACGCCATTTATGTGCAAAATAGTTATGAAAATTACACCTATACCAACAAAAATTCGGTTGCGCAAATATATAGCTGGTTTTATAATCAAAATCAGAATACTGTTTTTACAAAATGCGGATGTTCTGTCCGCATACGGATGGCAAAAGAACAGGAGGCGCTTATGAAACAAAAAACGATGCAGCCAACCGGTCCCCGGTTGAATCAGAAAAAAGGATTATTCTCCTACGAAACAGTCAAATACCTCCGGAAAAACTGGATTTTGTATTTGTTTGTTTTGCCGACCATACTGTGGTACATAGTTTTTCGTTATTTCCCTATGCCCGGTGTGTATATGGCGTTTACCCGGTATAAGGGTATCGGCGATATTTTTAGCGCAAAGTTCGTAGGCTTCAAGTGGTTTGAAAGCTTCTTCCAATCTGCCTATGCCAAGCAGACGCTGATTAACACGCTGCGGCTGTCCTTCTACTCTTTGGCACTATTCCCGCTGCCAATTATTTTTGCAGTAATCGTCAACGAGATCCGCAACGAGAAATTTAAGAAGGTCACGCAGACCATTGTTTACGCTCCTCACTTCGTTTCCCTGGTTATTCTGGTAACCATGCTGGGCCTGTTCCTGGATACAAAGGGCATTGTGAACAATCTGCTTACCTCTGCCGGTTTGGAAAAAATCCATTTCCTCGATAGCGACGCGGCCTACCCCCACGTGTTCGTGTGGTCTGGTATCTGGTCGTCACTGGGCTGGAGTGCCATTATTTATACGGCTGCTCTTTCCGGCGTTGACCCCAGCCTGCACGAAGCGGCGAAGCTGGACGGTGCTTCTCGGCTGCAGCGGATTTGGCACATCAATCTGCCCGCCATTGCACCCACCATTATTATCCAGCTGATCCTGCGTGTGGGCAGCATTATGTCCGTTTCCACAGAAAAGGGCATTTTGCTGAAGAACTCCCTCAATGCCGGTGTGGCAGAAACCGTCGGAACCTTCGTTTATCAGCGGGGTATTTTAGGCGGCGACTTTGGTTATTCAACGGCTGTAGGCCTGTTCCTCAATCTTGTGGAGCTGATTCTGCTTGTGATCGTCAATCAGATTTCCAAGAAGGTCAGCGATTCCAGCTTGTTCTAAGGGAGGTAATGGCATGAGAATTAAAGATACATTCGGCGACAGAGCATTTACCTTCTTTTGCTATGCATTGGTCATTTTGGTGGCGTTTGTCTGCCTGTACCCCCTGTGGCTGGTTCTGATTTACTCCTTCTCCGACCCCGATGCGGTCAATGCCGGTAAGGTTTGGCTGTGGCCTGTTGGTGTTACCTGGGATGCCTATAAGGAGGTATTCGCCCGAGATGATCTGATGAAGGGTTATTGGAACACCATTACCCAGACGCTGTTCGGTACTGCGGTGAATATGATTATGACCATTCCTGCTGCATACGCGCTGTCCAAATCCAAGTTAAAGGGCCGCGGTTTCTTTATGGGGCTGATCGTGTTTACTATGTACTTCAGCGGCGGTTTGATCCCGAACTTTATCAACCTGAAGAATCTGCACCTGCTGAATACCTGGTGGGTATTCGGCCTGTGCGGTGCGGTTTCTTCTTATAACCTGATCGTGGCAAGGACCTTCTTTGCCAGCGGTATTCCTCACGAGCTGGAGGAGGCGGCGGAGATCGACGGCTGCTCTGTAGCCGGCACTTTCTTCAAGATCGTGCTGCCTCTTTCCAAGGCTATGCTGGGCGTAATTATGCTGTACTATGTGGTTGCCCACTGGAACAACTTCTCTACAGCCTTGTACTACACACCCCAATCTACCGAGTACTGGCCTTTGCAAATGGTCATCCGCAATATGATCAGAACCCTCAATCAGATGATTGCTTCTTCTGATGAAGAGGCACTGATGTACTACACCCGCATCTACGATATGATCAAGTATGCGGTTGTGGTGGTAGCGGCACTGCCGGTTCTTGTGCTGTATCCCTTCCTGCAGAAGTATTTTAACAAGGGTGTTATGTTAGGCTCCGTTAAAGGATAATGCTTTATGGGTAACATTTTTCGGCCGGATTCACCGCTGATGCGGTTTATGATGCTGATTACCAATTTAATAGCTTTAAATATCCTGTGGCTGCTGGGCTGTATCCCGGTGGTTACAGCCGGTGCATCCACGGTGGCGATGTACAGCGTCCTGCTGGGCTACATAAACGGCAAGGATGATGCGGTTTTAAAGCCCTTCCTTCGTGCTTTCCGGGATAATTTCCGGGTGACGACACCACTGTGGCTGCTGAATCTTTTCATCGGTGCAGTGATGGCCGCGGAAATTTTCTACTTGTCCGTAGGTGCTCAGCTTTGGTTAAAGGTTATATTTGGCGTGCTGCTTTTTGTGTATGCTGCTGCCACATCCTATCTTTATCCGCTGCTTGCCCGGTATCAAACCTCCGGAAAGTCCGCAGTGTTTAACAGCTTTGCTTTGTCTATGCGCCATTTGCTCAGCTCTGTGTGCGTTGTTACTCTCAATGCACTGCCTGTTGTGCTTATGGTTGGGTTTACGGAGATTTTTTGGAAGTCGGTTTTGGTGTGGACACTAATAGGGTTTTCCCTGATTGCCTACCTGAATCTCAAGATCCTTCTGCCCATATTCAAAAAATATGATCCAACACCGGAGGAAAAATGAACCATGGTTATGAAAATCTAACCGTTTGTTCTTTTTTGTTGGTTGTTACTAAAATTTTACAATGCTATAATTTTTAAAAAATAATAAATAATTCAAGGAGGCGTGACTTATGGCAATTAAGCACACCGCAGTCAGCTACTATGGCTTTAACTATGTAGAACACGCAATCAAAGACTTTGAGGAAATGAAGGCCCATGGTTGCGATACCGTGATTCTCGCAATTACCGAGTTCGATATGGACTTCTGGTTCCCCAATATCAACAACATCGTCAAAGCTGCCCATAAGATGGGTCTGCGTGTCATTGCCGATACCTGGGGCATTGGCAAGTATTTTGGCGGTGAGCAGGTCAGCCTGTTCCTGCAGAACAACATCCATCACCGTCAGGTTTCTGCCTATACCGGTGAGGTGCTGAATGCAGCTTGCTTCAATACCAACTCCTTCCGGGATTACTTTACAAATATCTGCCTGAAGCTGGCAAGAGAGACGGAAGTGGACGGCTTCTTCTGGGACGAGCCCCACTATGCTTATCCCAAGTCCTACGCTTCCATTACCGGCGGTGCCGGTGATGACTGGGCTTGCCGCTGCCCCGAATGCATGAAGAAGTTTGAGGAATATTACGGCTACGAAATGCCCAAGTTTATGAACGACGATGTAAAGCAGTTCCGCTGGAGAGAGGCTCTGAAGACCTTGGCAGATTGCTCCAAGGCGCTGAAGGAGTACAATCCCAACCTGGAAATCACCTGCTGCGTCCACGCAACCTTGCAGAGCTACTATGTGACCGAGCTGCGTGGCTACGACAACTGGGAAATGGTTGCTGCCTGCCCCTACTTCGATGTATTTTCCAGCACCATCATCAACTGGGATCTGCCGGAGAGCTTCTTCCGTGAGATTACTGAGCGTACGGTTAACATTGCCAAGAAGTTTGGCAAGGAATCCGAGCGCTGGCTGATGGGCTATAACAAGCGTCCCCAGAATTGGGAGCAGATCGACAAGGTCGTGGATCTGTATGAGGAGCTGGGTGTTGACCGTCTGGCTACCTGGACATATCGCGGCGGCTACGGCACTTCCGTAGCAGCGAAGGATCCCATTGAGCTGTGGGATCGCATCGGTGCAAACTACAACCGTGTTTTGGTTAAGTGACCGCTGATGAAATCGTCTGCGGTTGCTGACGGATCTTTTGACCCAACTTTTCAGTTTGAAAAACCCAAAATACACAAAGTATTCCCGCGTTTTCCAAACTTTAATTTGTGTCAAAATCTCACGCCATCAACATTTGCCGATTTCATCATCGGCCACTAAAGGAGTAATTAAGATGAACGATTTTGGTTATTACAAGGCGATAATTGAAAATTTAGAAAAGGTCAATGCCACCCAGAGCGAAAATATCCGCAAGGCAGCAGAGCTGATGGCCGATGCCATTGCCAATGACCGGCTGATCAATGTCTATGGCGGCGGTGGACATACCACTTTGCCTGTTGGCGAAATGTTCTTCCGTGCCGGTGGTCTGTCCTGCATTAACCCCATTATGGAAACCGGTCTTTCCGTGTTCAACCAGGCGCTGAAGTATCTGGAACTGGAAAGAACTGTCAACTACGGCAGCGCCATTATGAAGTACTACGATCTGAAGAAGGACGATGTGCTGATTATCTTCCACAATATCGGCATTAACCCTGCTACCATCGATGCCGCTATGGAAGCTAAGAAAAACGGCGTGAAGATCATTGCGGTTTCCAGCTTGGCCTGGCAGACAGAAATGCCGGAAGATCACTTCATCCGTCACCCCAATAAGACCAACCTGAATGACTATGCAGATGTTTGTATTGAGGACTTTAACCCGGTAGGTGACGCAGTTGTTACCATTCCCGGTCTGGATACCCCCATTGCACCGGTTTCCAACATTGTGGACTTCTATATTGCCCACCTGCTGGAGATCGAGACCGTCAAGCAGTGTATTGACCGTGGTATCACACCTCCTGTTTGGTCCAGTGCCAACACCCCCGGCGGTGACGAGAAGAACGCCGCATATCTGGAGAAGTACCGTCCCAGAATCAAGATGCTGTAATACGCAGTTACAGCCTTAGAAAAATGGAAAAAGGCTGCCAAAGGTAATGCCACTAAGTTAAGTGTCATTGCGAACCAGTGACCGATGTCACTGGTGTGGCAATCTCAAGGAAAAGACTGTACTTTGAGATTCCCACGCCAGTGTGCGCACTGGCTCGGAATGACAAAGAACTTGATGACATTAGCCGTGTGGTAGCCTTTTTTATTTGAAAGAGGGTAAAAAGATGCTTTATCAAAAATATTGGCAGGAAGTAAATGCTGTGGTGGAGCAGGTCATGACCACCCAGGCAGAAAACATTGAAAAGGCGGCAAAGCTGGTTGCTGAAAGCCTTGCTAAGGACGGAATGTTATATGTCTTTGGCTGCGGACACTCCCATATCATCGGAGAGGATCTGTTCTACCGTGCCGGCGGCACAGCGGCAGTGTGCGCTATGCTGGATAGCGATCTGATGCTCCATACCGGTGCGGCCAAAAGCAGTGTCTATGAAAAAATGACCGGTCTGGCGCAGCCGGTATTTGAGCGCTACGGCATTACAACAAAGGATGTTTTGTTGGTAGTGTCCACCTCCGGCATTAACAGTGTCCCCATCGAAATGGCTATGTGTGCCAAGGAACAGGGGATTCCTGTGATCGCCATTGTTTCCGGTGCGTACAGTCAGGATAAGTCCCGTCATCCCAGCGGAAAAAAGCTTCATGATGTTGCAGATATTGTGCTGGATAACGGCGTTTGCCACGGAGATGCTGCCGTGGAAATTGCAGGCAGCGATATGCGTGTGGGACCCATTTCCACCATTTCCAGCTGCTTGATTGCCCAGAGTATCGTGGTGCAGGCGGATGAATTTATGTGGCAAAGCGGCGTACGCCCCCCTGTCTATGTCAGCGGCAATATCCCCGGCGGTATGGAGCAGAATCGGGACCTGATCCGCAAGTATATGCCCAGAAATAAGCATCTGTAAAATTTGACAACGCTCCTTGTCATTCCGAGACCAGTGCGCACACTGGTCGTGGGAATCTCAATGTACAGCGTTCTTCTATGAGATTGCCACGCCCCTTCGGGGCTCGCAATGACATATTTGTTTCGTTGTTGCAACATCGCAGGGGTGATGGAAATAATATGACAAATAGCAATTGTAATTACAAAAAAACCAAAATTGGTGTGATCGGCTTAGGTGGACAGTCGGCGTTTATGTCTGCGGGCCATTTTCCGGCACCGGGGGAGACTGTGTCCTGCCAAAGTTTGTTTTTTGAGCCGGGCGGCAAGGGCTATAATCAGGCCGTTGCCTGCTCCCGTATGGGTGTGGACACGGTGTTTATCGGCGCGGTGGGCAAGGATGATAACGGAAAAGCCTGCCGGGAGGATCTGCTGCGTCAGGGTGTGATTCCCTGTCTGATAGAAAAAGAGATTCCCACCGCTTTTGCCACCATTATGACCGACAGCAGCGGCGAAAATACGGTGTCCGTATTTCCCGGTGCAGCAAAATTACTTACCCCGGAAGATTTGCGCAGTGACAAGGTGATGACTCAGTTTAGGGAATGTATCTATCTGCTGCTGCAAAATGAACTGTCCCCGGATTGCTTGCTGGAAGCCTGCAAGATTGGAAAAGAACTGGAAATCCCGGTGGTTTTCAATCCTGCGCCGGCAGAGAATATCCCTATGGAAGCCATACAGAGCAGTGCGCTGATTACCCCCAATTACGGCGAAGCAAAGCATTTGACCGGTTTTTTGGAGAATGAACAGCCCACCGGTGAAGAATTGGCAGAGTGTTTGAAAGAACAGGGCGTTTTCCGTGCCGTCATTACCATGGGCGGACAGGGTGCGCTGGTTATGGAGCAAGGAAAAATTCAAAGAATTCCGGCATTTTCCTGTGGTCAAGCGGTGGATACCACCGGCGCAGGGGATACCTTTAACGGTTTTTTGACGGCTGCCCTTTCAATGGGTGAAAGTCTATGTGATGCTGCCCGGATGGCAGCAGTGGCTGCAGGCATCAGTGTGACCCGCCGCGGTGCTGCCGGAAGCATCCCAACAAAAGCGGAAGTGGATGGATATGAGAAAATGTAAATTTTGGAAAAAGGGAGGGGCAGTACTTATGCTGTTGGCAATGCTCAGTTTTCCCGGCTGCGGCAAAGAAGCACAGCCGACAGAGCCTGCAACAGAACCGGTGCAGGAAACACAGGCGCCTGTCCCTGTTAACTTTGATTTGGATAAAGAAGTGCTGTTTTTTGGACGCACCTATAAAAAATCCAATATCCGGTGGATGAACTGGTCCGGCTCCGGCTTTTCCATTCGGTTTAAAGGCAGCTCGGTGGCGGCGGAGTTTTACTCCAATGCGCCGGACCTGAAAAACTATGCCTACCTGAAGGTTTATGTGGACGGTGTAGAGCAGAAGGATATTCTGCTGAAGGAGGAAAACCAGATCGTTATGCTGGCGGAGGGGCTGGATGCCGCCCAGGAGCATACCGTAGAAGTACGCAAAAGAACCAATGCCCGTTCTTCCACAGCAGGCGTTGGAAGACTTGTCCTTATGGACGGAACGATTCTGGAGCCGGAAAAGCCCAAGGAAAGACTCATTGAGTTTATAGGCGATTCTCTGACGGTGGGATATGTTGCTGCAAAGGACGGCAAAACTGCCACTGCGTGGAGCACGACCACGGAGGATGTGACAAAGACCTATTGCCCCCAAATTGCCCAGGCCTTTGATGCCCAGTATCAGGTTGTTGCTATATCCGGACGGGGCGTTGTCCGCAATAACGGCGGCGATGCCAATGTCCTGTTCCCGGATATTTACAGGGAACTGGATACCTACAATAATCCGGGCGTGGTCTATGATTTTGTACAGCAGCCGGATGTGATCGTGATCAATTTGGGTACCAATGATGAAAGTGATGCCAATAAGGAGCTGCCTGCAGAGGAGTTCCGCCAGGGATTATATAACTTTTTAAAAGAAGTCCGGCAGTATAACCCGGAGGCACAGATTCTCTATACCTATGGACTGGTGCGGATCGGTCTATCGGAGGATATTTCAGAAGTCATCAGCCAGCTTCGGGATGAGGGTGATGAAAAGATCCATTATCTCCAGCTTGCGCAGTGCGAAAAATGGGAACTGAATTTGAATCACACAGTATCCTCGGCATATACCTCCCGGGGGGATGCGATTATTGAGAAAATCCGGGAAATTACCGGGTGGTAACGGAGAAAGCTATGATAAAGCCTGTAAAAATTGCAATTTTATCCTGCAATCACGGTCACGCGCCGGGGTATTATTCCCTGAAAAATGACCCGATGTTTGAACTGGTGGCGGCTTCTGTAAAACCGGAGGCTTATGCAGATGTGCGGATCAAAAACCTGGAGGGAATTCCTCTTTATGATACGGATGAAGCGTTGTTTGATGCCCATCCGGAGCTGGAGGCTGTGATCCTTGCCAGCGACAATGCCAGCCATTTCCGGCAGGTTTGTGAAGCGTCAAAAAGAGGATTGCATATCTTTTCTATGAAAGTGCCTACCTTTGATATGGATGAATATGACGAGATGATCCGCGTGACGGAAGATGCCGGTGTGGTTTGTCAGGTTGAGTTAGAAATGCGCCATCATGCACCCATCTACCGCATCAAAGAGGCAATCGAGGCCGGAAAGATCGGAAAGCTCCTTTCCGTCAATGCGGTCAATTATTCCCATAATCCGGTTTGGTGGCGTCCGTGGCAGGCAAACCCGGAGGCAAGCTATGGCAGCCGGGTATCCCTGCGGCCCGGTGATGACCGGTTCCGAGGCGGTGCATTGGCAGACCATCCCCATTTGTTTGATATTATCCGCTATATTACCGATTCTGAGTTTTCTCAGGTTTATGCAGAAGTTTCTCCCAATATCCGCGAAGGTGTGGAAACAGAGGATATGATCCGTGTGATTGGCCGCCTGAAAAACGGTGTCTGCTATTCCGTTGATCCTTCTTATGCCAACGACGAGGAGCATGTATCCCAGATGATTGGATCGGAGTGGAACAAATACCCCCGATGCGTGGAGGTGTTTATGACAGTCGTTGGTACAAAGGGCGTGATTATTGCCGATCTGTATGGCAAGACATACTGCCACCAACTGCAGTCTAACGGCAAATACATTGTGTCCGGCTTGGGAAGCTCTGGTCTGTGGAATCGGAGAATGGAAGAATTTTACCACTGCATCCGCAGTGGAAAGAAACCGACAGTGGGGCTGCGGGATCATTATGATTCCATCGCAGCTATGAATGCTGCTTATGACAGCATTTCCACCGGTCAGGTTATCCAGTTGTAAGGAGGCAAAGCAAGATGATAGCAACACAGGAAGAGATTCTACAGCTAAATAGTCTTTATACCGGTCGAGTTCCTTTTCATGGGGAGCTGCACGACCATTCCGATTCCGGCGGAACCAGCGACGGTTTGCGTCCCCTGTCCCATTGGCGAGGGGCATTGGAAGGTCTGAAAATGGATTTTGCCGCCATTTTGGATCATCGGCAGGTGCGGCATATGTACCTGCCCGAGTGGGAGGACGGACTGTTTCTATGCGGAACGGAGCCGGAGGCCAGAATCACAGACAGTCAGGCTACCGTTAAGGAAACGCACTACAATATGCTTTTTGAAAAACCGCAGCTTCTGGAAGAACTGTTATCGGAATTTCCGGAGTATGGGTTTACCGGCGGTCAGGAAGGCCATTTTGAGTATCCCGGATTTACCCGGGAGCGTTTTGGCGAGCTGATCGATGCGGTCAAAGCAAAGGGCGGTCTGTTTGTGATTCCCCATCCCAAGCAGTGGATGAAATCAGAACACCCGATTGACTACTGGTACCGTGATTGGACAGGTATCGAGGTCATTTATAAGGACTACCGGGATATTCGTCCCGGCAAGGCGTATACCGCCCAAAACTATGAACTGTGGACAACCCTGCTTTCTATGGGCAAGCGGGTTTGGGCCTGCGCCGGCGGCGACTGGCACAGTGTCTGCTGCGACAAAGCACTGACAACCCTGTACGCAACAGAACGTACGAATGCGGCAATGATGAGGCCCTTGCGGGTGGGCGATTTTACTTGCGGCGGTGTTGGCATACGGATGTGCATCGGTAATACGGTCTGCGGCAGCCAGTGCAATTTAGAGAATCAGCGCCTTGTTGTTTGCGTCAGTGATTTTCATTCCAGCCTGTACATTAAGGGACACACCTACCGGGTGGATATTTTGGACGATCAAGGCGTTGTCGCAAGCAAGGAAATTTCCTATGCAGAAGCTGCCCAGCCGGTCTATCTGGCGATTGACACCCATAAATCCGACTTCTACCGGGTAGAGGTATTGGATGTGACCAGCGATTACCGAATTGCCATTGGCAATCCCATCTGGCAGGAAAGGGCAGAGTAAATATGGCTGCGAAAGAAAGAAAACAGCGGGCAGATGTCCATATTCACTCGGAATATTCTCACGACAGCACCTGTACAGCATCTCAGATTTATCAGACGGCGCTGGAAAAGGGAATGGATGTTGTGTGCATTACCGACCATTGCGATCTGTATCCCGCTCACCAGACCCAGGAGATTGTGGATTATAGAACGCAGGTTTTCCGGGGGATTGCCGAAACCATCAAGGATTACACGGATGTGGAAATTCTGATCGGTGTGGAGCTGGGCGGCGGCTTTATCCGGCCGGAGCTTGCCCAGCAGGTCATAGACTCCCAGCCCTATGATATGGTGATCGGTTCTGTCCATGGCATTATGTTCCGGGGGGAGCGGATGTCCACCTCCAAGTTTGACTTTGGCAGCGTGGATGAAGCGACGATGTTGGAGTACCTGGACGGTTATATGGATGCATCCATATATATTGCGGAAAAGCTGGATGTGGATGTCATGGCGCATTTGACCTATATTTTTCGTTATATTAACGGAAAGTACAAAAGAAATATAGATTGGAATATTCAGGAAGAAAAGATCCGCCGAATATTCCGGGCAATCATTAAAAGGGGTATAGCCTTGGAGATCAATACCTCCTGCGTGGGAAGTGCTTATGATGAATGGCTGCCGGCCAAGGAGATTGTGGATCTTTACATAGAAATGGGTGGCCGGATGTTCACACTTGGCTCCGATGCCCATAAAAGCGAAAAAATCGGCACAGGCTTTGAAGATGTGAAAGCCTATTTGCGGCAAAAGGGGATCGACACCCTGGTATACTACAAGCAAAGAAAACCGCAATTTTACAAAATATAGGAGGTTGATATCAATATGAAACGAACATTGAGTATTTTGCTGAGCATGGTGATCGTGCTGAGCCTGTTGGGATCTGTAAGCATTGCTGCACAGGCAAGCGTGGAGCAAGGAGCTGTGTATGGCAGCAAAAATCTGATTCAGGTAACTGAGCCGGTCATCGGCGAAAGCTATTATCTGGCAGCCGATGTTGGCGGCACTATGATGTATTTCCGCCATGGTACGGTTTCGGATACCGTTCCTTATTCCCTGGTAGTTACCGACAACATCGACCATAACTGGACTTCCCTTGTGACATTGGAAGACCCCTCTGCTACCGACGAGAAGTATACGGAAGGTTTCCAGCTTACTTACATCAATCCTACAAACAGTACTATGGGCAGAATCTACTGTATGGATGCTCTGAAGGATGCCACCGTCGCCGGTCAGACCGGTATTATGGATACCGGTGTGAACAGTTCTACTCCCTATAAGAACCGCCACAATTTCTATGTGGCTGATGTGAACGGAGTTAAAGTTCTCAAGAGCACCGGCAATGGTAACATCCTGGTAATCAAGCAGGTTCCTCAGACGGTGTCCGGTGTGACCACGAATGTATGGCGTATGCTGGGTGTTCCGGAAACGGAGCTTGCCAACGAGGGTGTATATCCTGCGGCTTTGTATGCAGAGCAAACGGAGCATGCGGAGCATACCTTCGGTGCTTGGAGCTTTGATACAGAAAAGGGCACCCAGAGCCGTCTGTGTACGGTTTGCGGCTTAGCCGAGACACTGCACGGAACTAACAGCAAGGTATATCAGGCAGAAACGCCTGTGATTGGCGAGAGCTACTATCTGGTAGCCAATGTTGCAGGCGTTCTGAAGTTCTTTACCAAGGACGGTGCTGTTACCGCTACCGCTCCTTACTCTCTGTCAACCACTGAGCGTGTCGGTATTGCCACACAGATCACTTTGGAAGATTCCACCAAGACCAGCGAAAAGTTTGAAGGCGGCTTTCAGCTTACTTTCGATAACAACGGCACTTTGACCAGAATCTACTGTATGGATGTGCTGAAGGATGCTACCACTGCAGGTCAGACCGGCATTATGGATACCGGTATGCAGAGCGGCACCGGTTATAAGAACCGTCACAGCTTCTTCGTTGACGAGGTAAATGGTGAGAAGGTTCTGCGTAAGTACGGCAACGACAATATTCTGGTTGTCAAGCTGAATGCGACCACAAATACCTACCGTATGCTGGGTGTTCCTGAGGCAGAACTGGAAAACGAGGGCGTATACCCTGTTATGATAGCAACAGCCCATACCCACACTTACGGCACGGTTTACGAAAAAGACGAGAACAGCCACTGGCAGATCTGTGACTGCGGCGCTGCTGCTGACAAGGAAGACCATAACTTTGAAAATGGCACATGTGTCTGCGGACAGGAAGTGATTCCGGTACTTGCGCCTGCTTTTAGCGGAAAATCCATTTCTCTGCAGGATGATTTTTCTATCAATCTCTATGTAGAGAAGGCAGTTTTCGTCGATGGTGTCTACTCGGATCCTTATGTGGTTTTTGAATTGGAAGGCGAGCAGACCACAGTTACGGCATATACCCAAAAGGATGACTATTATGTCTTCACATTCGACGATATTACACCGGACAAAATGGGTCAAAAGGTTCATGCAACCCTGTATGCAGATAAGCAGGACGGAACACAGTTTTCCGTAACGAAGGATTACAGCGTAGCGGAGTATTGCTATGCTGCACTGGAGCTGGAGCAGACAAGCGATGCTTTTCGCAGACTGTTGGTGGACACATTGAATTTTGGCGCAGTTTGCCAGCTTTATCGGAACAGTGATGTGGCTGTGGAGGAACTGGTCAATGCTGCCTTGACAGAGGAGCAGCGCGGATGGGGCTCTGACGAAACCATCAGAGAACTGGAAAGCTGCAGAGATTTCGGTCGAAATACCGGAAAGGTCAGATGGGAAGGCGTATCCGGTCTGATGGGAGAAGCCGTAAAGCTGCGTGTGTATTTCCAGGCTGATGATATTACCGGTCTGACTGTTCAGGCAGTAAGCAGCATCGGTGAATGGAATTTAAATGATATCAAGGCCAAAGACGGTATGTACTATGTGGACTTTGGCTATCTGAATCCTACACAGATGAACGAAAAAGTTTCCTTTACTGTGTATCAGGGAGAAAATGCCCTCAGCAGCACCTTAGATTACAGCATCGAGTCTTATGCTGCAGTTTGGGTCAATAAGACTGATGTAAGACCGGAACAGGTAGAGCTGGTGAAGGCAATCATCCGCTATGGTGATGCGGCAAAAGCCTATGTAGAGCGGGTTTATGATCTGCAACAGGATGTTCTTTATTTGGGCCGTACTTATGAAGCTGCCGGAACGCAGTGGTTTAACTGGTCGGCATCCGGCTTCTCTGTCCGGTTCCAGGGCAGCGGCTTGAAGGCAAAAATTGCCTCCAATGCGCCCGATGCTACCAATTATGCGTATTTGAAGGTCTATGTGGATGGCGTTGAGCAGACGGACATTCTGCTGGACAAAACGATGCAGACTGTCACTTTGGCAGAGGGACTGAACCCCGACGAAATCCATACGGTAGAGGTTCGCAAACGCAATAGTCCCCGTTCCTCTACAGCCGGTGTGCTCAGCATAGAACTGCTGGACGGCAAAAAGCTTGCGCCGCCTGAGAAAAAGGAAAAACTGATTGAATTTATCGGCGATTCCCTGACGGTGGGCTATTCTGCCGCAGATGTGAACAAGACATTATCGGCATGGAGTACCGCAACAGAGGATGCCACCAAGACCTATTCCAAGCAGGTGGCGGATGAATTTGGTGCGGAATATATGGTCACCGCCATTTCTGGCCGCGGCGTTGTGATGAACAACTCAGGAGGCAGCGGTTATCTGCTGCCGGATATTTATCCGGAGCTGGATATCTACAATACGCCCGGCATCGCCTATGATTTTGCTCTGCAGCCGGATGTAATTGTGATCAATTTGGGCACCAATGATGCAACCAATGCGAATTTAAATCTGGATACTTTCCAAGCCGGTGTGTACAGCTTTATCAAGCTGGTTCGCCAGAAGAATCCCAATGCGCAGATCATTTGGGCATACGGCCTGAGAAGTGATAAGATGACTGCACAGGTTGCCACTGCCATTGAGGCCGCAGTTGCACAGCTGAAGACAGAAGGCGACAGCAAGGTGCATTATTTGGCCCTGCCCCTGGCAGCGGATATGCATTTGAATCACCCCACAGCTGCGGCTTATGCCCCCAGCGGTGAAAAACTGATCGCAAAAATACGGGAGATCACCGGTTGGTAACCTGTTTGGGAAAAGGAGATATTTTTTTGGATATCAACAAATTACTGGGCGGTATCCACTGTGCCTGCGGAAAAGTTCACACCTGCAACATTCAGCATGTATACATCGAAAAGAACGCAACGGAAAGATTAAAAGAAATATGCTGTAAAAGCAGTTCCGTTTTAATTGTAGCTGATGAAAATACCTATGCCGCTGCAGGAGAAAAGACCGTATCTGCATTAAGGGGCAAGCATATCAAGAAGGTCATTTTCAGTGGCAGGGAAATCCTTGTGCCCAATGAGGCTGCAATCGGCAGGGTTACGGAAAACTTAGGGGAAATCGACCTGATCGTGGGCATCGGTTCCGGTGTGATCCAGGATCTGTGCAAGTATATTTCCTTTTACAACAAGGTGCCCTACATAATCGTTGCCACCGCACCTTCTATGGATGGCTATGCCTCAAGCGGAGCAGCAATGATCACCGGCGGAATGAAGACCACCTACCCCGCGGGATTGCCCATGGCCATTATTGCGGATACCGAGGTTTTGGTAAATGCCCCCATGGAGATGATCAAGGCGGGTTACGGCGACATTATCGGCAAATTTTCCGCGCTGAACGACTGGAAGCTGAGCCACTGCATCAATAACGAGTATTTTTGCCAGTATATCTATGATATGACCTATGAACAGATAAACAGAACCCTTGCTTTGGCACAGGGGGTTCTCAAACGGGAGGAAGACAGCATCAAAACGCTGATGGAAGCGCTGGTGATCATAGGAATTCTGATGAGCTTCGCCGGATCTTCCCGTCCTGCGTCAGGCAGTGAGCATCACCTGTCCCATTTCTTTGAGATCACAGGTATTATCGACAACAAAGAGTATTTTCCTCACGGAATCGATGTTGCCTATTCTACCGTCATTACAGCAGAAATCCGTGAAAAAATCCTTGCCAATCCGTTCCCACAAAAGATATACCGACCCGAAAAAAGGCAGCATGAGGCCCGCATGAAAAAGATCTATAAAGAGGTCGCCTGCGGCTGCATGGAGCTGCAGAAAAAAACAGGGGATTACGCAAAGGATCGGATGCCGATGTACCTGCAAAAGGAAGACAAGATCAGAAAGATCCTCTCCGAAATGCCCTCAGCTCAGGAAATAGAGCAAATGCTTTCTTTGGTGGAGCTGGATATTCAGGAGTTCTACGGTCTTTACGGAAAGGAAAAGATTAAGGAAGCGGTTCTTTATGCCAAGGACCTAAAGGACAGATATACGGTGCTTTGGATAAACTATGATTTTTGGGGCGGCGAACAGTCCTAAAAAATCCCAGACGGTTGGTAAAGACCGTCTGGGATTTTTTGTGTAAAGGCGTTTATTGACAGGAGCGGAAGGCAGATGGCGGACAGCTCTTCAGCTTTTTAAAGACAAAGCCCCTACGAATTCTACCGATAGATTTGCGCATTTTGAAACTTACAAAGTAGTGCGGAATACCGATGGCGGACAGGCTTTGATCTTTTTGAAAACAAAACAGAAGTATTTGGAGTCGGAAAAGCCGGACATAGCAGATATTTCCTCAATACTCAGGGTGCTGTTGACCAAAAGATCTGCAGCGTGATTGATGCGTAAAACCTGCAGATATTTGATGGGTGTTGTCTGGTATACCTCGTAGAAATTGCGGCGGAACTGGGTATCTGACAGGTTGGCAATACGGCACAGCGAGGAAACGGACATATCCGGATCGGAAAAATGCTCGTGCATATAGTCCAATGCGTGCTTGATGGATAAAAAGGCAGGAGAATGGTAGATGGAGGAGCATTGCTTGTCAAGCTGCGCCAATATGGTATAGAGAATGGACATACACTTGTGGTAGTAGCCGGGCCGCTTTAAGGACCAGGTTTGATAAATGGATTGAAAATTATCACGGAAAACCGGGGAGTTTTGCGGGGTAAAGGATTGGGGCTTCAATTTGTCCTGATTGGGAATATTCAGATTGATGCACAGAACAACTTCCTGCTGGGATTTGATACGGTAAGAGTAGCCTGCAGGAATAAACAAAATGGAATTCAAACCGATGTGCATATCGGCATCCGGCCCCTGAATCAGCGCACCGCCGTCAATGCGGAAGGAAAGGGTACTGTATTGCCGCGGTGCAATGATGCAGTTTTGGGCGGGCAGATGGAGCTCGATCACGGATAAAAGGTCAAAATGCAGGGATGGATCAGTGATTTTCATAGCACGGTTCCCACTCGCTGTGCAGCAAATGAGTTCTCCTTTCTGTGTTCTGATTTCATTATATATGCTGCTATCTGGGAAATCAAGATAAATTTCCACAGAATTGCGAACGAAAATTACACCTATATGCAATTTTTTTAGGTGTACAATGTGGGTGATATATAATAAAATTGAAATGTCATATTGGGATTACTTTAGCAAAATAGACAAAAAAGCATCCAGATAACTGCAAAGGATATAGGGTTTATCTTAATAATTCCATTTTTGGAATTTGGAGGAAAAATGGAACTGACAAGAAAAGGTTATTCCGGCTGTTATGGCCGTTAACAAATCAACATAAAGGAGATTACAAAATGAAACGACTTTTTGCAATGCTGCTTGCTGCCGTGATGGTATGCGCCCTGTTTGCAGGATGCACTGATGACGGCAACGGATCCGGCACCGTGGAAGGCGGACGTCCCGAAGTTGTGGATCCCGGCAATTTCGTAAACACGGATATCTATCCGCTTGAGGGAGAGCATTCCCTGTCTATGGGCATTGCGCTGGAGAATGCGCAGAATTCCTATCTGCTGAAGCTGATGAGCGATACAGTGGGTGTGGATATCTCCTACCGCTATGTGACCGATGAGCAGGCACCGCTTTTGTTCGTGGATATGGAGCAGATGCCGGATATGCTGTTCTCTGCTGCAGGCACTTTTGGTTTGAGCTTGCAGAGAATTAATGGCTACGGCAGTGCTGGCGCACTGGTCAACTATATGGATCATCTGGACAAGATGCCCAATCTGGCCAAGGCCTATATGGAGCATCCCGATCTGTTTGATGGCGTTATGAGCGCAACCGGAGAAGTGTACACTCTGCCTTACTATGTGTATACCCTGACCGGTTGTACCAACATGATCTACTTCCGTGGTGACCATTTGGCAGCTGTGGGCTATGATAAGCAGCCGGCGACTGTGGATGAGTTGACACAGCTTTTGCGGGATTTGAAAGCACATTATGGTGCAACTGACTCCAAGTACATTCCTATGACTGTGTATGATGCAGGCCACGCAGGTTTTGATAACCGTCTGACCCAGTATCTGTTTACTGCCTTTGGCAACGAGGTCGACCCCGGTGTGCATATCGGAAGCGACGGCAAGGCAACTGCCGGCTTTGCCACAGAGCAGTATAAGCAGATGACTCTCTACATCCGCCAGCTGGTGCAGGAGGGTCTGCTGGACGCAGACCTGTTCTCCGCAAAGTCCAGCCTGATGCAGGCGTTTATGAATGAAAACCACACCTCTGTCAGCACCCGTATGCTGAACATCCCCGAATCCAGCTATGCTGACGGCGTGGAGAATTTCTATATCAGCCAGCCCCTGACCTCTCAGTTTACGAGCACACCGGCATTTGCTGAGCCTACCATTGCAAGAAAATGGGGTGCAATGATCAGTACAACCTGTGAGGATCTGGATGCAGCCCTGGCATATATGGATGCGTTCTTTGCCCCTGAAAGCAATCCCTTGAATGAAGAAGGCACCATCTATAACTTGTCCCTGTGGCTGGGTGAAGAAGGTGTTGACTGGGAATGGGTCGAAGAAGGCGTATCCTACAAGGAAGCTGAAAAGCCTGATGGTTGGTCTGCACAGCACGGCTTCTCCGGCACACCCTATATCGGCAAGTTCCATGCAATGCGTATGGACCACAACGGCAAGATCGACCTGCTGCCCCAGGGTGTGTACAACAACTGCCTGCCTTATGCAAAGGCTGTTGTCCGGGATGAGGCGCTGGCACTGACCGAGGATGAAAATGACATCTATGTGGAAAAGTGGCAGGATATTTCCAAGTATGCCACCCAGATGTTTGCCGCCTTTGTGACCGGTGATGAGGATATTGAAGCTCAGTGGGATACCTATGTGGCAAATCTGCAGCAGATGGGTCTGCAGGAAGTTCTGGACTGCTATGATGCCGCCTACGCCCGTTATGTTCAAAGAGTAGAAAGTTGACGGTTTTGTTATGAAACATAAAATTCTGATTTTGACCGTTTTGCTGTGTATGCTGCTGGGGCTGACCTTGAATGTGCAGGCCGCCACCCTCTATGATGAGATCGAGGAGCCTGCCATCGGCGGAAAATATTACCTGTGTGCAACGGTAGATGGAGTAGATTATTATTATCGTGTAACCAATTCCACATTCTCGGAAAGTGTTACCGATACCTCCCCCTATTCTCTGTATGTCACCAGTGATCCGGAGGATAAGGGTATCAAGGAATTTACCTTAGGCGAAGTGGGTAAAGGCTTCTATTTGGGCTATTCCAGCGGCGAAAATATCCACAAGATATATTCCTTTGATGTGGATAAGGATGATATTGTGGATACCGGCCTGAACTCCGGTTTGGATGTAAACCGCCATTGCTTCTTCTGGGATGGAACCAATCAGCTCATTTTCAGAATGATCAACAATGAAAAATATGTGCTGGTAGTCAAAACTGTTACCAACATTAAAAGCGGTAACGAAGAACTGCACTTGCTCAGCGTTCCTGCCTCCGAACTGGAGGGCGAGGAGCCTGTTTACCCGGTTCGGTTTGTGATAAAGCACATTTGTGAGTTTAGCGAGGAACTGACCGGAAACCAGTACAGCCACTGGTATCCCTGCGGCTGCGGTGAAAAGAAAGACCTGCAGATGCACAATGTGGAAAGCTGGACTGTCACCAAGGAAGCTGCCGTCGGTATTGAGGGCAGCAGAACCGGCACTTGTACCGTATGCGGTGAAACTGCCGTGGAAGGCATCCCGGCACTGAAGGATAAGACTGCTGAGCCTGCTGTGGAGGATCAGGAGGAAAAAGAAAGTCCGCTGAATCCTGTGGTCATTGCGGCAGCTGCTGCATTGGTCGTCTTCGGCTTGGTTATTATGATCTTCGGCAAAAAGCGGGAAAAGAAGTAAATCCATTGCGGTTACCGGCGAAAAGTCGGTGACCACAATCGAAATAAACTTAGGAGGAAAGCAATATGAAACTCAGGAAAACCCTTAGCATTTGCTTAGCATTAACCCTGATCCTTGGCCTGTTAGCCCCTGGCGGCGCATTTTTGCACGCACATGCGCAGACAACGCTGTACGGCGGCAATTTGGAACAGGTAACAGAGCCTGTGATTGGCGAAAGCTACTATCTGGGTGCTGATGTAAACGGCACTATGATGTACTTCCGTCACGGAACAGTTACCGATACCGTTCCCTATTCTCTGGTTGTTACCGACAATATCGACCACAACTGGTGCATGAAGCTCACCTTGGAAGATTCCACCAAAACCAGTGAGAATTTCGAAGGAGGCTTCCAGTTCGCCTATGTGAACCCTACAAGTGATGCCCTGACCAGAATCTACTGCATGGATGTTCTGAAGACCGGTGATCAGACCGGCATTATGGACACCGGTCTGAACACCAATGAGCCGTATCAGAACCGTCACAGCTTCTTCGTCGATGATCTGGATGGCAACAAAATCCTGCGCAAGTATGGCAATGACAACATTTTGGTTATCATGCAGGTTCCCCAGACTGTTAACGGCGAAACTGCTATGGCATGGCGTATGCTGGGTGTGCCGGAAAGCGCACTGGGTAACGAGGGCGTATACCCCGTTATGATGCTCAAGGAGCACAAGCACAGCTTCGGCAGCGTTACAAAGGATGACGTGCTGGACACCGCCAGCCGTACCTGCGCTACCTGCGGCTATGTGGAAACTGTTTACGACAGCAAGCTGATCGTGGCTGAAAATATTAAGGTTGGCAAGCAGTACTATCTGGCAGCCAATGCCGGCGACAAGATGATCTATGTCCGCCATGGTGTTGTTACCGAGACCACGCCTTACTCCCTGCCTGCTCTGGAAGATGTAAACCACAGCTGGGTGCTGCCTATGACCTTTGCTGCTCCCACCGAGGGCGATACCGGTTTCCGGATCACCTATACCCATCCCACCAGCGGTGCTGAGGCAAACATTTACTGCTATGATGTGGGCAATAACGGCACCATCGATACCGGTGTCAACTCCACCCCCGCCCTGAATACCCATACTTACTTTGTAGACACTGTCGACGGCGTCCGCGTTCTGCGCAGCCTGGGCAATAACTACATTCTGGCTATCAAGCGGATGGAGCAGACCTCCAGCGGTGTTACTTCTGAAGGCTGGCGTATGCTGGGCGTTGCAGAAGCAGAGCTGGGCGAGGGCGTATATCCTGTTGTTGTTATGGAAGCCCATGATCACGCTGTGGGCACCAGCCTGACCGAGATCACCGACGAAGGTCACAAGACTGAGTGCTGG
Organism: Faecousia sp.; assembly: GCA_045646805.1. Taxonomy (GTDB): domain Bacteria; phylum Bacillota; class Clostridia; order Oscillospirales; family Oscillospiraceae; genus Faecousia. The sequence continues at coordinate 51,151 of JAZRLK010000047.1, forward strand.
TGCGGCGGCAATTCCGCGGCTGTTGCCCATACCTATGGCGCAGTCAAGACGGATGCTGCAAACAAGACCAGCAGCCGCACCTGTACCGTTTGCGGCTACACCAATGTGATTTACGGCTACGACTACCAGCAGGTGCAGTATCCCGTAGTAGGCGAAAGCTACTACCTGACTGCCAATGTTGCAGGCAGCCTTAAGTATTTTACCACCGGTACTGTGACCAACACAGCTCCCTATTCTTTGGTGACCACCGAGAGCGCAAGCAAGGCTGTAAAGGTGGCAATTGAATCCTCCACCAAGACCAGCGAAAAATTCGAGGGCGGCTTCCAGTTTACCTTCGATAACAATGGAAATGTGACCAGAATTTACTGCATGGATGTGCTGAAGGATGCCACCACTGCCGGTCAGACCGGCATTATGGACACCGGTACTCAGACCGGTACTGCTTACAAGAACCGCCACAGCTTCTTCGTAGACGAAGTGAACGGCGTGAAGGTTCTGCGTAAGTACGGCAACAACAACATTCTGGTTGTTAAGTACAATGAGACCACCAAGACCTATCGTATGCTGGGTGTTCCCGAGGCAGAATTGTCCAACACAGGTGTATACCCCGTATCCGTCACCGCTGAACATACCCATACTTATAATGCCTGGATCGCAAACGATGATGGCACCAACAGCCAGATCTGCACCGCCTGCGGTTTTGAAGAGATCTATTACGGCAACGATACCAAGGTATCTCAGGTAGAAAATCCCGTCATCGGCGAAAGCTACTACCTGGCAGCCGATGTGGAAGGCACAATCTACTTCTTCCGTCATGGCGCAGTTACCGATACCGTTCCTTATTCTCTGGTTGTTACTGATAACATCAACCACAACTGGACGATGAAGGTTGGCTTGGAATCCTCTTTGAATACCGATGAGAGCTTTGAAGGCGGCTTCCAGTTTACCTACACCAATCCCACCAATGATACCCTGGCCAGAATCTACTGTATGGATGTGCTGAAGGATGCCACGGTAGCCGGTCAGACCGGTATTATGGATACCGGCGTAAACACCACCACACCTTACAAGAACCGCCACAGCTTCTTTGTTGACGATCTGGATGGCAACAAGATCCTGCGTAAGTACGGCAACGACAGCGTTTTGGTTGTAATGCAGGTTCCCCAGACTGTAGATGGCGAAACGGCTATGGTATGGCGTATGCTGGGTGTACCGGAAAGCGCTTTGGGCAACGAGGGTGTATATCCTGTTATGCTGGCCAATGCCCATACCCACAGCTTCAGCAAGGAATACTATGCAAACGAAGCCGGCCACTGGCATGTATGTGAGTGCGGCAGCACCAGTGCTGTTGAAACCCACACTGTGGCAGACTGGACTGTGATCACACCTCCCACCGCAACCGAGCCCGGCAGCAAGACCGGTCTGTGTACCGTCTGCGGCAATACTGCAGTTGCAGAGGCTCCCGTAACTGTGGATAGCTGGAACATCGTTCTGGGCGACAACATCGGTGTCAACTTCGTTCTGGCACTGACCAAGGGCGACAAGGTTGAAATCAAGGTTGCCGGTGAAAAGGTTGCCGCTACCCTGAAGGACAACGGCAACGGCACCTCCACCGTATTCATCAAGCTGGCTGCTGCACAGATGAGCGACGAAATCTCCATTTCCGTCAACGGTCATGCAGTGGAAAAGACCTACTCTGTCCGCGCTTACGCAGATGCAATTCTGGCAGGTGAGTACACCAACTACACCAAGGAATTGGTTAAGAATATGCTGGCCTTCGGCGGCGCTGCACAGAATGCCTTCAATTACAACACCGCCAATATGGCAAATGCAGGCATCGAAGTGACTGCAGCCGTTCCCGGCGCAGCACCCGAGCTGGAAGTTCTCAGCGAGCTGGAGGGCGTGGCCTTCTACGGCGCATCCCTGCTGCATAAGGAAAAGACTTCTGTCCGCTTCTACTTCACCGCTGACAGCGTGGAAGGTCTGACCTTCCAGGTAGACGGCAATGTCTACGAGCCTGTTGCTAAGAACGATATGTACTATATCGAGGTTGCCGGCATCAATCCTCAGGATCTGGATGATGTTCTGCACGCTGTTGTCACCGATGGCACAAACAGCCTGGCTGTGAAGTACAGCCCCCTGATCTACATCGCCAGAATGTACAATAAGGCCGATACCTCCGCTGCCACCAAGGCAGTTGTGCAGGCAATGTACGGCTACCATCTGGCTGCCAAGGCTTACCTGGCAAACCTCAACCTGGCTGACGACTTTGCTGTAAAGTCCCAGACCCAGAGCACCCTTTATGAAGGTGTTACCCTGCACGAAAAGGTTTATGTGGCTGCCGGTTACGGCGAAGTGGAAGCTTATATCCTGCAGATCAATGCCGATGCGGGTGTAGAGCTGAAGGTATCTGCCGGAGCTAAGACTGTAGCCAACCATTTCCGCGCAGTGAAGAATGCCGGCAACAATGTGCTGGCTATGATCAACGGCGGCTTCTTTGATCTGAACCAGACCGGTTCCTACCTGCCTTATGGTATGCAGGTGGTTGACGGTGTTGTCAATCAGGAACCCAGCGCTGACAGAAATAACTACAGCGACAACTGGTTCGGTATGACCAAGGACGGCAAGTATGTGATTTCCAATGCAGCCGGCTATGCAAGCACCTATGCTGGCAATGTTCAGCAGGCTGTTGGCGGCGGCAAGCTGCTGATCGTGGACGGCGTACCTGTAGATCTGACCTCCGACCGTGCTTACCGCACTGCTGTTGGTGTCAATGCCAATGGCGACCTGGTTATGGTTGCTGTTGCAGATGCTACCTACAGCGATGTATGCCACATCTTTGTGGATATGGGTCTGGACATCGTAACCGTTCTGAATCTGGACGGCGGCGGCTCTACCGCTATGTATGTTCCCGGCGCATACTATCCCAAGGCAAAGATCCTGGGCGACGACGGTTGGTTCCCCCGGGAAGTGGCAGATGCCATTGCAATCGTTGAAAAGAACTAATATTTATATTTATCAATGGCGGGGCTCTGCCCCGCCATTGATGGAACACTTAAGTGTTTCGTAGGGGCCGATGCCCACATCGACCCGTGGTGGAAGTGATGCCATTAGGGCCGATGCGGGTATCGGCCCCTACGAAAATCCCTGTGTTATATGAAGGAGAAACATATGACGATCAAAAAGACGATCAGTATATTGATGACACTGGTGCTGCTGCTCAGTGTTGTAGTTCCCGGTATGTCGGTAATGGGAACCGGGAGCGAGGCCCATAGCCACAGTTATGGACAATGGGTCTTTGATACCGAAAACGGCACACAAAGCCGTACTTGTGGGGAATGTGGGGATGCCCAGATTCTCTATGGCACAGATACCAAGGTGTCCCAGGTGGAATCTCCCTTGGTTGGTCAGAGCTATCATTTGGCAGCCAATGTGGGTGGTACTGTGTACTTTTTCCGCCATGGCACGATTTCGGATACGAAGCCCTATTCTTTGGTAACTACCAATAATGTCAATCACAACTGGGCATTTCAGGTAACCCTGGAAGCTCCTGTTGAGGGCAATACCGGTTTCCAGATGACCTACCAAAATCCTACCAGCGGCGCAACCACCAGAATCTACTGCTATGATGTGTTGACGACAGCCGGCAATTCCGGAATTATGGATACCGGTGCCAATACCGCCAACTATCTGAACCGTCATACCTTCTTTGTAGACACTGTTGGCGGAATGAAGGTTCTGCGGAAAATCGGCAACAATAACATTCTGGCGGTAAAGTTTGACTCTGCAAAGGGCGAATACCGGATGCTGGGTGTGCCGGAAGGAGAGCTGGGCAACAATGGTGTTTACCCGGCTATGCTGGTAACTGTCCATAACCACGATTATGGTATAAGCTATGAATTTGACAGCACCGGCCACTGGCAGAAATGCGACTGCGGAAGCATCTCGGAACTGCAGGCGCACAACTATGTTTTGGATGAAACACTTGGCTATGAAGTTTGTGTTTGCGGTGCAGATATGCGGCCCCATGAATGTGAGAGTAAAGATGGCAAGTGGTATGCCCAGGGCGAAAAGCACTATCAGCTCTGCGGAAAATGCGGCGAAAAGATCAACGAAGCCGACCATACCTTAGGTCCTTGGCAGTTTGATGGAGAAAACGGTACCCAGACCAAAACCTGTTCCCTTTGCGGTTATGAGCAGACCCTGTACGGAACAGACAGCAAAGTAACACCGGTAGCAAATCCGGAAGTTGGTCAGAGCTATTATTTGGCAGCCAACGCAGCAGGAACGGTTTACTATTTTGCGCTGGAAGGCTCTGTTACTGCCACAACCCCCTATTCTTTGTCTGTTACAACCAATACCGGCAATCCCAATATGAGACCGGTGAGCTTAGAGGCACCTGTTTCCGGAGATACCGGCTTCCAGATTACTGTGGTGCGCCAATCCGACGGCAAGCTGCTGAGAATTTACTGCTATGATGCAGGCGGTTCTGACGGCATTATGGACACCGGTACCAATGCTACTAACGAACTGGCAAAGCACACCTTCTATGTGGATGAAGTGGGCGGTGTCAAGGTTCTGCGGAAGATCGGCAATAACAATATCCTTGCAGTGAAGTATTTCCCGGCAAGAGAAGAATTCCGTATGCTGGGTGTGCCGGAAAGTGAATTGGGCAGCAACGGCGTTTACCCGGCAATGCTGGTTGATATTCATGAACACAGCTACAGCGATACCACATATCAGTTCGATGAGCAGGGACACTGGTTCGCCTGCGAGTGCGGCGGCAAGGGCAATTATGCCGACCATGTGGTGGCAAAGTGGGAGTATTCCGCTGTTCCTACCCAGACAACTCCCGGCAGAAAGACCGGTGTTTGCTCCATTTGCGGTGCAACGGCAGTTACCGAAATTCCGCCCATCGTGGCAGAGGGTTATTACTATCTGACAGGTTCGGTAGATGGGACAACCTACTACTTCCGGGACAAAACCGGAACAGAGTCTGTAGAGCATACGCTTCCCTTCTCCTTGCTGACCACCGATCAGAAAAAGGATGCAGTTAAGGTCAATGTGATCTGGGATGATAAGGCCAATACCTACATCCTTTCCTATACCACCACCCGTCAGCTCAATATCTATATGGGCGATGTAAACGGCAGCACAGTATCCAAGGACGGAAAAATTGACTTGTCCAGCAGTGCAACAACAGCGGAGGATTTGATCGTATTCCGCTGGGATCCGGAAAATCAGATGTTCTATCAGATGGAAAACGGAGTCAAGTATGTGATTGCGTTCCGTTTGATGACTCTGACCGACGGGGAAACCCAGGCAGTGCGTATGCTGGCAGTTCCCGCAGAGGAATTAGGCGGCGATACTGTGGCAATGCAATTGCAGCTTGTCCACGAGCACAGCTATGGAGATTCCTGGAGCGTGGATGCAGTAAGCCACTACAAGGAATGTGATTGCGGTGTCCGGAAGCAGGAAGGTGCCCACCAAATCGATCAATGGGAAGTGGAAAAGGAACCCACAACTTCCGCACCCGGCAAGAAAACCGCTATGTGCGCTATTTGCGGACAGAAGGTTGTCAATGCCATTGCTATGCTGACCGACGAATTGCAGGCACCTGCTGACGGAGAAACCTTCTATCTGATCGGTACACTCAACGGATATCGCTATTATTTCCGTCACGCACCGGCTGGCACATCTGTCACAGATACAACGCCCTACAGTCTGGCTACGGCAATAGCCGGGAAAGCCAATGCCTTGACAATCAAGGTAACAGACGGAAAATATAATCTGATTTACGGCAGCAGCAACTACCATGTTTATATGAATGCCAACGGTGTTGGCGTTACCTCCAATGCATCCAATAAGGATCTGGTGGATTTCCTTTGGGATGAAGAAAACAAGCTTCTGTACCAGGAGGAAAACGGCGTTAAGTGTGTTCTGGTATTCCAGACCTTGAAAAACAACAAAACAGGCGGCAAGGAAGTGCGTGTCACCTATATGCCTATGGAACGGGCATTGATTGATCCCGATGTTGCCATTGCCCGGTTCGGCAAGAATCCTCCTCCGGAAGAAACAAAGCCCAAGAAAGAGCCGGTTGCTTTGACGATGCCGGACGATGCGACTGCACTGAAGGATGCACCCCAGCAGGATCCCCCTGCGGAGGAAGTATACACAGACAATGCCATTTCTCCCTTCCAGCGGCTGACCGGCGGAACATTCGGTGGTGCTTGCACAGTTGTGGCAATCATTGTGTGTGTAGTTGTATTTTTGATTGCTTTGGTCTTGCTGATTCTCCTGCGAAACACCAAGTTTGGCGTGGGAATCTTCCGTAAGTGGAATTTGTGGACGGCAGCAACCTTCGGTGTTGCGGCTGTGGTCTTGGTGGCAGGTATGCTGCTGAGCAATGCATTTGCACCCAAAGCCCCCTCTCTGGCAGAATTTACCATTGTTGCCAACGGGGAAAATATGGATACCGCCAACGAGCTGGCAGTTACCATCTATGAAAAATATGGCGTCAGCCTTCCTGTTGTGCAGAGCAAGGATTACGACGGCAATATGGGTATCTATCTGGATACTCAGGGCATCAACAGCTACGGCGGCTATAAGTACAGCGTCTACAGCGAAGATGGCGAATATGGCCCCGGCGTCTATATCAACGGCTCCGGTCCTTCCCTGGATACTGCGATTTCCAAGTGGCTCAAGAGCATAAAGGACCCCTATGCGTTCCCCTTCGGCCTGCAAGAACCCATTTCCGGTTATGAATGGAATACCGACGATATCAATATGACCGGCCTGGGCTACAGCCTGAAAGAAATGAATATCCGGCAGCTGTATGAAGGCGTAGAGATACGGGAACTGAAATATGAATCCTTCGGCTATGGCAAGGTTACCGGTTATGCGGTCATTGTGGAAAGCGATGCTGATGTAGAGCTGAAGGTGGCAGCAGGTCATTGGGATGAGAATACCACCACGGACAATCCCGGCGAAAAGCATACCGTCGGTCAGTACGGAAAAATGCTGACCGAGGATGGCTATGAAGTGCTGGCAATTACCAATGCCGGTTTCTATGATCTCAATACCACTATGACCTACATCCCCTGGGGTATGCAGATTGTGGACGGCTATGTAAAGAAAGAGCCTAACGAAGACAATCCCAACAACACCGACAACTGGTTCGGACAGACAGCCGATGGCAAATATGTCATCTCCAATACCGCAGGGTACTATGAAACCTACGAAACCACCATTGCCCAGGGTGTTGGCGGCGGCAGAGTGTTGATGCGGGACGGTAAGCCTTGCTTCTCTACCACCGGTGCGGATTACCGTACTGTGGTTGGTATTACCAAGGGCGGCGATCTGATCATCCTGACAATACCCAGCGCAAACTATGCCTTTGTTTCCCAGATCTTTATGGATATGGATGTGGACATTGACTGTGTGCTGAACTTAGATGGCGGCGGTTCTACCACCCTGCACAGCCTGGATGAGAATGGTGTATTAAAGCAATTCGTTTGTGAAACACCCATCGAGCGTGAGGTGGCAGATGCTATTGCCATCGTGAAAAAGAAATGAAAGGTCGAGATTTTTAATATGGAGAAAGTAACGGATATCCGCCAGGGCGTGGAAAAACTTCTGACCATCCGAGGCCGGGAGATTCCGGAGTTTTCCTTTGAGCACCTTCAGGAGGATGGGTTTACCCCCATCCTTCTGTGGGAGGGAAAACGCATTCCGCTGTTTACCACCCGGTATGATCCCCGTATCCGCCATATTGCCGCCTACGGCAACAAAACGGAGGAGAACAGTGCGCTCAATGTATATGCCTTTACAGGCAGCGATGTTTCTTTGGATCGGCTGATCTATCGGGAGCTTTGTATTGCGGAGTTTATTCTCCACAGTAAGATCAAAAAAGTTACTGCCTTCGTCAATGAAAATGCCGCCAATATCATTGCGGTGATGGAGGACAGTACCACTGCCAATATCGATTTGGGCAATACTATGGCCCCGGGCAGCCATTATCAGAGTCAGCACCGGCTGATCACCAAGCACGGTATGGCAAATGATCTGTCGGTCACGGATATGACGGTGCAGCATCAGGTGTATGTTTTCTCAGAAGAAGGCACAAAAGTCTATGACGATGACGAATATTACCTCTATGGCTTAAGTGAGGAGGAAGTGGAAACGGTTCTGACCATCCACGGTATCTTTACCGGCCATATCAGCTGTGAAAGCTGGCCGGAGGATCATATCCGATATCTGAAAATGATCGATGCGGTTTATGAATCCGGGAAAACCGGCAAGCCTGTTTTGTTGGTATGAAAGGAGCGCAGATTGTGATACAACCAATTAAGATTGCGATCCTTTCCTGCAACCACGGTCACGCAAAGGGTTATTACCCTTTGAAGGATGATCCTATGTTCCAGCTGGTAGCCGTGTCCATTGCCCCCGGCTACGAGGGTGGTGAGGGAATGGAAAAATTAGCGAATATTCCCCAGTATTCTACAGATGAGGAGCTGTACGCAAATCATCCGGATTTAGAGGCAGTGATCCTGGCCAGCGATAATATCAGCCATATGCGGCAGGTGCGTGATGCAGCCAAACGGGGCTTGCATATCTTCTCAATGAAGGTGCCCACCTTTGATATGGACGAGTATGATGAGATGATTCGCCTGACCGAGGAAGCCGGTGTGGTGTGCCAGGTGGAACTGGAAATGCGCCATCACGCCCCGGTGTACCGGGTGAAGGAAGCCATTGAAAACGGTGCCATCGGCAAGCTTCTTTCTGTGAATTTGGTGAATTATTCCCACAATCCTGTGTGGTGGTGGCCCTGGATGTGCGACCCGGAGGAGAGCTACGGCAAGCGGGTCAGCCTGCGTCCCGGCGACCATCGATTCCGCGGCGGTGCCTTGGCAGACCATCCCCATGTGTTTGATGTGATTCGTTATATTACGGGTTCTGAATTTGATACGGTATATAGCGATGTTTCTCCCAATCTTCGCTCTGAGGTGGAAACAGAGGATATGGTGCGGATCATTGGCAAGCTGAAAAACGATGTGATCTTCTCCATCGATCCCTCCTATGCCAATAACGAGCGCCGTGAATATCCCCGTAAGGGTGTGAAAAATCCCAAGCCTGTAGAGGTCTTTATGACCGCTGTGGGCACAAAGGGAACGATCATTGCGGATCTGTACGGTAAGACCTTCTGCAGCCAGATGCAGCCCACGGGGGATTATTATTGCGCCGGCTTAGGCAGCTCCGGGCTTTGGAATCGCCGCACAGCGGAATTTTATCATTGTATTCGAAATGGACAAAAACCCACAGTGGGCTTGCGTGAGCATTACAATTCCATTCTTGCAATGAATGCAGCGTATGAAAGCATTCGGCTGGGCGAGGCAGTGAAGCTATAAAGAGGAAAAACTATGACGATAACAATGGAAACACAAAAAAGCCGTGACTACAGCTGGCGGGAAAATCTTCCCAATTACGGTTTGCGCCTGACAGCGGAGCGTTCGGAGAACCTACTTCCTGGCGTGATGTACCTGCAAAGGGACTATATTCGAAATGACGGAAAACCGGTGCAGACCCACATCGTAATTGCCGATAAGGATGCGCCTGTTACGGCGGCTGTCTGGGGATCTCCCCAAGGTCAGTCCCAGACTGTTCCGGAGCATATTGCCCAAATGGAGCGCCTGGGAAAAAATGTGATTGCAGGCGTCAATGCGGACTTTTTCCACTTTTTCAATAACGGAGATAAGACTACCTACGGCGCGCAGATCATTGACGGCGTTGTTTACAAGCAGCCCAATAAAGTTGAGCATTACGGCGATAACTGGTTCGGCGTGACTACCGATGGCGAATATGTGCTGTCAGATTTAGAAGGCTACGAAAACACATATAAAGGTAAGCTGTATCAGGCTGTCGGCGGCGGTGTGTGGTTGATGCGGGAGCACCAGCTCTGCCCCCATCGTTCGGAGGCAGTAGATCCCAGAACCGCTGTAGGTATTACCGATGATGGCGGTCTGGTGCTGGTGTGTGTAGATGGCCGGTCTGAAAATACTGTGGGTGCTACCTATGCAGACCTTTTGCAGGTGTTTTTGGATTTGGATGTACCGATCCGTACCGTTCTGAATTTGGATGGTGGACATTCCACTATTTTGATGGGTAAAACCGCAGAAGGTGAAATGAAAATTCTGAACAGTCCGTCTTCCGGGCTTTCTGAACTTCGCCCTGTGGCAGATATCCTTACACTGGTAAAGAGATAAGGAGGAAATCCTATGAATCAAAAAATTCGTTGGGGTGTGATCGGTGCAGGCGGCATTGCCGACCGCAGAACTATCCCCGGTATGATGCTTTGCGACAATGCTGAGCTGGTTTCTGTTATGGAAATCAATATGGAACTGGCTGAAAAATGCCGGGCCAAATGGGGCTGTAAGAAGGCATACGATAATGAAGCCGATTTACTGGCAGACCCGGAAATCGATGCGGTGTATATTGCATCCCCTGTTGTTCTTCACGCGAAGCAGGCTATGGCTGCTGCAGACGCAGGCAAGCATATTTTGATTGAAAAGCCTTTGGCTATGACTGCCGAGGAAGGTCAAAAAGTGGTAGATTATTGCGAGGCAAAGGGTGTTAAAATTGCCGCAGGTCTGATGATGCGTTTCGGTGCCTATGTGCAAGCTATGAAAAAGGCCATTGCCGAGGGCAAAATCGGCAAGCCTGTTTCCGGTTATGCTCAGTTTACCTGCTGGTACCCGGATATCCCCGGTGCTTGGCGGCAGACAAAGGCCCATAGCGGCGGCGGTGCCATGATGGATATGGGTGTCCATTGTATCGACCTGATGCAGTACATTTTGAACAGCAATGCCAAAGATGTTGCTGCATTCCACGATACCCTGTCCTTCCATTATGAGGTAGAGGACAGCTCCACCGTACTGATGCGGATGGAAAACGGCTGCCAGTGCGTGGTGCAGTCCAATTTCAATATCCCCGATGAAGCTGCCAAGTGGCGTATCGAGATTTTCGGTGATCGTGGCAGACTCTTGGGCTATGGCGTGATTGGTCAGGAAGACGGCGGCACACTGGATGCCATGTTCTTAGGGGAGCAGGGCGGCTATGTTGCCCAGCAGGATACCAATAAGGCCGAGGGACAGACCATTGAAGTGGAATTCGGCAATGCCTACGCCAGAGAAATTGCCAGCTTCAGCAATTCGCTGCTAACCGGTGCGCCTCTGGAAGTACCTGCCCAGCAGGCTGTCCAGGTTCAGCGCATTATGGAAGCGGCCTACAAGTCAAACGATAAAAAAGTAATTGTAAACCTTTAACTGTCATTGCGAGCCCCGGAGGGGCGTGGCAATCTCAAAAATAACATTTGTACAAAGAGATTCCCACGCCAGTGTGATCACTGGCTCGGAATGACAATAAGGTATCAACAAATATTTATAGGAGGAAAATACAAATGGCAAAGAAAGCTTCTGATTTTCGGTATAACACCGGCGAGACAAAGGTGCCTTGGGCGGCAGTGGGCGAAAACTACAACGCCGAGGACTTAATGGCCATCGTTCGTTTCTTGATGAAGGGCGAGGGCGCAGAATACGATGCAGCAATGAAGGCTGTGGAAGAAAAAGTTTATGCCCTGGACAAGGTGTCCGAGCCTCCTGCAAAGCTGTCCCTGGATGCTGAAGTTGCAAAGGCTGAGGAGATGTGCGACGAGTTTTTGAACACCGAGGGCTGTGTGTTCCTGACCAACTGCACCGCAGGCTTTGAGATCGCTTCCAAGTATGCAAACCTGCAGCCCGGGGATGAAGTCATCGTGCCTGCGATTACCTTTGCGGCTACTATGGCTTACCCTCTGTCCATTGGCTGTAAGATCGTCTTTGCAGACGTTGACCCCGTTACCCTGAACATCGATCCCAAGGATGTGGCAAAGAAGATCACCGACAAGACCAAGATGATCGTTCCTGTTCATATCGGCGGCTATCCTGTGGATATGGATGCCATTATGGAGCTGGCAAACAAGCACAATATCATCGTTTTGGAAGATGCTGCTCACGGCTTCGGCGGTGAGTATAAGGGCAAAAAGCTGGGTACTATCGGTCACTTCGGTGCATACTCCTTCCACGAAGTAAAGAATATGACCTCCTTCGGCGAGGGCGGTATTCTGACCACCACCATTGAGGAGTTCCGTCCTGAGATGAAGCGTGCCCGTTTCTTAGGTGCAGACTTCTCCAAGCAAATCAAGAACTGGCTGTATGACGTGTGCGCCATCCCCGGTAAGGACGGCAGCAGCTTTGTGGCAACCAACTTCTCCACCACCGAAATTCAGGGTCTGGGTCTGCAGCTGCAGCTTTCCCGTTACAATAAGATTCTGGAAGCCCGTGCTCAGGCAGCAGCCTATCTGACAAATAAGCTCTCCGGATGCGATGCTATCATCCCCCAGGATTTGGGCAATGCGGAAATCAAGCCCACCTTCCACTTGTACAGTGTGATCATCGACCCGGAAAAGGCTGGCGGTGATGTGCAGCTGTTCAAGAAGAAGCTGGCACAGAAGGGTGTAACAGAGATCGCTCACTTTGGTCCTCTGTACCGCTTTGAGGTACTCAAAGAGCGTGGCTATGATGAGGCTGCTATCGCAGCTACTTGTCCTGTGACCGAAGAGGTCTTTGACCGCCGGTTCACCCATTTCCCCATCTACGGTCTGACCCAGGAGCAGCTGGACTATATGGCAGATGCAATCTTGGAGTCCATCGACGAGATGCAAAAAGGAATTTAATAATCATAAGCCGGCCACGGAAGACCGTGGCCGGTTTTCGCAAAAGGTGTTCAATATGAACTATACATTACTTATGGAGCTTGTCTCCCGGATTGGCTGCAGTATTGCTATGGGCGGCGCAGAAACCTACCGGGTGGAGGAAAGCGTCAACCGGATTCTCGGCGCTTACGGCGTGGAATCGAGAGTGTACTCTGTTCCCAACAGCTTGATTATTACCATTCTGATTCCCGGTCAGCCTCCTATGACCCAGCTTTGCCGTATGGAACGGAAAGGAACGGACTTGGATGCGGTGGAGCAGTATTCCAACTTAGGACGGCGTATCTGCGCCCAAACACCGGATTTGGAAACGGCGATGCAGTGGTTGGAAGAGACCCAAATAAAAAGAAAGAAATATAAATTCCCAATGATTTTATTGGGATATATTCTGGTGGCCTGGGGCTTTAGCATTTTCTTTGGCGGAAGTCTGATGGATTCCCTTTGTGCCGCTGCCTGCGGCCTGCTGTTGGGCATTGCAGAGCATTTTATGGGGAAACTCCAAACCAATATCTTTTTCCAAAAAATTGCTGCGGCTTTTATTATGGCGGTGCTGGCCTACAGCATCAGTGCATTCGGTGTGATCCCCAATGTGGACTCGTCCGTAATCGGTACGCTCATGCTTTTGGTGCCGGGACTGCTGTTTACCAATGCTATGCGGGATATTATTTTCGGGGATACCAATTCCGGCGTGAGCCGTGTGGTAGAAGCACTACTGATTGCCGTGGCGGTTGCGTTGGGTACGGCTGCTGCGTGGAATCTGGTGGATGCCTTGCATACATTGCCTGAACAGATGGGTACAGTTGACCATAGCCCGTATGTTACCTGTTTTGTCAGCTTTGTTGCCTGTGCGGGCTTTGTTATTGTGTTCAACATCCACGGCCACGGCAATTTACTGTGCGCCCTTGGCGGCGCAGTCACTTGGGCTGCTTACTGTGTGGTAGAGGCGTTGGGCTGTGATAATCTTTTGTGCTGCTTTATTGCCACCTGCACGGCTGCCGTTTTTTCAGAAGCTATGGCAAGAGTGCGCAAATATCCGGCAATCTCTTATTTGGTAATTTCTCTGTTGCCTTTGATTCCCGGCGCGGGTATTTACTATACTGCCCTGTATGCCATCCGTGGCAATATGCCTTTGGCAGCGGACTATGGCATCAATACCCTTGCAACTGCCGGTGTGATGGCAGCAGGAATTCTGGTAGTCAGTACCGTTGTCCGTATGTGGACGATACATAAAATGAAGGAGAAAACGAATGGAAAAGGAAATTTTACTGTTAGGTAAGAAAATATTATGGGATCAGTCTGAAGTGCTGTTGGACTACCAGCCCGATGAAAATTGGCAGGATGTATGGGATGCCAAGCTGGGACATTGGGAATGTAAAGACGGCTATTTGATCGGCAGTGAGCCGGGGAATTTCGGCGGCATTTTGCTCAGCAAACAGCGCTTTGAGGACAATGTCATGATGCGCTTTAAAATGTCCACCGTCCTGCCGGCTACCCGTGACCTGAATGCAGTATTTTGCACTACCTGGGATGATTCTGTGAACTATCTGAAAAAATCCTATGTGGTGGGCTTAAATGGCTGGTACGAAAATAAAAGCGGCATTGAGCGGTTCCCGGAGGAGGAAATGCGCAGCCTGACCTCCTTGTACAAATACACCCCCGGCACAGAGGTGGAGATTCTAACCGGTGCCATCGACGGGCACTGCTTCCTGTTTGCAGACGGCGTGCTGGTGCAGGAGTTGATTGATAGCGATCCCATCTGTGGCGGTCATGTTGGCTTTTCGCCTTATTCCACTATCCTGAAGATCCGCGACATCCAGGTGCGGAAAATAGCCTGGGAAAAACGCAAGCAAATCTACGAGCCAGAATTCTGAGAAAAAAAGCGATCCTGTGACTGATTGAGGTCACAGGATCGCTTTTGTGTGTCAAATCAAGGCTTCCCAATGATTACAAAATTGTATTGGTGTAAGTGTGGTGTAAATGGACATAAGGCAGACCGAAAAGTTGTTATGGCGCAAGGGTCTTTAAGCTTTCTATTCTATGCTGCCATGGCAGACGAATAATATTTTTGTCATAGAATGCCCTCGCTTTCGTTGTGCGTATTATAGCATAGCGGCAGGTGGATTGCAACAAAAGGCTTCTCCTGAAGGAGAAGCTGTCACCGCAGGTGACTGATGAGGTGTCTGCCAACTAAGTCACCACCTCATCCACCGCTTGCGCGGTCCCCCTTCCCCTCAAGGGGAAGGCTTTTTTCTCCATCGGCAAGAATTAAGCCATTAACATAGAAGCCGAAAAACGCTACTTTTATTGTAGGCAAAACCCACAAAATGGACGGGATTGATTTACTTTTCCAAATCACTATGCTATGATTTTAAAAAGGCGGTGATGCTATGTTTCCTATGGAATTAGACGGAGCAAAGGTTCTGCTCTACACACCACAAGGTGATTACGGAGCAATTAAATACCCCAACGGAGATATTGCAGATAATTATCGCTACCTTGCAATTTGCAAGTACCCCGAAGATAACAGTTTTTATTTGTTTTGCTGTAATGAAATATACGAGGTAGTAAGCGATTGGATGGATAGCAGTATTGAGAATTGTATGAAAGTCGCAGCCTCATCGTACAAGGAAAATATTGTTTGGAACAAAACAGATAGCTAATGACACCTAAAAACAAACACAGCCGCCTACAATGATGTAGGCGGCTGTCAGTCTGTCAAAAAAGTATTTTTTGACAGACTGCAGAGATCAAAGAAGCGCCAAAGACAAACACCTCGAACCCGTCGGCGTACAGGTGGTACGGTAGGGTTCGAGTTGTGTAGTAAGTCAAAATGTCTTGCGCAGCAGGGGTTTTCTGTAACTCCCCCAGTCAAAAAACTGCGTTTTTTGCCAGCCCCCTCAAAACGAGGGGGCCAAGATAGAAATACTGCATTTTGACGATTTGGGGGTTCTTTGACACTCTGACAGCCGCCTACGATAATGTAGGCGGCTGTTCTCCTTGACAAATGCACACGGCCGGTGGTTATGATTTATGTTTTGATCTTATTCCTGTTTTTGCGGAAGGATTTCGGTGTTACGCCGTAGGTTTGTTTAAAAAGCTTGTTGAAATAAGATACAGAAGAAAAACCTACATTGTTGCAGACGGACAGAATGGTATTATCTGTATATTGCAGCTGAAAGGCTGCCTGTTGCAGACGAATCTGGTTCAGATATTCGGTCATTGTATAGCCGGTATACTGGCGGAAACGGCGGCAAAGATAGGATTTATTGAAATGGAAAGGCTCTAAAATATCGTCCAGGCCCACCTTCAAAAACTCATTCATATGGAATCTGCCCAGCAGTTCACGGAACCACATAGGATAGTAAGCGTCGTTATGACGGATCTTTTCCTCTACCAGGTGGTTCAGCAGAGAAATGCAAAGCGCCCGGGTGGAAGCCATCCGAAATTCGGAATTGGTGCTGGAGGTCAGGATGGCGTTGGTGATGCGGTTTTCGTAGTCCTCCATCTGCTCCAGGGAAAGCGTGAGAATTTTCGGAAACGTGTTATTGTGATAGGCTTCCTTGAAGCTGTCACCCATAAAGGAACAGATGGAATCAAAAAAGTCAGTATGGATAATGATATCCCGGTGTTTGCAAGTGTTGCCTTCTTCCCGGTCAAAGCTGTGTACATCGGTGAGGTTCAAAAAGACCATATCACCGGCACGGAGGATATGGTTCTCTCCGTTGAGCGTGTGGGAGATAGCGCCTTCCAAAATATAGAAGATTTCGTAAAACCGGTGGCTGTGAACCACTTCATCACCGTATTCCGTAATTTTTGAGTTAAAGGGATGTTCCGGGGTTGTCATCCAGTCGTCAAGAACAATCGGGTTCATTGAAGGCACCTCCTTTTGCGGTTTTGTGTAATTATCATACACCGAATGGGATTTATTTATCAAGGGCAAAGCATATAAAAGGTCAATATAGAGCAAGTTGGTGCAAAAAAGAGTACAGAATGTGCGCAGATTTCTATGGTATCTTATAGTCAAATAGTACAAAACAGTATTTGGGAGAGTGTTCCAAATATGGCAAAATGAGTAAACAATCTTTTGCAAAGTACAGAAATAACAAAGGAAAATGCTTTCTTGGTCAACAAAGAGCAAATTTAAATCAGTGATAACAAGAGGTGCACTATGAAATTACAGGAGTATATTGAAAAGAATCTGCCGCTGAGTATTCGCTATCAGCCGGAGGACAGTGAAAGTCTGTATGCGCTGCCCTATCCCTATCTGATTCCCAGTGTTAAGGGAATGTTTCAGGAGATGTACTACTGGGATACCTATTTTGCCAATACCGGACTGATGCTCCGGGGTGACTATGTTCAAGCCAAAAACAACATTGACGATTTGCTGCATATGATCGACCGTTTCGGCTTTGTCCTCAACGGCAGCAATACCTATTTCCTATATAATTCCCAGCCGCCGGTGCTGGCGTTGATGGTTCGGGAGTACTACGACCGTATGCCGGATAAAAATTGGCTGGCAGGCGCATACGAAAGACTGAAAACCGAAAATGCTTTCTGGATGGAACGGCGTAAAAATGAAAGCGGTCTGAACCGCTATGACTGCGAACCTCTGCCGGAGGCTTGGATCCAGCATTCCGGGAAATCCGCCATTGGCCGTTTGGGATTCCGCCCCGAGGGAATGGATGATGCGGCTATGGGCAGAGCCAATCACGCCGCCGGTGAAAGCGGTTGGGACTTTACACCCCGTATGGGCTGGGAAGTATACAATTATGCTGCTTTGGATCTTAATAGCTGGCTCTATGCTCAGGAAGATCAGCTTGCCTTCTTTGCAGGCGAACTGGGACTGACAGAGGAACAAACCCACTGGGAAAATGCCCGGGATCGTAGAGCAGCCCTTTGCCGTCAGTTTATGAAGGGCGACGACGGTGTATTTTACGACTATCACGAGATCAAAAAGGAAAGATCTCCTTTGGTAAGTGCGGCGACCTACTATCCTTTATATGTGGGAATGGCAACGCAGGAGGAAGCAGATGCTGCCGTAAAAGTTCTGCCCCGGGTGGAAGAAGAATACGGCGTTGCCTGCGTGGAAAAATGCGATGTTCCCGGAAATTACCAATGGGGTCACCCCAATGGCTGGCCTCCCACCCAGAGAATTGTGGTGGATGGTCTGCTGCGCTACGGCTACCGGGAGGATGCTATCCGGATTGCCAATAAGTACTGTGACCTGGTGGAAAGCTGTTTTGCCCAGACCGGTCATTTGTGGGAAAAATATAATGTAGTAAAAGGTAATGCAGAAGTGGTGGACGAGTATGAAATGCCCACTATGCTGGGCTGGACATTCGGCGTATATGCATACTTCTGCCACCTGTTAGGAAGAGAAATGCAATGATAAAAGAACTCAGCTGCTGCGGGAGAATCAATCCCATTGGCGTAGATAAACAGAATATACGGCTGTCGTTTGCGCTCGATGGCAGTGCGGAGCTTCGTCAAGGTTTGGTCCGGCTGTTCCGGGCAGATTCCGCAGAAGAAGTTTGCGTGCTTCCTGCGGATGGTACAACGGTCTGGATTCCTCCGGAACGGGTGCAGGAATTGACAGCCTACACCTGGCGGGCAGAGGTTTTAACCCCGGAGGGGGAAAGGGTAGTTTCCCAGACGGCCTGTTTTGAAACCGGACCGGATTTATGGCAGGGAAGCTGGATCAGCGGACCGGATGAAGAAGACCGGGTTTTGCTGTTCCAAAAGAAGATACAGTTGGATGCGCCGGTAAAAAAAGCGCGGCTGTATATTTGCGGTTTGGGATATTTCGTTCCGATGCTCAATGGAAAACGGCTGGATGAATCCTATTTTATTCCTCCGCTGACCAATTATACCCAGCGCCCCAATGTGGACAAGACCCACATGGGCAAAGAGTATCGGGTGACTTATTATACATACGATGTAGCCTCCGATCTGCAAGAGGGTATGAATATACTGGAGGCAAAAGTGGCAGGCGGCTACTATGCCTGCCAGGAAAAATTGGATTTTGAGCCCCAGCCGGATTTCTCTTTTGGAAAACCCTGTTTGCGGTTTGCTTTGTATGTGGAAGCGGATCAAGGCAAGGGCAGATGGATATTCAGCGATGAAACCGTTCAGGTTTGCTGCACCAACGAAAAAGCGGGGCTTTATTCCGGCGATCAGATTGATTTCACCCGGGAAAACACACCCTGGGAAAATGCCCGGATCTGCCCTGCTCCGAAGGGGCAGATGGCATCGCCTGCTTGCCAAAGCGATAAGCTGTACAAAATTCTGACCCCCGTAGCATCCTGGGAAACACCGGAAGGAACGGTGTACGACTTTGGTGTGAACCACAGCGGCGGTCTGGCATTTACGGCGTTGGCATCGGAAAGTGTGCAAATGAAGATCCGGTTTGCGGAAGTGCGCAATGATGACGGCTCTTTGAATTTTGAAACCGCCGCCTGGCACGGCGAGCACACCCAAACCGGCGAACAAAAGCATATTTATCAGGAAAATACCTACTGCTTCCGGAAGGGCAGCCAGCAGGTGGAACCCGGATTTACCTGGTTCTGCTACCGGTATGCGCTGATTCCCCATTGCGCCGGGGTGGAAATTCAGGATCTGAGATCCTTCTTTATCTGTATGGATATGGAAGAAAACGGACATTTTGGGTGCAGTGAGGAACTGTTCAATCAAATCCACGAAACATTCCTGCAGACTTTGCGCTGCAATATGCACAGCGGTATCGTGATGGACTGCCCCCACAGAGAGCGGCTGCCCTACACCGGCGATGGTAAGCTGGTTATGAAATCCGCCTGCTACAGCCAGGATTTGATCGGATTTTATTATAAATGGTTCCGGGATCTGCTGGATGCCCAAACAGAAGAAGGTCTGATCCCCAATACGGCGCCCTATATGGGCGGCGGCGGCGGATACGCCTGGGGCAATGCCATTGCCACAGTCAGCTGGCAGCTTTATGCTATGACGGGCGATGGGAAAGTGGCAAAAGAAGGCTATGAGGCGGTTGTCCGCTGGCTGGGATATTACGAAAGCAAGCGGGATGAAAATTACATCATTCGCAGCAACAGCCACAGCTGGATGCTGGGCGATTGGCTGGCACCGGAGGTAGTCACTTCCAATGTGTACTATATCAGCACGGTTTGCTATTTGCAGGCGGCGAAGACTGCATTGCAGCTTGCAGAATGCTTGCAGCTTCCCGACTGTGAAAAATGGGAGAACCTGTGCCTGCGCATTGCCGAAGGGATCAACCGAGTATTCTTTGATGGGGAAAAATACGCCTACGGCAATGGCGTGCAGGGAGAAAATGTCCTGGCGCTGGCAGAAGACGTGGTGCCTGAGCAGCACCTGCGGAAAATGCACGAGGATCTGCGGCGGCATTACACCGAAAAAACAAACTACCATTTGGACACGGGTATTGTTTTGACCCCGGTGCTGCTTTACTATTTGACAGATCACGGATTCCGGGATATTGCCCATAGGATCATGACGGCAAAAACCTATCCTTCCTATTATAATTTAATGGAAAACGACACCACATTCTCCGAGCATTGGAGCAAGAAATGGCCGGATTACTATTTCGGCGAGCCGGGCAACAGCCGGCTGGTCAAGGGCGGTGGAGATCTTTCTCACTGCCATCCGATGTACGGCTCTGTGGTATCGTGGCTCTATGAAAGAGTGGCGGGTATGGATCTGAGCGAGCTTTACCGGCAAGTTGTGCTGGTAAAACCCTGCTTTATGGATCAGCTGGCCTGGGCAAAGGCAGATAAGAAAACAAAATACGGTCAAGTGGGCGTGGAATGGTCCAACGCACAGGGAAAATACAGCCTATGTGTTTCTGTTCCCCAGGGACTGACAGCCCATTGCCGATTCCCGGCAGATTGCCGGCAGTTAAAAAATACGGCAACCGGCGAAATTTATTATCCCGATGGTGAAGGCTGCTATGACTTTACTTTAAATGCGGGATGCTGGATCCTAACAAATTGATATACGGAGGGAATTTATGAAAAAGACAGTAAGCCTGGCACTGGTAATTCTGATTCTTTTCGGTATGCTGGCAGGCTGCAAGGGTTCTTCGGAAAAAACGCAGACTATGAATCCGGCAGACTACGAAACCGACGAGAAAATGATCCTGATTGCGGATATGCCGCCCAGTCCTTTTGTTGCGGACGCGGTAAAGCTTTATAAGGATCTGGGCTTTACCCATTGGATTCTGACAGAGGACCATACCCCTATGGTCAATGAAGGCACACTTCACGATAGCTACAAAGAGGCTATCGAGATCCTGACAGAGGAAGGCTTTGAGATCTGGATCCGCAATATGCAAAATGATCCTGAGTACTTCCAGATCGCGGAACAGAAGTCCGGCAGCAACTATGGCTACCAGTATACTCTGGAGCCCCGGGATATCACCGATGATTTTTCAGAATTTCCCGGCGTTACCGGTTTTTATATGATGGACGAACCCTTCCTGAATACCAGAACCGACGACCCGGCTACCGAGGACAGAGAGGATCTGCATCCTGCCATTGATCAGCTGGATACCTTGATCGAGTGGAAAAACACATATTATCCCGATGCCTTCTGGCACGTCAATCACATTGGAAGCGGCTCCTGGGATCATTGGCCGGCAGGCAACACCTATGCCGACTTCATTGATGCTTATGTGGAAAACGTGCTCAAAAAACTGGAGGGCAACGGCGGCAAGAGTATCTGTATGGACCATTACCCCTTGCCTGATGGCGGCGGCGTGATTAAAGAGGCGTTTCTGTACGACGTTCTGGTGTTAGCTCACGCTACAAAAAATTACAACGAGACTGTCCCTGCGGAACAGCAGGCTACTATGGGTATCTGTTTGCAGACCTTCCGGGATGTGTCTTTGCGGCTGCGGGATATTACATCTTCCAGCGATGTTACAGTGCAGATGTATACCGGTATGGCTTGCGGTGCACGGCTTTTTGAGTATTTCTGCTACAGAAGTATCGACGGCATCGGCCTGTTCGGCATCATTGATATGACCGGTCAGCCCAGAATTTATAATTACATTGCCGAAGCAAACGAAAGAGCGCTTCCGTTCCAGAAAATTGTCTGTGCCTTTGATTGGTACGGCACTACTGTAAACCACGGCAGTCAGAGCGGCCCGGAAAATATTTTCGAGGTCGTGGATGATATGGTGGCGGAGGAAACCGGCGTGCTGACAGATGTGGACAGCCGCTATGATGCCATCGTCGGCTGCTTCAAAAAGGGCGAGCAGGACGGTTATATGGTAGTTAACTATACCGCCCCCGACCTGGATCAGACCAATATGGTTACCTTGACCTTCCCCGGCTGCACAACAGCGTTGGTTTATACAGAAGAAGGGGTCGAGCAGGTGGACCTGGTGGATGGCGGCATCCTGCGGGTGACTTTGGATTGCGGACAGGCTGCATTCATCATTCCGGCTTAACACAGGAGCGTGGTTATGGGAAATAAAGATATAATCAAATCCAAGGCAAACAAAAGTATTTTTCTTTTGGTGATGATGCTGCCTGCCATTTACGGCATTTTCCGGTATGTAGCGATCAACGGATATTCCATTTTGTTGGCCTTTTCCGTGGATGAGCCTTTCAAAGACCCCTTTACCCTGGATTGGTTTAAGCTGTTTTGGAAGGATATGCAGGGAAACGGCATTTTGGCGATTTCTCTGAAAAATACGATCTTGTATTTTTGCGTGGGACTTATCCAGCAGTTTGTGTGCTATGTGGTGGCCTATTTTCTGTATAAGAAAGTTCCCGGCCATAAAATTTACCGCTTTGCGTTCTATCTGCCCTGCCTGATTGCGCCGGTCATTACCACCGCCATCTTTATGGCGCTGATCAAGGTTGGCGGCCCGATTTATAAGATCGTAAACGGACTGTTTGGCATCGAGTACCAGGAGCTGCTGGCTTACCCGGAAACTGCCACAAAAACCATTGTGACATATATGTTCCTTTCCGGTATCGGCACCACCTATCTGATCTTCCTGGGCGCAATGAACCGCATCCCCAAGGAGATTTTAGAGGCTGGTAAGCTGGATGGCTGCAATACCTGGCGGGAATTTTGGTCGCTGGTTTTCCCGCTGACCTTCGGCACATATTCCACTTTCTTCCTGATGAGTTTGTGCGGCGTGTTTGCCGCCAGCGGTCCTATTCTCTATTTTACGGAGGGTGCGGCGGAAACCAGCACTCTGGGCTTCTGGCTATTCAACCAGGTGCGGGGCGATATCTACAATTATCCCGCGGCGGTGGGTGTGATCTTCACCTTGCTGGGAATCCCGATCCTTGTGATCTCCCGCTTTATCATCAATAAAGTGAACCCGGAGGTGACCTATTGATGGCAAAACGAATTAAAAATCAGGAGCGTTGTACTCTGGGCGCAGCCGGTTGGGTGATCGGTCTTGTTTTCGCTGCATATATGCTGATCCTGCTGATTCCCTATGTATATGCGCTGTTTTCCTCGGTCACCGATTTTCCTACTTGGAAAAGGAGTATTTTTCCTTTTCCCGTTAAAGGCCTGAATTTTGAAAATTACATCAGTGCCTGGAATGATCTGAAGTATGGCGATAACGGCATTCCCCAAATGATTATCAATTCTTTGTGGTTTGCCGGCGGCAGCGCGGTTTTGGGCGTGTTTTTGTCAAGCTGCGGTGCTTATATCTGTGCCAAGTATAAGTTTGTGGGCGGCAAGTTCATCTACTGGTTTGCCCTGATCACCATGATGATCCCTGTTGTGGGCAGTATGCCCAGTACGCTGAAGTATGTTTCGGCTCTGGGCGTGGATAATTCCCGGCTCTATGTTTTTGCTATGGCGCAAACAGTCAATGCTTCATTCATTATTATGTACAGCTGCTTCCGGAATGTGGATTGGGCCTATGCAGAATCTGCATTCATCGATGGAGCAGGACATTTCACCGTGTTTTTCAAAATTATGCTGCCCCAGGTGATCTCGCCTATGACAGCGCTGATTATGTCCGATTTCATTTTGTTCTGGGCAGATGCGGAAAGCTCGCTGATCTATTATCCGGATCTTCCCACTCTGGCCACCGGCCTGTATCACTTCAGAACCGTGGTCAGCACCAATATCGGCGCCACCAAATACCCGGCATACTTTGCGGCTATGCTGCTTTGTATTATACCCACCGTAACATTATTTGCCATATTCCAAAAGAAGCTGATGGATATTCAGATCTCCGGCGGAATCAAGGGCTGATGAAGAAAAGGAGTTTTGTGTATGAAAAAGTTACTTTGTTTGCTTTTGGCAGCCGTTATGCTTTTGGCAGCCGTTATGCTGCTGGGTCTGTGTGCCTGCGGCGGTAACGGCGGTACCGAAAATGCCGAGGAAGAATATGTCAATAAATATGCCGACCGTCCCAAGACGGTAACCCTTTGCTACTATGAGGGCGGTTACGGCGTAGAATGGCTTCGTGCTGTGGCAACAGACTATATGGATAATGTCAACACCGAGCTGTATATCTCCTTCAAGGCAAGCACCGATAACGGTCTGGCAAGAGAAAAGGTCTCCACCCAGACCGGCACCTATGATTTTTACTATATCGAGGTGGATATGTTCAACAGGTCTGGTGTACTGGAGGAACTGACCGATTGGCTGGATATGGAAGTCCCCGGCGAGAGCGGTGTCAAGGTTCGGGATAAGATTGACCAGCAGTGGATCGATTACTACACCGAAGGCGGCAAGATCTATCAGATGCCTGCCACCAATATGATGGGCTGGAACTGGACTTATAACAAAGACCTCCTGGACGAAACTCTGGGAGAGGGCAACTGGAAGCTGCCCAATACCACTGAGGAATTTTTCAATCTGGGTCAGACCCTGTTTGATAACAATGTGTTTTTGACTGCCTTTGCAGGTCAGGATACCACCGGCGGCGCAGATTATCTGCGTTACTGCTATGAGACCTGGTTCGCTCAGATGACCGGTATGGAGGGCTATAACCGCTATTTCAACTGTGAATACAACAATGGCGGCAGCTATGAGCTGGCAGTGGATGCTCCCAAAAATGTGGAGCAGAACCGTTCTGCCATTGAAGCTACCTATGCTGTGGCCCAGACTCTCTGCCAGGGTCGGAAGGGTGCAGAATTTATGCACTCCAAATCCTTGAGCCTGAACTTTGTGGATGCCCAGTATCTGCTCAGCCAGGGCGATTTCGGCGGCACTGCGGAATACCCCGTGGCATTCTATTACAATACCGGTGCAGCAGAGATCGAAATGCAGCCCCATATCGAGCTGGGTATGATCGACAAAAAGGATATCCGGGTAATGAAAATGCCCGTGATCTCCGCAATCATCGAAAGAACTCCCAGCATTGCCGACGATGCTACATTGTCTGCTGTGATCGACTATGTGGATGGCAACGCAGCAGCATTGCCCGAGGGCGTTACCGAAGAGGATGCTGCCATTGTTCGTGAAGCACGGAATATGATGGCTGAGCTGGTTTGCCGTGAATTTGTTATTACCAAGAATGCCCAGAATAAAGAGGACATCAAGGAATTTTTGGCATACCTGACCTCCGATAAAGCCCAGTTGATCGCCGCCCAGAACTGCAACGGCTTGCCCGTTCTGAACTACGGCTATCAGCCCACCGAGGAGGAACTGGGATTTGCTTACAGCGGCTTCAGCCAGAGCGTCTATGATGCGCTGGAGGATGCTGTGATCGTGGATCTGGCAAAGTTTGATAAGCCTGCAGGCATTGCCCTGGGTATGAACTGGTATCAGGATACCACCGTCAGCGGCGGCACCCTGACCAAGAATCTGTACACAAAGCAGGCACTGACAGCCGATCAGATCTATGAAAGCACCTACAACGGTCTGGCAGGCACCTGGGCAGAGAGAATGAAGCTGTATCTGGCTGCACAGGAGCAGTAAGCTGTTTTCGTAAAAGGAGAACAATATGAATAATGTGAAACGGGTCAGAGCACTGCGTTGTGCATTGGTATTTGCTCTGCTGCTGACGGTTCTGCTGAGTTTTGCCGCTTGCGGCGGAAAACAGCAAATCGTCATCGATGGAGAGTTTTCCGACGGCGCAGTGATCGAATATACCGGTCAGAAGCTTCAGTTTCCGGTGGCGTATGTAGCCAATGGGAATGGCGGCGTTGTGTCCTACAATGTGGAATACAAGGTAGTCAACCTGGCGGATGAATCCGAGGTAACTGACGAATATGCCACCTTTGAACTGAAAACCGGCGATTATCAGCTGGTTTACAGCTACAAAGATGACCCCAAGGTGAAAAAAGTTGTTTCCTTCACCGTTAAGGACACCACCAGTCCTGTGCTGGAATTTCTGGATGTTCCCAATGGCTTGTTCCTGCAGGATATCACCGAGGACACCATCAATAAGCTTCCTTTGTACAATATTTCCGATGCTTCCACCGCTGATGGCGTGGATCTGAAGCGTGTACTCAAATTCAAGGGTGAAGGCGACACAGATTTCCGGGAATATTCCTACCGGGAGATGAACAACTCCTACCAAATTACGGAATTCGGCACTTTCTTCTATGAGCTGACTGCAACGGATGTTTATGGCAACCAAACGGTAAAGTCTGTGACCTGGAAGGTCAAGGACCGGGATTGGAAACCGGAACAGATGCCTGCCGAGGGCATCCTGGCAGACTATGCCGTTGAGGGCTATTGCAACTTGGTAGAGGGCGGCGATGCCAACCAATACTACAAGATCGGCAACGATTATTCCGATGAATGGCTCCCGGAATTTCAGGGCGCACAAGGCGTTCTGAAAATGGATCTGTCCTTCAACGTTGCCGCAGGCTACGGCAATAACACCATTCGCCTGCGTTTGCCGCGGACCTTCACGCAGAAGGATCTGCAGGGCAAATATTTGGCAGTCCGGATCTATGTGGAAGGCGAGCATATTAAAAATACCTTCCTGTTTGCCGGCAACAATGTGGAATTCCGTGCGGAGGATTCCTCCACCCGTGCCTTCTCCACCGGCGTCAGCGGCCTGGAGATGGGCAAGTGGCAGACCTTCTATATTGCGGCAGATACCGCCGAGCATATCGGTATTTTCCCCAATGCTACCTATAATTCTTCCACTACCTTCTATCACGGCGGCGATCCCGCCGATGCGCTGCAGCTGTGCTTCCACCGGGAGCCCGGATATTTTAACAATATGATCCTCTATGTGGACAGCGTTTCCATTGCGGATTTCCTGCCCAATACGCAGGTGAAGATCTCCGGCAATGAAGCCGTATGGACTGCCGTAGAAGGCGCAGAGGGTTATTTGGTGAATCTGAACGGTGAAGAGATCATCACCCAGGAAACCAAAATGGCTCTGGCAGGAGAAAAGGGCTATATCCGCGTAACTGCCCTGGGCAACGGCGCTACTACCCTGGATGCGCAGCCTGTGACGGCTGTGTACGGCCTGGATGTGGGCAGCAGCCTGGCAAAATTTGATGATGAACTGTACATCGATCTGTTTAACGACCAGCTTAGCTTCAGCACCGATGCGGAGCATAACGGCTATAGAGCCACATCCCTCACCGGCACATTGACCAATGAGGGTGTGACGATGAATATCGGCGCAGGTTCCTGGGGCGTTGTGTCCGGCGTGCGGTTCCAGTTCCCCTATGCTGCCAACAAGGGCGGCAATACTACACTGGTTCTGGATATGCAGGTCAGCAATGCTGACTTCGGTCAGATCCGTATCTATGACTACTCCGGCAAGCAGCTGGGCGTTGTGAAGCTGGACAGCTCCAACACCGGAAAATTCCACACCTTTGAGGTGGATATCTCCGCCTACAGCGGCAAGCTGGAAGGTCTTCACTTCATCTTCGGACCCAACAGCAGCTTTGCCAGTGTGCCCGGCGGCGTTAGCATCACCTTCCGGGATATCAGTCTGAAGAATACTTACTATTCCATTACTGTGGATGGGGAGAAAATGCTGTGCGCAGGCGCAAAGCCGCTGACCGCCGGCTATACCAACCCGGATGTGGTGCAGTTTACCACCTTCTTTAATTTCGGCGTTTCTGCCAACGATACGCCCTTGGGCTTCTCCGGTAAAGTTTTGCTGGACGGCAAGCCCCAGTCCGACAGCGCAGTTGCGGTGGTGGGATACCCCAATACCGATACGATCTGCTTCAAGCTGCCCCACAGCGGCAAGATCCTGACCATTATGAAGGATTCTGTGATCTACTATAACGGCATTGCCGTAAAGGTAGCCAACACCTTCAATGCGGTATGGAACGGAAGCAGCTGGAAAGCTGTAGCCCAGATTCCTGCAGAGCCGGAGAAGGAATTTGTGACTCTGGCCGACGGCACTACCCGTGAGCTGGTGGACACACTGAATTTGAACCCCGGCTACACCATGGACAGCCTGGTGCAGTTCCCCAATATCTACGATTTCGGCGCACCTGCCGACAGCACCCCCATCGGCTTTGAGGGAACTGTTCTGCTGCAGGGCGCAAAGGTGGAAAACCCTGCCTTTAATGCTTATTTAAATTCCACAACGATTGGCCTGGAAAAGCTGAACCATATGGGCAAGGTCGTAACCGTTATGGAAGGCTCTTTGATCTACAACGATACCGTTGCGGTTAAGGTGAAAACCACCTTCAATGCGGTTTGGGATGGCACAAGCTGGACAAATGTTGCGGAAATTCCTGAGCCTCCCGTACCCCAGGAGGGAATTTTGAGCTTTGAATACCGCTACGGCGCAGCAAATCTCATTCAGCTCAATACAAACCTGCCTGCATCCATTCCCTGTGCCAACTTCCTGGTAACCGATAATGGCTGCAATATTGACCAATCTGCCAACAAATATCAGCAAATTGGCTGGATCGGGATGGAAAATGTCAGCGGCAAAATCGTACTGACCTTCCATTTCAACGGCAATTTCTCTGCCGGTCAGACTTATATTTTGGGTGCGGGATCTGTGTTCGGATTTACTGATGGCAGCAAGTACACTTTGGATCAGGATTATACCTTTGCATTTGACGGCTTTGGCTGGTCTATCACAGAACCGGGCGAACAAGAGCCGGAAGAAACGGAGCCTGAGCAGCCCACCGAGCCGGAGGAAACCGGACTTGCCTTCCAGTACCGCTACGGCACAAATAACCTGATCCAGGTCAATACCAATCTGCCTGTATCCACCCCCGTCAAGGATTTCCTGGCAACGGACAATGGCAGCAATCTGAAGCAGTCCGCCAACCAGCATCAGCAGATCGGCTGGATCAGTATGCACAATGTGGAAGGCACTATTGTTTTGGGCTTCCATTTCAACAATGCCTTTGCGGCAGGTCAGCAGTATATTCTGTCTGCCGGCTCTGTGTTTGGATTCGCCGACGGCAATACCTATACGCTGGAAAAGGATTATGTCTTTACCTTTGAAGGTTCCGAATGGGCGATGACTGCCGAAATGCCGGAAGAACCCACCGAGCCGGAAGTTACCGAGCCGGAAGTTACAGAACCGGAAGAAACCAAGCCTGCGGAGGAAGCCCTGGAGTTTGAATACCGCTATGGCACAGAAAAGCTGATCCAGGTCAATACCAACCTGCCTGTATCCACCCCTGTCAAGAATTTCCTGACCACCGATAACGGCTGCGATATTGACCAGTCTGCCAATGCATATCAGCAGATCGGCTGGATTCAGATGCATAACCCTTCCGAAACCGGCGGTGTTATGGTTCTGACATTCCATTTCAATCAGGAGTTCAAAAAGGGTCATACCTATTATCTGCCTGCCGGCGCAGTATTCGGCTTTGCCGATGGCAGCAGCTACCAGCTGGATAAAAACTACACCTTCACCTTCGATGGAGAATCCTGGTCTATGGTGGCAGAAGAACCGGAAGATGCATTGACATTCCAGTTCCGCTACGGCGCAGCCAATGTTATTCAGGTCAATACCAATTTGCCTGTATCTACACCGGTTGCCAATTTCCTGGTAACGGATCATGGCTGCAATATCGACCAATCTGCCAACAAATATCAGCAGATCGGCTGGATTCAGATGCATAACCCTTCCGAAACCGGCGGTGTTATGGTTCTGACCTTCCATTTCAACAGCGCATTTAAAGCCGGGCAGACCTACTTCCTGCCCAAAGGCGCGGTGTTCGGCTTTGCCGATGGTAAAAAGTATATTCTGGATCAAGACTATACCTTTACCTATAACGGCTCATCCTGGACCGTAAGCGAATAAAAACCTAACCTGTAGGGACGGGGCAATGCCCTGTCCCAAGGAAGGCAATACAAAATCGTAATTCTGGGAAGGAAACTTCCTGAAAATAAAAGAAATGAGGGAAAAAACATGCAAAAATTCAGCAAAAAGTTCCTCGCGATCCTGTTAACCCTGTGTATGCTGGCAAGTTTTGCGCCTATGGCTGCATTTGCCGCAGAAGCAGAAGTTGTCGGTCAGCAGTTGATGCTGGGCGATGATCTGACCATGCACTTCTATGTCAAAACAGAAGCTGCCAATGCAACCGCTGCCATTTCTGTTGGCGGCGCAGAAAGAGCTGCTTACACCCTGTCTTCTATGACTGCAGGGGAAAACGGCTATGATCTTTCTGTAGATCTGGCAGCTGCGGAAATGACAGCAGACATCGTTCTGACAGTGAATGATGGCGCAAGCAATATTCTGAACAAGACCTATTCCGTTCAGGATTATGCCCATTATCTGCTGGAGAACAACTACACCGCTGAAACCAAGGCTCTTGCCAAGGAAATGCTCAACTACGGCGCAAAGGCACAGCTTTATTTCAATCATAATGCTAATGATCTGGCCAATGCCGGTTATGAGATGGAAACCTCTGCTGTGATCGGCACAGAAGTTCCCGATGTGGAAGTTGCCGACACCCTCGGCGGCGTGGATTTCTACGGCGCATCTATGGTATTTAAGTCCAAGATCGCTGTTCGGTTCTATTTCACCGGCAGCACCGCAGGTCTGACCTTCAGCCACGGCACTCCTGTGCAGAAGGGCGATATGTTCTATATCGAGGTTGCGGATATCAACCCCGACCAGATGGATACTGCGCTGAATGTTTCTGTCACCGGCAACGGCGGCAAAATCACCTTCAGCTACAGCCCCATGACCTACATCATTCGTATGTACAACAAAGATAGCTCCAGCACAGCCCTGAAGAATATGCTGGTGGCAGCCAACGGCTATTTCCAGGCAGCCGAGGTATTTACCGGCGTGGCACAGAACCGCACCGGCAGCCTGAGCCTTAACTACCGCTACGGTACTGCAAACCTCATCCAGGTTAATACCACTCTGCCCTCCGATACTCCCTGCGTGAACTTCACCGCATCCGATAACGGCTCTGATATCGACCAGTCTGCCAATGCTTACCAGTGGTTTGGCTGGGCAGGTATGGACAATGTGGACGGTACCATCGTGATTACCTTCCACTTTAACGGCAGCTTTGAGGCTGGCCAGACCTATACTCTGCCTAAGGGCGCAGTCTTCGGCTTTACCGATAACAGCAAGTACACACTGGATAAGAACTACACCTTCACCTTCGACGGTTCCGGTTGGTCTATGGTAGCTGAAGAGCCTGCCATCAGCCTGTCCTATCGTTATGGTGCGGCTAATCTGATCCAATTCAATACCAATTTGCCTGCAACCACTCCCCTGAAGGATTTCCTGGCTGCAGATAATGGTTGCCAGATCACCCAGAGCGGCGATCAGCAGGTAGGCTATATTTCTATGGCCAATGCAGAAGGCACCATCGTGCTGACCTTCAATTTCAACGCTGCATTTGAAGTTGGTCAGAGCTACACCCTGTCCGCAGGCAGCCTGTTCGGCTTTACCGATGGCAGCAAGTATGAACTGGCAGAGGACATCACCCTCTATTGGAACGGATCTGAATGGTCTGCTGAAGCTCCTGTGGTGGAAGAAAAGTCCATTAGCTTCCAGTACCGTTGGGGTGCAGCTAATGTCTTCCAGGTTAATACCGACCTGCCTGCAACTACTCCTTTGAAGGACTTCCTGACAACCGATAACGGCTGTTCTATTGATGAGTCTGCCAACCTGTATAAGAATGTTGGTTATATCTCTATGGCCAATGCAGAAGGCACCATCGTTCTGACCTTTAACTTCAACGGCACATTTGAGGCCGGTCAGACCTACTTCTTGCCCAAGGGCGCGGTCTTCGGCTTTACTGACGGCAACAAGTATGTGCTGGATAGCAACTATATGTTTACTTACGACGGCAGCAGCTGGTCGGTGGATACCCCGGAAGACCGGATCACCCTGGCATATCGCTACGGTACGGACAGCCTGATCCAGTTTAACAGCAATCTGCCTGAATCCGTTCCCTGTGTAAACTTCACCACCGACGACAATAGCTGTGCTGTAATCCAAAGTGGCGATCAGACAGTAGGTTGGATCGGTATGGAAGCGGTAGACGGAACAACTGTTCTGACCTTCCATTTCAATGCTGCATATGAAGTCGGTCAGAGCTATACTCTGGAAGCCGGTTCTGTCTTCGGCTTTACCGACGGCAGCAAGTACGAACTGTATGAGGATATCACCCTCTATTGGACCGGCAGCGAATGGTCTGCCGAAGCTCCTGTACCGGAAGTGAAGAATATTTCTTTGTCTTACCGTTGGGGTGCAGGCAATGTGATTCAGTACAATACTGACCTGCCTGCCTCCACACCCATTGCCAACTTTACTGCTGACCAGAACGGCTGTGACCTGAAGCAGGATGCCAACAAGTATCAGCAGGTAGGCTGGATTGGTATGGACAATGTGGATGGTACCATCGTGCTGACCTTCCATTTCAATGCTGCTTTTGAGGCCGGTCAAAACTACATCATTCCCGCCGGTTCTGTCTTCGGCTTTACCGACGATAGCAGCTACACTCTGCCCGAAGATGTTATCCTGTATTGGGATGGCTCTGCCTGGGGCGATGTAGCGCCTATTATCCTGACCTACCGTTGGGGCAACAGCAATACCCTTCAGGTCAACACCAACCTGCCCTCTGAAACACCCTGCGCCAATTTCCTGGCTGGGGATAACGGCTGCGCTCTGATCCAGAACGGTCAGCAGGTTGGCTGGGTCGGTATGGAAAATGTAGACGGCATCATCGTGCTGACCTTCCATTTCAACAGCGCATTTACCTACGGTCAGAGCTATATCCTCTCTGCCGGTTCAGTCTTCGGCTTTACCGATGGCAGCAGCTATAAGCTGTATCAAGATACCCAGCTGTACTGGAATGACAGCGAATGGACAGCCGAAGAACCTGCACCTGCTGCAGATGTGCTGGACGAGAGCAATTTCACCGGCGGCAATGTGATCACCTTTGCGGATCTGCCTGTGGATTCCAAGAATCCTGCAAAGATCGAAGAGTACAAGGGTCTGGGCTTCAATACCTCCCTGCTGACAGAAGACCATACCTATGCAAAGGGTCCCGATGAGCTGTTCACCGTTTCTATGGAAACTGCCAATGCTCCTGCAAGCGGTCTGAACTTTGCTTACCGCTATGGTACCAGCACCTTGATCCAGGTCAATACCAACCTGCCTGCATCTACGCCTGTCGCAAACTTTACTGCAGACCAGAACGGCTGCAGCATTGATCAGAGCGGCAATGCTGTACAGTGGGTTGGCTGGATTGGTATGGCCAATGCCGACGGCACCATCGTTCTGACCTTCAATTTCAACAATGCCTTTACAGCCGGTCAGTCCTATGTGCTGCCCAAGGGCGCAGTATTCGGCTTCACCGATGGCAGAACCTACACCTTGGATTCTGACTACACCTTCACCTTCGACGGTTCCAATTGGAGTATGGACGCTTCCATCTTAAACCTGTCCTTGAATGCCGCTGCCGGAAAGTTTATCCAGCTGAAGACCAATATCCCCACCGGTTTAACCTATGGCGATTTCCTGTTGGGTCAAAATGGTCATAACATCATTCTGGAAACCACCGAAGGCGCACAGGCTGTTGCCTGGTTCAGCTATAGCGAGCTGTCCGGTGCGGTGTATTTCACCTTCAACTTCAGCGGCTGCAATAAGCCCGGCACGCAGTATATTCTGAAGGCCGGTACTTCCCTGAAGGCAGGCGGCAAGGTCTATACCACCGACCGGGATTATATCCTCACGGTTTACAACGATTATCTGACCTCCCTGGAGAATATTGATAAGGCCGGTCTGAATGTTTGGATTCGGAACCACCACAATACCGCCGATTACTTTACCGGTAATCTGACTGCGGCCCTGCTGCTGTATCAGGATACTATCGACGGCTTCTATATGGTTGACGAGATGTTCCAAACAGAAGCGCTGAAAAATGCATCCGGTCAGACTGCAACCAGCGACTTTTCTGCAATGGCAGCGGTAAGGGATTGGTTTAATCAGAACTTTGCGGATAAATACTACCACTCCAACCACGTGCCGATGAGCTCCTGGGATCACTATACCAGCGTAAACGGTGCTACCCTCAGCGCCATTGATGTGGAAGGCTACCGGAATTTCCTGGCAACCTACAAGGCAAACTTCAATGATCAGCTGACCAGTGCCAGCGGTGCATCCATCAGCTTCGACAACTATCCCTTCGTTCATGACCAGGGTAAGTACGGCGGCTTCTTCGGTATCGGCGGCACCTTTGAAAGCGGTATTCAGGACACCTATCTGCTCAACTGTCTGATCGCAGCGCAGGTAGCCGGTGAGGACGACTTCGGTTTGTGCATCCAGACCTTTAAGGCGGAAGACCTGAAGAACAAGACCTCCCGTGATATCGTATCTGCAGCTGAAGTTTCTCTGCAGCTGTACACCGGCTTTGCTATGGGCGCAGATGTATTTGAGTACTTTGCCTACAATTCCAACAGCGACTTCGAGGCCATTATGAACCAGGATGGCAGCAAGCGTATCTATGACCTGGTTAAGGAAGGCAACCAGGCTCTGTGCTTTGCCGATGTGGTTAACAGCTTTGCCTGGAACGGCATCGTCACCAGCGCAGGTTCTGTAAACAGCCACAACGGCGATGCTTTCAACAGCGTTGCAAATCTGGTTCTGACCAATGCTTCCAACGGCGTGCTGGATAGCTACTCCTCCACAGACGATGCTATCATCGGCTGCTTCACCAAGGACAGCCTGAACGGTTACATGGTGGTCAACTACAATGACCCGGCTGCTGTTACCGGCAACAACTCCGTTACCGTAACCTTCGCAAACTGCACTCGCGCCAGAGTTTATACCCTGGTTGACGGCGCGCTGTCCAGCCAAATCGTAGATTTGACAAATGGCAGCTACACCGCAATTCTGGCTCCCGGCACCGGCTGCTTCGTCATTCCTGCATAATGCAATTATTCACTTACAGGACGGGGGATACCCCCGTCCTGTAAGATAAATTAGAATTTATCTTACTAACGCACAGAGTATCGTACCTCTGTGTCATTGCGAGCCCCGTCAGGGGCGTGGCAATCTCATAGTAGGCAGTTTCTTCTATCGCAAGCTTACCTGAACAAGTAAGATTGTACCAAGAGA